>JBBRIC010000121.1:0-7143 GCA_038221665.1 Sphingomonadales bacterium
CCGATCTCAACGCCATGTGGTATTTGCGCAATGCCAAGATTTTCGGGAAACTGATGCAGGTAACAAAACCCGGGGACCGGGTGCTGGTTATCTATGGTGCCGGCCACGGGTTCTGGTTGCGCCATTTTGCCAGCCTGACGCCCGGATTTCGCAACATTGACGTCATGCCATATCTGAAAGCCGCGGTCGCATCCAAATAGGCAATGGTTGGCAGCACCGCTCTAAGCGTCTATGGGCTGCCGCCTGCCAATTCAGTTGCAAAGAGATGCCCTTCCGTGAAGATCAACAGCGTCGAAATCCGCCCCGGCAATATCCTTGAATATCAGGGCGGCCTGTGGCGCGCCGTAAAGATACAGCATACCCAGCCCGGCAAGGGCGGCGCCTATATGCAGGTCGAATTGAAAAACCTGATGGATGGCCGAAAGACCAACGAACGGTTTCGCTCGGCTGAATCGGTGGAAAAAGTCCGGCTCGACACGCGTGATTTTCAATTTCTGTTCGCCGAAGGTGAACAATTGACGTTCATGGACAAGGAAAATTACGATCAGATTTCGCTGCCTCGCGACTTGCTCGGTGATGCTGCCGATTTTTTGCAGGATGGCATGGACGTTGTCATGGAAACCTATGACGAAAAACCGATTTCAGTGCAGCTTCCGGACACGATCGAGGCCGTCATCCGCGATACCGAAGCCGTGGTGAAGGGGCAGACCGCGTCGTCAAGTTACAAACCGGCTGTGCTCGAAAACGGCGTCCGGGTCATGGTGCCGCCGTTCATCAACGCCGGCACCAGGATCGTCGTTGACACCTATGAACGGGAATATGTGCGGCGCGCCGATTGATCGCCTGATTCCCTGACATTTTTTACCCCCGGCCCGATCTGCATGCGGGTAGGGAGGAGTTACCATGGTTGCCCATTCTGCCCTGATTACCGTGATGGAAAAGGCGGCGCGCAAGGCTGCGCCGCGGCTGCGTCGGGACTTCAATGAAGTCGATGCCTTGCAGGTTTCGCGAAAGGGCCCGGCCGATTTCGTTTCCAACGCCGACCGCGCCGCCGAACAGGCCATTGCCGAAGTGCTCGGTCATGCGCGCCCCGACTGGGGACTGATGATGGAGGAATCCGGTGAAACGATCGGTGCCGAAACCCAGGCCCGCTGGATCGTCGATCCTTTGGATGGCACAACGAACTTCTTGCATGGCATGCCGCATTTTGCGATTTCCATCGCTGCCGAAGTGCAGGGCGAAGTGGTTGCCGGCCTTGTCCACCAACCGCTGACCGGCGAAAGTTTCTGGGCCGAAAAAGGCCGCGGCGCCTGGCTGTCGGATCGGCGGCTGCGGGTTTCGGCGCGGCGCGACATGGTCGATTGCGTCATTGCCACCGGCATTCCCTATCATGGCCATGGCAAGGCCGACGAGTTTTCGGGCGTCCTGTCGGCCGTAATGCCCGAAGTTGCCGGAATCAGGCGTTTTGGCGCGGCAGCGCTGGATCTCGCCTGGGTGGCGGCTGGGCGCTTTGATGGCTTTTGGGAATCGGGCCTCCAATATTGGGATGTTGCCGCTGGCATCTTGCTGGTGCGCGAGGCTGGCGGCTTTGTGACCGATTATCGCGGTGGCGATGCCATGGTGACGCGATCGGAAATCGTTGCGGCCAATGGCAATATCCAGTCGAAATTGCATCGTCTGGTGGCGGGTGCGGTGCGCTGACGCTTGCCCCGGCGGCAGTGGCGGCATAGAACGCCCGCCATGTCCGATATCGCCAGCCAATATCTGCCGATCCTGCTGTTTCTCGCGGTCGGTATTGCCTTTGCCCTGATTTTTGTCGGGGCGCCGATCATGCTATCGAAACTGACCGGCACGTCAAAGCCCGACACGGTCAAGCTTAGTGAATATGAAAGCGGCTTTCCGGCTTTCAGCGACAGCCGGGGGCAATTCGATGTGCGTTTTTACCTGGTAGCCATCCTGTTCATCGTCTTCGATCTGGAGGCTGCATTTTTGTTCCCCTGGGCCGTGTCCTTGCATTGGGGTGGCCAGCCGGCCTGGTGGGCGATGATGGAATTTCTGGGCGAATTGTCGCTTGGCCTGGCCTATGCCTGGCATGTCGGAGCATTGGATTGGGAATGATCGCTGCGACCAAAATTCAGCCCGAGCGCGGCCAGCCTTTGCAGGGGTTGGCATTGCCTGACGGCAATCGCGACGCGTTTCTGGCGGATATCAATAAGGAAGTCAGCGACAAGGGCTTCCTTGTTGCATCCACCGAGGATATTTTCCACTGGGCGCGCACAGGTTCCTTGTGGTGGATGACCTTTGGGCTGGCCTGTTGTGCCGTTGAAATGATCCACGTCAACATGCCGCGCTATGATCTTGAAAGATTTGGCGTGGCGCCACGGGCATCACCCCGCCAGTCCGATGTGATGATCGTTGCCGGCACCTTGTGCAACAAGATGGCGCCGGCCCTGCGCCGGGTTTACGATCAGATGGCCGAGCCACGCTATGTCATTTCGATGGGCAGCTGCGCCAATGGCGGTGGCTATTACCACTATAGCTATTCGGTGGTTCGGGGCTGTGACCGGATCGTGCCGGTCGATATCTATGTGCCCGGCTGCCCGCCGACCGCCGAGGCATTATTGTACGGAATCCTTGCGCTGCAACGCAAAATCCGCCGGGTCGGGAGCTTTGAGCGTTGAACGCCATTGCGCCTGTCGTTGGATGCGTGTCCTGGCCGGTGATGGCCGGCGTGGACGGCATTGCTGATCATCTGCGCGCCTTGCTGGGCGATGCGATCATCGAGATTGTCGACCATGTCGGCGACGTCAGCCTGACGATCACGCGCGCCGGACTGGTCGAAGTCATCACCAAACTGCGCGACGATCCGGCACTGAAGTTCAATCAACTCATCGATATTTGCGGGGTAGACTACCCCGACCGTGTCGAACGCTTCGAGATTGTCTATCAACTTTTGTCGATGGCCAAAAATCTGCGGCTGCGCGTAAAAATTTCAACTGATCATCGATCGCCTGTGCCGTCGCTGACCGCACTTTATCCCGTCGCTGGCTGGTATGAACGGGAAACCTGGGATTGTTATGGCGTTTTGTTTGACGGCAACCCCGATCTGCGGCGGATCCTGACCGACTATGGTTTTGAAGGGCATCCGTTTCGCAAGGATTTTCCGCTCACCGGCCATGTCGAAGTGCATTATTCCGAGGAGCATAAACGCGTTGTTTATGAACCCGTGAAACTGGCGCAGGATTTTCGCAGTTTCGATTTTCTGTCGCCTTGGGAAGGCGCTGATTATATCTTGCCCGGCGATGAAAAGGCGGTGGTGAAATGACCGAGCTATCCCCGGCCGGCGCCGCCTGGACGGTCGATGACACGCAGGATCTGTTGCCGCCCGTAAAAGATGGCAACAGCATCCAGAATTACATGATCAATTTTGGTCCCCAGCACCCGGCGGCGCATGGCGTCTTGCGGCTGGTCATGGAACTGGACGGCGAAATCATCGAACGTTGCGATCCGCACATAGGCTTGCTGCATCGCGGCACCGAAAAACTGATCGAATACAAGACCTATCTGCAGGCGCTGCCCTATATGGACCGGCTGGATTATGTCAGCCCGATGTGCATGGAGCACAGTTATGTACTTGCCATTGAAAAACTGGCCGGCATCGAAGTCCCGCTCAGGGCAAAATATATCCGCGTGCTGTTTGCCGAAATCACCCGGATTCTGAACCATATCCTCAACACGACGACGCACGCCCTCGATGTCGGTGCGATGACGCCGGTGCTATGGATGTTCGAGGAACGCGAAAAGCTCATGGGGTTTTACGAGCGCGTTTCGGGCGCGCGTTTCCATGCCGCCTATTTCCGCCCCGGGGGTGTGCACCAGGATTTGCCCGATGGCCTTTTGGGTGACATCAAGGATTGGGCCGATGGCTATCTGAAGGTGCTGGATGACATGCAGGCGCTGGTCGCCGACAACCGCATTTTCAAACAACGCAACGTCGATATCGGGGTGATTTCCAAGGAGGATGCGATTGCCTGGGGGTTTACTGGCCCCTGCATCCGTGCATCGGGCGTTGCTTGGGATTTGCGCAAGTCACAGCCCTATGATGTCTATGACCGGATGGATTTCGACGTACCGGTGTCGAACGATGGTGATTGCTATGCCCGCTTCATGGTGCGGATGGATGAAATGCGGCAATCGCTGCGGATCATCCGGCAATGCGTTGCGCAAATGCCGGAAGGCAGGCACGCGACGCTCGATCGCAAGGTCAGCCCGCCGTCGCGCGGTGAGATGAAGCGGTCGATGGAAGCGCTGATCCATCATTTCAAACTTTACACCGAAGGCCTGCACGTGCCGACAGGTGAAACCTATGTGGCGACCGAAAGCCCCAAGGGTGAATTTGGTATCTTCCTGGTGGCCGATGGCACCAACAAGCCCTGGCGTTGCCATGTCCGGGCGACGGGGATGGCGCATCTGCAGGCGATGGATTTTCTCTGCAAGGGGCATATGCTGGCGGATGCGCCAGCGATCCTTGGCTCGCTCGATATCGTCTTTGGTGAGGTTGATCGCTAGCGAACCGGCCTTTGACATCGTTGCGATAAAAACGTCTGAAAGAAATTGTCCTGCAAATGCTTGACCATGGCAGTTCATTGCGGGCAATATGTCGCATCAACGCTGGGGAGCCCAATCAATGCGCAGTTCAGGACATGAAGACCTAACCATCACGGCGTTCCTGGTGTCGCCAGCGTTTCTCTTGCAACAGACGCATCCGTCCATGGCAACGAACTTCATCCTGCTGCTTGTCGTTGCCGCGCTGTTCTGGGCTTTTGTCCGGCTGGGGCTGAGCAGGCTCTGAACCATTGGCGGATGGCAATGGCCGGCGCTGATCGACTGGCGCTCGTCGATCGTTTGATGAATCGCTATAACAGCGGCGACGCTATTGGCTATGCAGTGCTGATGACCGACGCCGCCGTCGAGGCTGTTTATCGCGGTGCCGTGCTGCGCGACGGTCGGGGTGGGATCATCGCCGGCCTGTCTGCGCTGTTCGCGCAATATCCACAAAATCATGCTGTCGTGCTCGCGCGCTATGCTATAGGCGAAATTGTGGTGTTGCATGAACAGGTGTGTCGCGCACCCGATGTGGCGCCATTTGAGGTGATTTCGATTTACAGCTTTGCCGGCGATAGGGTGGAGCGCGTGGAGTTTGTGCGCTGATGAGCGATGCTGTTGCCGGGCCCGTTATAAAATTTGACGGTGGTTTTTCCTGGAGCGCCGACAACGCCAGCGAAGCGGCGCGCGTTGTCGCCCTCTACCCTGAAGGCCGCCAGGCATCGGCGGTGATGCCGTTGCTGTGGCTGGCACAGGGACAGATTGCTGATGCGACGGGCGCTGCCTGGCTGCCGGTGCCAGTCATCGAATTTGTCGCCCGGCAGCTCGGCATGCCTTATATCCGGGTTTATGAGGTCGCGAGTTTTTATACCATGTACAATCTGGCGCCGGTCGGTCGCCATCATGTGCAGGTCTGCGGCACCACGCCTTGCCAGTTGCGCGGCAGCGATGATGTGATGCGCGCCGCGAAGGATTTCGGGCTGAAAAAAGGCGCTAATAGCCATGACGGCCTGTTCACCTTGACCGAAGTCGAATGCCTCGGCGCCTGTGCCAATGCCCCCATGGTCCAGATCAATGCCGACAATTATGAAGATCTGACCTATGACAGCATGACTGCTATTTTAACGGCGCTGGCTCGTGGCGATGTGCCGTCGACGGGGTCGCAAATTGGTCGCACGGCCAGTTGTCCCGACGGTGGGCCAACGACTTTGACGGAGGAAATGGCATGAACGGCAAGGCTTTTTCACGGTTCGGCCTCGGTATTTCGATCAGCGCCATAGCGGCGTTTCTATACGCTATTTACGAATCGACTCTGGGCGTTTCGGTGGAGCGTCAGGTGATAGGGGCTGCGATGTTGCTGCTGGCCGGCATTTTCATCGGCACGGCTGGCGAGACGGTTCGCCGGTCGGACGATTGACGCCATGGTGCCGATGCACCCGATCATCATCCGCAGCATCGGCATCTCATTATGGGTTTTGGCCGTCGGCTTGATGGCGCTGTCATTCTGGATGAGAACCAAAGGTGGTAACCCCATCGCGGTAGTTTCCACGGCGGTCGTTGTCGCCGGGATCGGTTATTGGTTGCAAAAAGCCGCTGACAAATTGCCACGTCGGTGATGATCGTCATTGCACCAAGAGGGCCTTTGGTTTCAAGCTTTCAGCCATGAACAATTCCGCCATATTGCGGCGACTCGCCACGGCCGGCATGATTATTGCAATCGTCAGCGGCACATTTTCGATGTATTTGCTGTTCACATCGCCAGTTAGCAATCCGACCTGGCTGATTGCCAGCCTTGCCGCATACGCGCTCGGCTGGTGGTTGAACCGCCGTGCCAATGCTATCGATAAATCCGCGCTCGATAAATACAAGCTCGATAAATTCGCGCTCGATAAAACCGCGATCGACACATCTGCCGCTCCCGGCGGTGACCCGCGCTAATCAGGACAGACCATGCTCGCTGACCGTGACCGTATTTTCACCAACCTTTATGGCTTTCAGCCATGGGGCCTGGCGCATGCCCGCAAGCGCGGCGATTGGGAGGATACCGCAGCCCTGCTTGCTGCCGGACCGGATGCGATCATCGAATCGATCAAGGCATCGGGCTTGCGCGGTCGCGGCGGCGCTGGTTTTCCAACCGGCATGAAGTGGAGCTTCATGCCCAAAACGCCCAACCCGGCGCGGCCCAGCTATCTTGTCATCAATGCCGATGAATCGGAGCCCGGAAGCTGCAAGGACCGCGAAATCATCCGCCATGATCCGCACAAGCTGATCGAAGGCGCGTTGGTGGCGGGCTTTGCGATGCGGGCATCGGCAGCCTATATCTATATCCGCGGCGAATATGTGCGGGAGGCGGAAACGCTGTTCGCTGCCGTGCGAGAGGCCTATGCCGCGGGTCTTATCGGCAAAAACGCCTGTGGTTCGGGCTATGATTTCGACGTCGTCGTGCACCGCGGCGCCGGCGCCTACATTTGCGGCGAGGAAACCGCCATGCTGGAAAGCCTGGAGGGTAAAAAAGGCCAGCCACGCCTGAAGCCACCA
>JBBRIC010000122.1:0-7113 GCA_038221665.1 Sphingomonadales bacterium
GTGCAGCGACATAGCTTTGCCAGAGGCATATTGCCGGCCATTGCAGTTGCCGAACCGGTTTTTCCTGGCCAAAGGGCGGTCCTTGTCGCAGCAAAGGTCGCCAAAGCGCCTTGCCGCCAGAAAGTTTGAAGCAAGCTATGCGACGTCAACGATGATCAATGAAGTCGATAAAGACCGGCGGCGACCCTTGCTCGGACCGATATGGGTCGTCATTGCCGGGGTCATCATCGCTGTCGGGTTGAGTTATTGGCTGGCCAGCACGGCGCCCGATTTCAACAATCTGGCGCTCGGGGAAGACACAAGATCCGTTTATGGCCGCTATGCCGGCGACAAGATTTTCTGCGGATCGCCGGCTGAAGCAGCAGAATGTTTTGCCCCGGCGCGGCGGCGCAATCTGGCCAAACGCGTCGTCTGGCTGGGAAATTCCCAGCTGCACGCCATTAATCAGCCGCGCCCGAGCGATGAAACGGCACCGATCCTGCTGGCGCGCAGCCTGCGGCCCAAAGGCGTTGAAGTGCAAGCGATGAGCTATCCCAATGCCTCGCTGTCGGAACTCTATCTGGCCTATCTGCTGGAGGCGCGCGAGCATCGCATCGATGTGCTGCTGCTGCCGGTATTTCTGGATGACACCCGCGAAGCTGGCATTCGCGACCTGCTGGTGCCCATCGCTCGCAGCCCGGCGATTGCCGACCGCTTGCAGGCCAGCGATGGCGGCCGCAAGCTGTTCGCTGCGCTGCCGGCAAAATCGGCCGATGCCAGCGGCGCAAAGGCCGAGGACACATCGTTGCAATCCCGATCCGAAGCGGCGATCACGGCGGCGCTGGAACGCTGCTGCGGGTTTCAGACGATGCGCGAACAGGCGCGTGGCCAGATCGACATCCAGACCTATCTGCTGCGCAACTGGCTGTTCAACGTCAACGCCCAGACGGTGCGGCCGATCATTCCCGATGTCTATCAGCGCAATATGGCGGCGCTGGCGGCACTGCTGGCCGACGCCCGGCGCGATGGCACAAGGGTTATCGTCTACATCCCGCCGCTGCGACAGGATGTGAAGCCACCCTATGATCCGGCCGATTATGAACGCATCAAGACCGAGACCCGCGCGCTCGCGGACCAGCATGGCGCCATCTTCGTCAACATTGATGGCATCGTGCCGGGGCCATTATGGGGGACAAAGGCCGCCACCCGGCTGGGCGGTGCGCCCGAACTTGATTTCATGCATTTTCAGGAACCCGGCCATGCCGCCATTGCGGCGACCATGCGGCCGATCGTTGAATCCGCGCTGGCCGGACAGCGACGGCCATGATCTTCAACAGCCTGACGTTTTTCATCTTTCTGGCCATTGTTGTCCCGCTATATTGGGTTCTGCCGCGCTTGCCGAGGCTGTTGCTGATCCTTGCGGCCGGCATCATTTTCTATGGCTTCTGGCGCTTTGATTTCCTGTTGCTGCTGTTTGCCTCGATCACGTTCGATTATTTTTCCGGCCGGATCATCGGCGGCACGGCCAGTCCGGGCCGCCGCCGGCTGTTTTTGACGCTCAGCATCGCCATGAACCTCGGCGTCCTCATATTCTTCAAATATTTCTATTTCCTCGCCGACAGTTTTGCCGGCTTTGGCAGCTTGCTGGGCATCGACGTGCCGCGCCCGACCTGGCGCATCATCCTGCCGATCGGCATCAGTTTCTATACCTTTCACGCCATGAGCTACATCATCGATGTCTATCGCGGGTTTATCAAACCGGTGCGGAGCTGGCTGTTGTTCTGCAACTATGTGATCTTTTTCCCGCAGCTGGTGGCGGGGCCGATCCTGCGCGCCGGCGAAATGCTCTGGCAACTGGATGAACGACCGCGCTTTGCCATGGACGATATTGCGGCGGGGTTGAACCGGATCGCGGCCGGCCTTTTCCTGAAGGTTGTGCTGGCCGATAATATCGCGCCCTTTGTCAACGAAGCCTATGCGACCGACCCGACAAAACTGTTCGCGCCCGATACGCTGACCATCGGTTTCCTGTTCGGCTTCCAGATATATTTCGATTTTGCCGGTTATTCGCACATTGCCATCGGCGTTGCCCGGCTGATGGGCATCCGTTTCCCGGAAAATTTCCATTTTCCCTATCTGTCCGACAGCCCGCGGACATTCTGGCGGCGCTGGCATATTTCGCTGTCGAGCTGGATCCGCGACTATGTCTATCTGCCGCTGGCGGGCGTCAAGGTTGCCGATCGCATGTCTACAGGCGGCATCGGGATCGATGGCACCGGCCAGATCGGCCGCAACAGCGCGTTTTTTGCGCTGTTCGCAACCTGGGCGATCATGGGCCTCTGGCATGGCGCGGCCTGGACCTTTGTGCTCTGGGGGCTGTGGCATGCAGCCATGGTACAGGGGCATCGCTGGCTGTCGCCCATCGTCGCGCGTTTCGATGGCCTGGCCCTGACGGTCATGGGCTGGGCGGTGACACTGGGGCTGGTCATGCTGGGCTGGATTCCGTTTCGGGCGCCGTCGCTGGATTATACGTTCACGGTCTGGTCGCACCTCATCGATCCGGCCCGGCTGACGCATCTGGGTCTGCGCGAATCAAGCTATATCGTTGCTGCACTGGCGCTGGCGTTGACGATTGCAGCGCCATCTGCCGGCCGGCTGGCGACAGATTTACGCCAGCGTTTTCCGATGCTGAGTTCGCCGGCCATGGTGGCCAGCTGGTCGCTGATGCTGATGTTGATCATCATCTATCTGCGACCGATCAGCCAATTCATCTATTTCCAGTTCTAGGGCGCGATGCTGACCAATACTTGCCTGATAATCGCCGTCGATGGCCCCGCGGCCAGCGGCAAGGGCACGATTGCCCGGGCCCTGGCCGCGCATTTCGGCCTGCCCCATCTCGATACCGGCAAGCTGTATCGGGCGACCGGTCTTGCCATTCGGCTTGCGGGCGGGGACCTTGCAGATGCGCAAGGCGCCGCAGCAGCAGCCATGGCGCTCGATCCGGCTTTGCTCAATGATCCCGACCTGATGAGTTCGGAGAATGCCGAGGCGGCATCGATCGTGTCGGCGCATCCGGCAGTGCGCGCAGCATTGCTTCAACATCAGCGCCGCTTTGCCGCGCAACCCGGCGGCGCCGTGCTTGATGGCCGCGATATCGGCACTGTCATCGCGCCCGACGCGACCGCCAAATTATTCGTGACGGCAACGCCGCTGATCCGTGCGCAGCGCCGCCAGCGCGAACTCGCCGGCAATGGCGACAGCCGTGATCTTGCCAGCGTGCTTGCCGATATCGAAGCGCGCGATGCCCGCGATGTGCAGCGCCTGGTGGCACCACTGCGCCGTGCCACCGACGCCAGCTTGCTCGATACCAGCGAATTGGCTATAGGCGCGGCAGTCCAGCAAGCCATTGTCCTTGTAAAACAGGCCATGGCGCCGGACAGCCATAATAGCGGCTGAGGTATGGCGGGGCTTTATCCCGCCATGTCGGACGTTGTAGTGGTTCGACAATGAGCGTTCGGCATGGTGCCGGCGCGACGACGAAGAACGGCCGGCAATGGTGCAGGCTGCGGAATTTCACGTTGGGGCAGCAATCCCTTGTGCCGGTTCCTGAATGACAAGGTTTGAACGATTTTATGGCAAGTACTGCCCAGACGTCTTCCGCCCAGCCGACGCGCGACGATTTCGCAGCGATGCTCGAATCCTCGCTTGGCAAGAACCAGAGTTTTGAAGGCCGTGTCGTCAAGGGCATCGTCACCGGGATTGAAAACGATCTCGCCGTCATCGATGTTGGCCTGAAATCCGAAGGCCGTATCCCGCTGCGTGAATTTGCCGGGCTCGATGGCCTGCATGGCCTGACTGTTGGCGACGAAGTCGAAGTCTATGTCGATCGTGTCGAAAATGCCAATGGCGAGGCCATGCTGTCACGCGATCGCGCCCGCCGCGAAGCCAGCTGGGATGCGCTGGAAACCCAGCACGCCGCTGGTGAGCGTGTCGAGGGCATCATCTTTGGCCGCGTCAAGGGCGGCTTTACGGTCGATCTGAACGGCGCTGTTGCCTTCCTGCCGGGCAGCCAGGTCGATATCCGCCCGGTCCGCGATGTGACGCCATTGATGAACCTGCCACAGCCTTTCCAGATTTTGAAGATGGACCGGAAGCGCGGCAATATCGTCGTGTCACGCCGCTCGATCCTTGAGGAATCACGCGCCGAGCAGCGTTCGGGCCTGATCCTCAGCCTTGCCGAAGGCCAGATCGTCGATGGCACGGTCAAGAATATCACCGATTATGGCGCGTTCGTTGATCTGGGCGGCATCGATGGCCTGCTGCACGTCACCGACATGAGCTACAAGCGCGTCAACCATCCGTCGGAAGTGCTGAATATCGGCGATGTCCTGCGCGTCCAGATCGTCCGCATCAACCGCGACACCCAGCGTATTTCCCTGGGCATGAAGCAACTCGAGGCCGATCCCTGGACGACCGCCGCCGCCAAATATGCCGTCGACACGCGTCACACGGGCCGCGTCACCAACATCACCGAATATGGCGCCTTTGTGGAACTGGAAGCCGGCATCGAAGGCCTTGTCCATGTCTCGGAAATGTCATGGGTCAAAAAGAACGTCCATCCCGGCAAGATCGTTTCGACCAGCCAGGAAGTCGAAGTCGTCGTTCTGGAAGTCGATGAAGAAAAACGCCGTATCTCGCTTGGCCTCAAACAGGCACAGCGCAACCCCTGGGAAGTCTTTGCCGAACAATATCCGGTGGGCAGCAAGATCGAAGGCGAAGTCAAGAATGCCACCGAATTCGGCTTGTTCATCGGTCTCGACGGCGACGTCGATGGCATGGTCCATATGTCCGACATCGCCTGGGGCCTGTCGGGCGAACAGGCCCTGTCGCGTCATCACAAGGGTGAGCGCGTTCAGGCCGTGGTGCTTGAAATCGATGTCGAAAAGGAACGCATCAGCCTTGGCATCAAACAGCTTGATGAAACCCAGGCCCCGCGCGTCATCGCCAGCACCGAAGCCGGCACCGCCGACACGTTGAAAAAGAACGACATCATCACGGCGACCGTATCGGCGACTCGCGATGGCGGGATCGATGTGCAGGTCGGTGACGATGGCCCGCTGGTCTTTATCAAGCGCGGCGACCTGTCACGCGATCGCGACGAACAAAAGGCCGAGCGTTTCCAGCCTGGCCAGAAGGTCGATGCCATGATCATCGGCTTTGAAAAGGGGCGCAAGCCGATGCTGAGCATCAAGGCGATGCAGATCAGCGAGGAAAAGGCCGCCGTGGCGCAATATGGCACGTCTGATTCGGGGGCAACGCTGGGCAATATTCTTGGCGCCGCGTTCAACAAGGCCAAGGAAGACGCCGACAACTCCTGATCGCTGCTATTACCGCCGCTATAAACGCGGGAATTTTCAGCCAATAATCTGCGCGGACCCCGTTGCCGAAAATCCGGCCGCGGGGTCCCTGTGCTTTTGTTAGGATTTCGTTACATTGGTGCCGCTGTGGCACTTGACCCGCGTTTTCAGGGGATTAAAGTCTGGTGCAGTCTTGGGGAAGACTGTCCGGTGATTGTATCCGGCAGGGCCGTAGCGGGTGACAATATGATCAGGTCCGAACTGGTAAGTGCCATTGCCGATGCCAATCCGCATTTGACAGTGCGCGATGTCGAAACATTGATCGCAACGATCTTTGATGAGATTGCGGCGGCGCTCGCCGTTGGCAGGCGCGTCGAATTGCGCGGCTTCGGGGCTTTTTCAACCCGTGATCGCGATGCCCGCACCGGCCGCAACCCCCGTACTGGCGAGGCTGTGAAGGTCGACGCCAAGCGCGTGCCGTTTTTCAAACCGGGCAAGGAATTGCGGGAACGATTGAACGCCGGCTGATTTTTCGGCAGAGGTTACCCCGCGCCCTGGCGCGATCGAGCCTTTGCGGTGGACGTGGCGAAACCGGTAGACGCAGCAGACTTAAAATCTGCTTCCCCCTGTGGGAGTGCGGGTTCGAGTCCCGCCGTCCGCACCAGCTCGATTTTCGGACGACAAATCTGACGCAGCGGTAGAGATGGACCCGACCCCGCTTTTCCTGCTACGTGATGCATTGATTGGATGAGGCTGAGATTATGTCTGACGGGAGTTCGTGGATCGAGATCGTGCTGCTGGCGATGCTGGCCGCCTTCATTGGTCTGCGTCTGGTCAGCGTGCTCGGCAAGCGGACCGGCCAGGAACGCCCGGTCGGCGATAGTTTTCGGCCCGGTGCGGCCGAGGTTACGGCCCCCACCTCACGCGCGGCAATCAACCCGGTTCGCGGCCAGGCCGCCATTCCCGCCGGCACCGACAGCCAGATGGGGCCGGCGCTGGAAGCCATTGCCAAGGTTGACCCGGGCTTTGATGCCGGGCGCTTCATTACCGGCGCGACGGCTGCCTATCAGATGATTCTCGAAGCTTTCTGGTCGGCTAATCCCCGCGCCATGGAGGGTCTGGTTTCGGACGAAGTGCTCGAAAATTTCACGACCGCCATTGGTGAACGCGATGGCAAGCGGCTTGGCACAAGGCTGGTGTCGGTCGATAGTGCCGCCATCACGGCGGCTGAAATGATCGGCCAGATGGCGGAAGTGACCGTCAAGTTCGTCAGCAGCATGGCAGCCGGCGATGGTGTTGAATCGACCAATGCCGATGTCTGGACATTCAGCCGGCATATCGGCAGCGATGATCCCAATTGGCTGCTGATCGCTACCGACGACGAATCGGCCTGATTCGCAACCAGCGATATGGCCTTGACCGACCGCTCAAGGCTGTGGACCCGGCCGCGCAGCAATTGGGCCCCCTGTTCGATCCTCCTGATATTGGCAGCGTGCAGCGCCAGACCGGCGCCACTTCACCCGCCGCCGCCACCCCAGCCAGCGTCGACGCCCGCAAAAACCGCGACCGACCTGCCGATTGCTGCGGCGATCATGCCAGTATTGGAAAATGCCGACGCAGCCCTGTCGGCTTTTTTGAAAACCTGCCCCGAAATGCGGCGCCGGGTGGATCGTTCGGGGTTGACCAGACCCGGCGATTGGGACCCAGCCTGTCTTGCCGCTGCGACCGCCAAGGACGCCGCAAGATTTTTTACGGGGTATTTTACCGCGATTGCGAT
>JBBRIC010000123.1:0-7094 GCA_038221665.1 Sphingomonadales bacterium
GGCCAGGCGGATGCGCAGCTTGAAAATCGCGGAGCGCCCGCCATCGATCTGATCGCCTGATGCCGGCGGCTGGCAAGGACCCCGGCGCGGTGATCGATCGCAACAGCGAACGGCTCGACCGGCTGGCGCGCGGCGAAGCCATGCAGCGCGCCCGGTCGCGGCGCCGGCAACGCAGCGTCGAACGCACCGGCAAACGCGTCGGCCGCGCTGTCATGGTGGGCGGCGGCATTGTTTTGGCGCTGATCCTCTGGGGCCTGATCATCGGCCCCATCGGCACGACGGTGCTGGTGCTGGCGGTGTTGTTCGGGCTGTTCGCCATGGCAGGCGCGGCGCTGCTGGAAAAACCCTTGCCGGCGCCAGCGGCGGCGGCGGATGCCAGCCCGGCCGTGCTGCCGGCGGCGACCGATGCCTGGCTCGATCGCCAGCGCCGCCAGATGCCACGACTGGCCGCCCCGCAGATCGATGCTATTTCGGCCAAGCTGGCCACGCTTGAAACCCAGCTTGCCGATACGGCGGCGGCCGATCCGGTGGCGCAGGATCTATCGCGTCTGCTTGGCCGCCATCTCCCCGAACTCGTCGAAAGTTATACGCGGGTGCCCGTCGAACAGCGCCAGCGCAGCATCGACAGCGATGGCCGCACCATCGAGACCACCCTGATCGACGGGCTGAAAGTCGTCGAGGCCGAGCTTGACCGGGCATCCAATGCACTTGCCGCGGCCGATCGCGACGCCCTTGTCGTTCAGGGCAAGTTCCTCGAACGCCGCTATGGCGGAGAAGCACCGCTCGGCTGATGCCTTAGGCCGCGTCCCCCGGATGCCGCCGTCCGGTCAGCCCCCGGATGATGCCCCGCAGGGTTCGCACTTCGCCGGCGCTATATTCCGGGCGGGTCAACAGGTTGCGCATGATCAGCCGCGCGGCATCGGCGCGGCCCTTGACCGGGTTGTAATAGCCATTCTGCTGCAACTGCGCGTCGACGGTGGCGATCAGGCCCTCCAGTTCCTCGTGCGGCGCCGGGCCGTCATGGTTGACCAGCATGGTGTCGGCGCGATCCTGGCCCTGGCGATACCATTCATAGGCCGTAACGATCACCGCCTGGGCAAGGTTCAATGATCCAAAATCGGGGTTGACCGGGATGGTCATAATGGCGTGCGCCAGCGCCAGATCCTCGGTCAGCAGCCCCGTGCGTTCCGGGCCGTATAGCAACCCGCCCTGGCTTCCAAGGCCATGAAATTCGGTTGCTGCCTGCAGCGGCGTCACGACCCGCCGGGTCAGATCGCGCGGGCGCAGCGTCGTGGCAAAGACCAGTGAAAGTCCGGAACAGGCGTTGGCAACCGTTTCAAAAACCCGGGCTTTTTCAAGGACGATATCGGCACCGCTGGCGGCGGGCCCGGCATCGGGATTGGGCCAGCCGTCACGCGGCGCAACAAGGCGCAGATCGGTCAAGCCAAAATTCAGCATGGCACGCGCGCAGGCACCGATGTTGACGCCAAGCTGCGGCCGGACAAGGATAACAGCAGGGGCGATCATGTTGAAAACGGCTGCGGCGGGTTTCAAGCGTCGTCGGGCTGGCGTGCCGCGGCGACACCCGGCAGGCCGCCGACAAAGGTTTCAAAATCCCGGGCTTCGCGGAAATCGCGATAGACGCTGGCAAAACGGATATAGGCGACGGGATCAAGGGCCTGCAGGCCCTCCATGACCATTTCGCCGACGACGCCGGCCTCGATTTCGCTTTCGCCAAGCGATTCGAGCCGGCGCACGACGCCATTGACCAGCCGTTCGATGCGATCGGGAGCGATCGGGCGTTTGCGACAGGCGATTTCGATACTGCGCGCCAGCTTGTCGCGTTCGAAACTTTCGCGCTTGCCGCTTTTCTTGACGATGGTCAGCTCGCGCAACTGGATGCGTTCAAAGGTGGTGAAACGTCCGCCACAGGCCGGGCATTGGCGGCGGCGGCGGATCGCGGCGCCATCTTCGGTCGGACGGCTGTCCTTTACCTGGCTGTCGTCATTGCCGCAAAACGGGCAGCGCATCAGGGCTTCTTGGTGATGGTACGCAGATAGCCAAGGCCGCCGCCGATGATTGCGCCAAGGATGGAGCCGATGAACGGGATGGGAATGGCGACGACAGCACCGGCAGCAGCGCCGACGGCAACATTGCGGGCCAGTTCATTGGGGATGCTGGTCTTGGTTTTTTCCCAGGATTTCTGGGCAAATTCCGTTGCCTGGCGGCCGGATTCGCTGTCCATGGCCTTTTTGCCAAATTCGCTGTCGCGCAGTTTCTGGGTCATGTCCTCGGCGGTCTGAAAGGCATTGTCGGTCATTTCAGCGACTTTTTTGCCGGCATCGGTGGCAACGAACTTCTTGCCCGCCTCCAGCGCGTCATTGGCGAGTTTTTCGGCCTTGGCCGACATGTCGTCAGGTTTGCCATCGCTCATCGCCGCTGCTCCCTTGTTCAATAATTAGGATAGATCGGGAAACGTGCGCACAGCGCCCTGACCCGCAGATTGACCGATTGTTCGACCGCTTCATTGCCATGCTCGCCGTTTGCCGCCAGCCCGTCAAGCACATCGGCGATCATGTCGCCAATGGCGGCAAATTCGGCCTGGCCAAAACCGCGCGTCGTGCCGGCGGGCGAACCGACACGGATGCCGCTAGTCTTGGTCGGCGGCAACGGATCGAACGGCACGCCATTTTTGTTGCAGGTGATGCCGGCGCGTTCCAGCGCCTCATCGGCGTCCTTGCCGGTCAGGCCCTTGGGCGTCAGATCGATCAGCGCCAGATGCGTGTCGGTGCCGCCAGCGACAACCGCGCAACCGCGATCCTTCAGCCGCGCCGCCAGCGTCTGGGCATTGGCGACGACGCGGACGGCATAGTCCCTGAATTCGGGGCTCAAGGCTTCTCCAAAGGCCACCGCCTTGGCGGCGATGACATGCATCAGCGGGCCGCCCTGCATGCCCGGAAACACCGCACTGTTGAATTTCTTGCCCAGCGCCGCATCGTTTGACAGGATCATGCCACCGCGCGGGCCGCGCAGCGTCTTGTGCGTCGTTGTCGTCACGACATGCGCGTGCGGGAGTGGCGACGGGTGGATGCCGGCCGCGACCAGCCCGGCAAAATGCGCCATATCGACGTGCAGCATCGCCCCGACGCTGTCGGCAATTGCCCGGAAGCGGGCGAAATCGATGATGCGGGGATAGGCGGAGCCGCCAGCGATGATCAATTTTGGCCGATGTGCCGCTGCCAGGCGCGCCACTTCGTCATAGTCGATCAGATGGTCTTCGCGCCGCACACCATATTGGACGGCGCTGAACCATTTCCCCGACATCGAGGGCGCCGCGCCGTGCGTCAGATGGCCGCCGGCATCAAGGCTCATCCCCAAAATCGTCTCACCGGGCTTGACCAGCGCCAGCATGACGGCGCCATTGGCCTGTGCTCCCGAATGCGGCTGCACATTGGCATAGTCGCAATTGAACAGCTGTCTGGCGCGATCGATCGCCAGCGTTTCGACAGCATCGGACGGCGCACAGCCCTGATAATAGCGCTTGCCCGGATAGCCTTCGGCATATTTGTTGGTGAAAACACTGCCCTGCGCTTCAAGCACGGCCCGGCTGACAATGTTTTCAGAGGCAATCAACTCGATCTGATGCTGCTGCCGGTCAAGCTCTGCCGCCATGGCGGCCGCAACGCCCGGGTCGGCGGCGGCAACCGGCGTCTCGAAAAATCCGCTGGGCAGGGTTTCGGTAACGGAAACGGGGTTGCTGCTCATCAGGCAAGTTCCTTGACAGGGCCGAGCTTGGCGACGCGGGCCGCATGGCGGCCGCCTTCGAACGGCGTTTGCAAAAATTCATGAATACAGTCGCGGGCAACGTCGATGCCGATGATGCGGCTGCCCAGCGCGATGCAATTGGCATCGTTATGCTGCCGTGCCAGCCGCGCCATCAGGCCCGATGTACAGACGGCAGCGCGGACGGCGGGGTTGCGGTTGGCGGCAATCGCAATGCCTGTCCCCGATCCGCAGATCGCCACGCCCAGCGTCGCACGACCCTCGGCGATCGCGCCGGCAATCTTGGCGCCATAATCGGGATAATCGACCGAAGCGTCGCCGGCCGTCCCCAGATCGAGCACATCATGGCCCAGCCCGCGCACTTCATCGATCAGCATCGCCTTATAGGCAAAGCCGGCATGATCGGAAGCAAAGGCGATTATGGGCATGGTTCGGTACCTGCAGGCGACCCCACACCGTCTAGCCAGCGTTGCGCCGGGGAGCAATCGAATTGGCACCGCAACCCACAAAACGACGGCCGCACCATCGCCATGATGCGACCGTTATTTCCTGGTCGAAAAAAAGCGCCGGCTTCAGGCCAGCTTGGCAGATTGCTTGCGGCGACGCGCCACGGCACCAACCATGCCGAAGCCGGCGACGAGCATTACCCAACTTTCAAGCTCGGGAACGGCGCTGACGTCGGCGTTGATAAACCCTGTATTGTCGCTAGCATTCGAATCCCAATAATACAGGTTCAATGTGCCAGTACCCCAGGCATTGCCACTGAAATTTGTCCCCAAAGCCATGTATACGCCACCAATTTCACCGACGAGATTGCCAAACGGCGCGTTCAGGCCATTTTGGCTCCAAAGGCCGAAATTAGCGCCAATCTGGGTTCCGACAGGTTGCCCTGAATCATCGGCTGCTGTGGCAAACCGAGTAAAGGTCAGGCCATCTGCGTCCGAAAAGCGCGGCAGCGCACCCGCGCTCCACAAATCGTTTGTCGAGGCCGTGACCGTGAACGCCTGACCAAGGACAAGGTTGATCGACGCCTTGCCGGTGCCGCCGGACGAGGAATTGGCTAAGGCATCGACTGTGAAAACCGCTGCATCAGCGCTTGAAGCCAGTGCGAGAACCGCAACAGCTGCGGCCAAGGTTGATTTGATAAACATAGCGACACACTCTTTCAAAAAAAATTCCAGCATTAGTTATCGAGCAAGAAACGTGCCAACCTTCTAACCTGTTGAAAACCATAGATCAGCTCGAAAAGCATCGCACCCAAGTGTAAACCTGATCGACACTATTACAGCACGCAAAATGCCAAATGATCGGTAAAAGTCAGCCTTATTCAAACGTCAGATCGCCGCTTTCAGGTGCCTGCAGATGCCGCGCCACAGCCGCGTCGGTCACAGCCTCCAGCAGCGCCGGGGACCATAATGGCTTTCTGTCCTTGTCGATCAGTTGCGCCCGCACGCCTTCGAAAAAATCATTGCCGTTGCGGATTTCGCAGACCATTCGATATTCGTTGATCAGCGCCTGTTCGATCGAAGCGTCGTGGCCCAGCCGCAAGCCGGCCAGTGCCAGTTTGCACGATGTCGGCGACATGCGGCGGATGATCGCGGCCTGTTCGCGGGCCCAGATATCGCCGTCATCAAGGCTGGCAACAATGGCTTCGACGCTGTCATGGCCGAAATGAAAATCGATCCCGTCACGAAGGGCCGGCAAATGCGATGGCCCAGGGTCGCCGTGCAGCGCATCGAGGATTTCGGCTTCTGGCGCATCGCTGCTGGCAAGGAGGTCGCCCAGCGTTGCCAACCGGTCGGTTGGCACGAAATGCGTTGCAATGCCGGCGTACAGGCAATCGGCCACTTGCAGCCGGGCGCCGGTCAAGGCGAGCCAGGTCCCGATCTCTCCAGGCAGCCGCGCCAGCGCATGGCTGCCGCCGACATCGGGGATGAGGCCGATGCCAGTTTCCGGCATGGCGAACAACAGCCGCTCGGTCGCCACCCGATAGGGACCATGGATCGACAGCCCGACGCCGCCGCCCATGGTGACGCCATCGAGGATGGCGACAAAGGGGGTCGGCAGCCGCGCAATCGCCTGGTTCAGGCGATATTCGTCATGGAAAAAGCCTTCGAACAACACCCTGTCGGCCCGACCTTCGCGCGCCAGCAGAGCGACATCGCCGCCGGCACAAAAGGCCCGTTCCCCGGCGCCTTCGATAATGATGCGCTTGATATCCGGATTGGCGGCGCCGTCGAACAGCGCCCGGTGCAGGATCGCGACCATTGGGCGGTTGAGCGCGTTCAGCGCCGCCGGGCGATTGAGCGTCAGGAACAGCGCCGGGCCACGCTGCGCCACCAGCACTTCGGCGTCGGCGATGATTGCGGTCATGGGCGTTCCACCAGAGTGGCCGTGGCCGGCATCGGCTGTGGCAGGCAACTGGTCGACAGCCTGGCGATCATTTTGCCGCTTTCATCGGTCAATTCCGCTTCCATGAATGCAACGGTCCGGCCAAGTTTGATACAGCGGCCGATGGCGTATAGCCAGCTATCGGCCTTGGCCGGCGCGAGGAAACTGGCCTTTAGTTCGATCGTTGGCACGATGACACGTTGGCCGGATTTGACGATGCAGGAAAAGGCCGCGGCATCATCGAGCATGGCGACCAATATGCCGCCCTGGACATTGCCCATCGGATTGCAAAATGCCGGGCCGACCTTGAAACGCATGTTGACCGTGCCGGCTTCGCTATCGACCGCGAGCAGTTCCTGGCCGAGCAGAATCGCTGTCGGCGGCACAAATGTCTGCATGCGTTTCAGCAATTCATCATCATTCATCGGCACGGGGCGCGTTCCTTACAGAATCTCGATTGTTTCCAACCCAAAGCTCTGAAGCGCAACCGCCAGAGCGTCAACATGGGGGTCGGCACGCGTAAATATGGCGCGCCCCGGGGGCGCTGGCCCGGGACTTGTCGTCCCGACCAAATGCGCGACGCGGCGGGCGATCCCGGCGCCGCCGTCGATGAAATGCAGTGGCCGGGGCGCAGCGGCCACCAGTTCCGCCGCCAGCAGCGGGAAATGCGTGCAGGCGAGGGCGACGGTATCGATGCGGTCGCCGCCGTTTTGGGCCAGCAATCCGTCCAGTTCGGCTGCGACATCGGCGATGCTCACGGCTTCGCCGGCCAGCTTGGCCTCCGCCAACGTCACCAGCCGTGCCGAACCATGGCGCAACACGAGGCAATCGCTGGCAAATTCCACCGACAGTCGATCGACATAGGGCTGGCGGACGGTCGCTTCGGTGCCAAGCACCCCGATGACGCGGCTGATCGACAG
>JBBRIC010000124.1:0-6917 GCA_038221665.1 Sphingomonadales bacterium
GGCCGGCCTGACACCGGGGACAGCGCTGGTGCTGGTGCCCGATGTCGTGCGGGCCTATCGGCTGTAGCGCCTTATCCCTTACGCCGGCTTTTCGCGGCGAATCTTGATGACGCGGCCATCGGGGGATCGGAGCAGTGCCGCGCCCGATGCATCAAAGCTGACGCTGGTCACGGCCGAAAGCGCCGCGATGACCTTGCGTTCGGTTTCCATGATCGCTGGTGGACACAGCATGCGGGTCAGTGCCAACGGCCCGAATTTGACGCTGTTGCCAGCCTGCTGCCAGCGGCCGGTGTAGCGGTTGCAGCCGGCGCGGCCATGGATGCTGCTGGTATCATGGTCGCCGGGGTCAAAACTCAGGTCGACCCGCGCCGCCGTGATGCTGCCGCCGCCATTCAGATCCTCGACCAGCCAGGGCCCGCCTTCAAGCGAGCCGGCGATGACCGGCACTTGACCCTTTACCAGCGCCACCTGCCGCGTGCAGCCAGCGAGCAGGACCAGCCCGATCAGGGCCATGCGGTCGATCATCATCGCGTCACTCCCCAGGCGCCTTTGACGCATAATACATCGGCAAGCATCAAACGGCCGCCGATATTTTCCAATTGCCAATGTTCGGCCCGGCGGTAACCTGCCCGGCGGCACAGATCCTCGGCGCTGTCATGGGCGCAATTGTTGCTGGCCTTGGTGTCGGGGCAGGCGACGACGCGTTCCTCGCCATAGGTTGGCGCCGGCCAGTAACGCGATGCGATGCCGCCGAGCGTCACGCCCCCCGGCATGGTGCCGGGCGCCGTGACACCGGCACCGATGCCAACCCCGACCGGCCGCGCCGACAGCACGGCGAATTTGACACCCAGCCCCGCCTCAACCGGATAATTGCCCTCCACCTCGATGCAATCGCCGCGCAGCTGGGGTTGGGAACAGATTTGCCAGCGCCCAACGGTCTTGATGCTGCGCGGCACCTCTTCCATGGCGATGCGGTCGATGGGGCTGGTCAACAGCATCGGTGGCCCGCGATAAAAGCGTTCGGGATAAAGCGACAGCGACGGTTTTGGTGGCGATGAAATCGGCACCGGCGGCGCCGCAGCGGTGAGCGCCGCAAGACAGAGGCAAGCATAGCGGCTGTGCATCATGGTCGCGCCGCGGGCGCCACGCCGGTGGCGGTCAGGCGCCCTTGGGCAACGACCATCACGGCTGGCGCGCCTGCAGGGCGTCGCGGATTTCCATCAGCAGGGCTTCGCTGGGGGTCGGCCCGGCCGCTTCGACAACGGCGGGTTTTTGCACCCGGTTGGCGAGGCGCACGATAACGAAGATCACCGCTGCGACGATGACGAAGTTGATGATAGCACTGATGAACCTGCCATAGCCGATCATGACGGCGCCGGCTTTTTTCAAGGCGGCATAGTCCGTCGCCGGGCCGGAATAGTCGACTGGCACACCGCCGATCAGGATGAACCTGCTCGAATAATCGATGCCGCCGGTGACCGTACCGATGATGGGCATCAGCAAATCGTCGGTAAACGAGGCGATAATCGTGCCGAACGCCGCGCCGATGACGACCGCTACAGCGAGGTCGAGCACATTGCCCCTGAGGATGAACGCCTTGAATTCCGCAAACATGGTCAACCCCACCTGTTGAAATCGCGCCTGACGCACTATCTAGGCGCGCGGACCCCTGATCGGCAATCCTGCCGCGATGGGGACCACGCCCGCACCATCATGCAGGTGGTCGATCGTTTTGCCATTCGTTTTTTTAGAAAGGTTTGCTGACCATGGGCCGTTTTGCCAGTCGCACCACGCGCACCGCCTTGATTGCAGCCATGGCGATCGGCCTGTCGGCTTGCGGGGTCAACACCATTCCCACCAAGGAAGAAGCCGTAAAGGCCAAATGGGGCGATGTCGAAAACCAGTATCAGCGCCGCGCCGACCTCATTCCCAATCTTGTCGCAACGGTTAAAGGCTTTGCCGCCCAGGAAAAGGACGTGCTGGAAGCAGTCACAAAGGCCCGCGCCAGCGCCAGCCAGATAACGGTAGATCCAACCAAATTGACCGATCCCGCCCAGATGGCGGCGTTCGAACAGGCCCAGGGTCAGGTCGGCAGCGCGCTTGGCCGTCTGCTCGTCACGGTTGAAAAATACCCCGATCTCAAATCCAACGAAAATTTCCTGCAATTGCAATCGCAGCTGGAAGGTACCGAAAACCGCATTACGGTGTCGCGTCGTGATTACAACGAAGCGGTGCAGGCCTATAATACCGAAATCCGCACCTTCCCCTCGATCGTTGCTGCCAAGGTGATCTATGGCTCGCAGCCGATCGCGCCGTTCAAGGCAACGACCGCCAACGCCAACACGGCACCCAGCGTCGCCTTCTGATCCAGAGCTGCGGCGGCGCAGCAGCGCCGCCGTCAGATCGAGTGAGGGGGCGTCGCCGCGCCGCCACGCCTGCAACCGGTTCAAAAGGAATATCGACCATGGTCGCCCAATTTTTTGGCCGGACCGTAATTTCCCCCGCCAGGGTCATGCTATCGGCATTTATCGCCTTGGCGGTGCTCTTTGCTGCGCCGGCACTGGCCGCGCCTGAATTTCCGGCGCTGGCCGGGCGGGTGACCGATGCTGCCAATATCCTGCCGCCCGAAACCGAGGCAGCAATCGACGTAAAACTGGCGGCGCTGGAAACCGCCACCACGACGCAATTGATTGTCGCGACCGTGCCCGACCTGCAGGGCTATGAAATCGATGAATATGGCTACCAGCTTGGCCGCGCCTGGGGCATCGGCCAAAAAGGCAAGAACAACGGCGCCTTGCTGATTGTCGCGCCCAACCAGAAAAAAGTCCGCATCGAAGTCGGTTACGGGCTTGAAGGCACGTTGACCGACGCCGTCACCTCGCAGATCATCCGCCGCGACATCATTCCGCATTTCAAGGCCGGTGACATGGCGGGCGGCGTCGCTGCCGGTGCCGATGCGCTGGTGAAATTGCTGGAACTGCCGCCGGAACAACAAATCGCAACGGTCGCGGCGGCGGAAGGCGCGCGCAGCAGCGGGCGCGGCAAGCCCAATATCGGCTTTGCGATTTTCTGGGTGCTGATCATCTTGCTCTGGCTGATCTTTGCGATGCGGCGCGGCGCGCGCGGGCGGCGGTCGGGCCCCGCCGTCATCTGGGGCCCCGGCATGGGTGGCTGGGGCGGCGGCGGTGGCGGTGGTTTTGGCGGCGGTGGCGGCTTTGGCGGCGGCGGCGGCGGCAGCTTTGGCGGCGGCGGCTCGTCGGGGGGCTGGTGATGTTGTTCAACGACAACGACCATCAGAACGTCAGCGCCGCAATCATGGCGGCCGAGGCGCGCACATCGGGTGAGATTGTCGCCATCGTGTCGAGCGAAAAATGCCGCTATCCGGCAACGGCGCTGACGATTGCCGCCGTGCTGGCGCTGGCTTTGCCGATGCTGGTGCTGTTGACCGGCTGGTCGCCCGCCGGCTTGTTCGCCGGCTGGGACGAAGCCGCAGCGGCGCCGGTTGAACGCCATGGCATCGAAGCCTTGATGGTCGCGCAGGCATTGCTGTTCGTGGCGGCGCTGGGCCTTGTTTACACGACCGAACTTGGCAGGCTGCTGACGCCCTATGGCCTGCGCCAGGATCGTGTGCACCGCGCCGCGTTGACGCAATTCAAGGCGCGTGGCTTTGAAGCAACCAGCGGCCGCACGGGTGTGCTGATCTATATCGATGAACCCGAACGCATCGCCGAAATCATCGCCGACACCGGGATTTATGCCAAGGTGCCGGCCGACCATTGGGCCACAGTGATCACCACGCTGATCGGCGGCATCAAGGCCGGCACCCCGGCCACCGGTCTCGTTGCCGCCATCGGGCTTGCCGCCGATGTGCTGGCAACGCATTTCCCGCGCCGCGATGATGACGTCAACGAACTGCCGGACCATCTGATCGAGATCTAGGGCGGTTTGGCATTATTTTAATTCGTCCTCACGGGCCTGACCCGGGAACAGGTTTCACTGGCGCTGCGAACCAATAACCGGGTCCCGGGTCAAGCCCGGGAGGACGAGCCATTGAATCTACGATCCCGGGTCACGCCACCCCCAGCCGGGCCAGCGCATCCGGCCTGACCCGAGTCCAGCGCGCCAGTGCCGCCAGCGCCGGTGGCACGGCGCCAAGCCCCGCCACCATCGCAAAACGCCCGAGCGGGGTCGAGGCAAAGCGTTGCAGGCGCGTTGCCAGCCGCACCTGGCCCGCAACATCGGCGCGCAACCGGGCCTGGAAAACGGGGCCATCGGCGCCGGCGGCGATCATTTCGGCGGCGAGCCGACCGCTGTGCAGTGCCATCGCCATGCCATCGCCGCAAAAGCTGGGGATCACCGCCGCCTGATCGCCGAGCCGATAGCTGGCGTTGGCGGCGTCGGCCCGCGCGAGAAAGCCATAGGGCACGCTGGCGATGGTCAACGGCCGCGCCAGCAAAGTTTCGGCTTCACTCAGAAACGCAAGGCCGGGTTCGCGGACCAGGGCGGCAAACAGCGCTGGCCAGGAGCCGCCCAATTGCTGATAGCGCTGGCGATCGATCAGCAGGCAGAGGTTGATCCGCTGATTTTCAACGATCTGTACGCCTGCATAGCCGCCATCATAGGCCGTGACCTCCACAGCGCCGCCAAGCCGCACCGCCATTGCTGCCGAGCCTTTGAAAAACTGTTTGAAGCCGATCAGCCCGGCCATGGTGCCGCGCGGGTCACGGCCAGCCCCGCGCAATTCATGCTTGCCGGTGGCGATCAGCAACGGCCCTGCGGTGACCTCGCCGGCTGCGGTCACGGCCCTGCCATCGGCGATATGGCGAACCATGGTGCCGCGTTCGATCGTTGCCCCCGCTGCCGCTGCATGATCGAGCAGCGCCGCGTCGAGCAGCCGCCGGGTAATCCCCGTTGCCACAAATGGCAGCCGGGTGGCGGCGCTGCGTCGCCCGGCATGCAGCCGCATCGTATCGATCCGCGCCCCGCCCAGCCGCGCCACGTCAAGGCCGATGGCAGCGAGGTGGTGCCCGGCTTCGACCGACAGGAATTCACCGCAGATCTTGTCATGGGCGCCCGCTTCGCGTTCCAGCAACAGCGGCTGCTGGCCCAGCTGCGCCAGCCGCGTTGCCGCCGCGCCGCCGGCCAGGCCGCCACCGATGATCACCGGCCGGGGCATTTCAGCCGGCGCCTTTCAGCCGGCCCACACCCCAGCGGAATGGCAAATGCCAGCGGATCGTGACAGCTTGCGGCGACACGCCGGCCGCAGTCAAAATCCGGTCCCAATCGCGGCGCACAAAGGCCCGGCGCACAGACAAAGCGCCATCGTGGCGGACGACCGGATGCCAGCGCAACAGCCCCGCGAGCAGCCGAAACCCGATCCAGGCCAGTCTGTGGCGGTGTAGATCGTTGATGAACCAGCCGCGCGTTGCCGTCGCCTCCATCCAGGCGATGAAACCGATCAGCTCGGCATCGGTCATGTGATGGGCAACGAGCGATGAGATGATGAAATCGGGTACAAAATCCAGATCGGCGGCATCGCCCGTCAGATAGCGAATGCCCAAGCCCGGATCGGTCGCGGCACGGGCCACGGGCGCGCTGCGCGGGTTGAGATCGATGCCCGTCAGCGTCACCGTCTGGCCGCGCCGCCGCGCGCCACGGGCGATCGCTCGTAACATATCGCCATGGCCGAACCCCACATCGACCAGGCTGAAGCGATCGCGGCCCTTGCTGGCCTTTGCCAGCCAGGCGAGGGTTGGCGGCCGTGCCAATGTGACCGTGTTGACGCGGGCCAGGTCGGCAATCAAGGCTGCAAAAACCGCCGGGTCAAGGCCGGCCGCATCCATCAGTTCGGCGTCGCTGGCGCGAACCGAAAAATCGCTGCGGGGCGTATCTTGCAGCATGGCGGCGTCCATCAGACGGCCGTGAAGCGGAAACTTTCGGCAGCCAATCCCGGCCCAAAGGCAATGCCAAAGCCCTTTGAGGCGCGTTCGACCGTCGTGCCGACCTGCCCCATGATGCGCTGCAAAACGAACATCAAGGTCGCCGATGACATGTTGCCGAATTCCTTCAAAATACCGCGTGACCAGCCCAGTGCTTCGGGCGCCAGGCCAAATCCGGCCTCCACGGCATCGAGGATGGTGCGACCGCCGGCATGCACGGCCCAGATGTCGTAATCCGAAACCCGGCTGCCGCGCAGCAGGCCATCGCCGTCGTTGCGCTCCACTTCATATTGCAGGGCCTTTTGGATGCGCCCTGGCACTTCACCCGACAGATGCATGTCAAAACCCTGGTCGCCGATCCGCCAGGTGATGGCATCGCCTGAATCGGCGATGGTCGCGGACCGGAAATCATTCAGCGCCAGCCCGGTTTCATCGGCGGTAACCAGCGCCGCCGAACAACCATCGCCGAACAACAACATGGACAACAGCCGTTCCAGGCTTTCGGTTTCCTGAAAATGCAGGGTGCAAAGCTCGAGATTGACGACCAGCACCCGGGCGGCGGGGTCGGACCGCACAAAATGATGCGCCAGCCGCAGCGAATTGACAGCAGCGTAACAGCCCATGAAGCCAACAACCGTGCGCTCGACGCCGGGGTTGAGGCCGGCCGCCTTGACGATCAACTGGTCGATGCCCGGCGCGATAAAGCCGGTGCAGGAGGCAACGACCAGATGCGTGATCCGCTCGCGTTCGCCCTCAAGCCCGAGCGCATCCATTGCGGCGTTGGCCAACAGCGGTGCCGATTGTTCGAAACGCGCCATGCGGGCGCCTGTCGATGGAAAGCCGCCCTTGACGTAAAAGCCTTCGGTATCGGCCATGAACCGGTCGGGGTCGGAGCGCGGTTCGAAATAGGAAAAGCGGTGGGCGATGCCGGCGCGACCCACCATGCGTTTGAAAATCAGGGCGTTGCGGCGATCATCG
>JBBRIC010000125.1:0-6849 GCA_038221665.1 Sphingomonadales bacterium
GCGACAAGCCGCGCCGGCCTCATCATCACCGCCCGCCGCGCCGCCGTACTGAACCTTGCCAATCAACTGGCGGCAGCGGCGGCGGATGCCGAACCGGTCTGGGTCGAACGCCCGGCCTGGCTCGATCTGATCGCCAGCCGCGCGGTTGCCGATCCGGTGCGCGATCTTGCCACCCCGATGAAGGGCCCCTTCACCAGCCGCGCGCTTGGCGACCAATTGCCGGCCGCACGCGCCGCCATCCTGCTGGCCAAGCACGCCGCGCTGCTGCCGGCCGTCTATGCCGTGCCGATTGCTGCGGCAACGCCCGTCATGACAATCGGCATCGACGCCATCATGGCGCTGCCGGCGCTGGCGGCCGCGGTCAGCATTTCGGCGCGCGCCCGATTGCCATTGGCGCTGGCTGAAAATACCGAGGTCGTGGCCTTTCGCCCCGCCGACGCTGGCCCCGAGCATCTGGCGCTGGTCATCGGTGATCCCCCGCGATCGGGTCCGGTGCTGGTGCGGCTGCATTCGGCCTGCCTGACCGGCGATGTGCTCGGCAGCCTCAAATGCGATTGCGGCCCACAGCTTCAGACAGCGCTGGCGACCATCGCTGCCAACCCCGGCGGCGGCATCCTGCTCTATCTCCAACAGGAAGGCCGCGGCATCGGGCTGTTGAACAAGCTGCGCGCCTATGCGCTGCAGGATCAGGGCTTTGATACGGTCGATGCCAATACGCGGCTGGGGTTTGAGCCCGATGAGCGGGATTTCAGGCTTGCCGCCGCCATGCTTGCACAATTGGGGGTGACATCCGTCAGGCTGCTGACCAACAATCCGCTGAAAGTGGCCGGGCTGGCGGCCCATGGCCTCAGCGTCACGCGGGTAGAGCACAGCATGGCGCCCAACCCCCATAACAGCGCCTATCTCGCCACCAAGCGCGACCGCCAGGGGCATCTTTTGTGAACATCGTCGCCAGCGTCGCCGCCGGCACGGTCACGGCGTTTGGCGAAACCGTGCGCGCTGCCTTTGGCGAAAGCGGCGCCATCGCTGCTGCTGACAAGCGCGAAGGCGATGGGGCGAGTCCGCTCGGCTGCTGGCCGATTCGCGCCGTGCTGTTACGACCCGACAGAATCGCCGCACCCACCACGCTGCTGCCCTGGCGCTGGCTGCGGCACAACGACGGCTGGTCCGATGCCAGCGCCGACCCAGCCTATAACCGCGCCGTCCGCCAGCCGCACACCCATGGCGCCGAGCAGCTGTGGCGCGACGATCACGCCTATGACATCATCATCGTCCTTGGCCACAACGACAGCCCGCCGTTGGCGGCGCTGGGCAGTGCGATTTTCTGGCATATCGCCCAACCCGATTTTCGGGCCACCAAAGGCTGTGTGGCAATCGACGCCGCCGTCCTGACACGCTGGCTGCCGCTGTTGCGGCCGGGCGATACGCTGTCGATCGAGGCCTGATCTGACTGAATTCACGGGCCTCCGGCGGGCAGGGCCTGAGGTCCTGCACCCACTTTTGTTGGATTGACGCTGATTTTACGATGGTTCAACCGCATCCGTCCTCCCGGGCTTGACCCGGGACCCAGCTTTTCTTTCGCTGGTGAGAAGAAACTGGGTCCCGGGTCAAGCCCGGGATGACCATTCTCCCCGAAGGAAATCGATTGGGTGCAGGGCCTGTAGGCCCTGCCCGCCGGAGCTACCTCAACACTTGCCAGCATCAAGGCAAGTTCAAGATACAAGGCTGTTGGCCTTGCTGTCAGGCCAGTCGCCAGTCCTGCAAACCGTCAGCGCCGACACTGACCATAGCCGCGCTGCCGACAGGGGATCGGTCGGGCGATTGCAATTGCGCCAGCGCGTCGGCATCACCCGTATCGATGCGCGCGAAAACGCGTCTACCATCGGCAGTCAGCCCGATGACGCTACCATGGTCCGGCGCCCCTTCACGATCATAGACGATGCTGAAGGTTTCAAGGCTTGCCGGGCCGGCATAATCGCCGTCAAAGTCGGGGACTGGCCCGCGCTGCGCTTCGGCATCGGCCTGCACATCCTTGCCAAGCATGAGGTTTGCCGCCTGGGGCGGTGCGCAGCCGATGACCAGCGCATGATGTTTGGTGACATAGCCGCCCTGGCCGTACAGCAATGCCTGATCGGCGGGATCATCGCGCAAGGACCTGACCATCGCAGCGGTTGCTTGCAGCATGTAGCAATTCAGCCCGGCACCAGCAAAGCTCAAGCCGCCGGTGACGCTCAGCGGCGCATCCGCCGCCAGCCCCAAGGTACGTCGCGCCATTTTGGGGACGGTCGGGAAACAGGAATATAGCTCCACCCGCGCAAACCCTGCGTCGGCGATGCGCAGCGCCTGGCCGAGCACGGCGTCCTGCGCCACCGAATGATGGAATTGGTCCCGCGCCAGATAATCCATGGGTTCGGCAGCGGCAGCACCACCATGGACATAGATCAGCCGATGTTCGGGCAGGCCGGCGGCACGGGCAATCGCAAGGCTCGTCAGCAGGACCGCGCCGGCCTGGTTGACGCTGTTATTGGCCACCATGCGCTTGGTATAGGGACAGGCGATCATGCGGTTTTCAGGCGCTGGCGTGGTGATGTCGGCCGCTTTATAGGCTTTTTGGCCAAAAGCGAACGGATTGCCGGCGGCAACGCGCGAGATCGCTGCATAGACCAGCCCGCTTTCCGCGAGCGCTGCCGCCGGCGTCAGGCCCCAGGCCGCGGTCGTTGCATTTTCATACAAAGGGTAGATGTGCACCGGCTGCATGATGCCGTGCCGCAGCGCCAGCGGCGTTACATGATCGCTGGCGATGATCGGGTTTTCAGGGCTTGCGGCCGGCGCTGTCCAGGGCAGGTCGATGCCCGCGGCTTTGGCCTTGCCAACAGCATTGCTCGCTTCGCCCCCCGTCACCACGGCAACCAGGCTGTTGCCGTTCATGATCCTGAGCGCTGCTTCATGAATCCGGCTGGTCGGCGTTTCGCCGCCGACACTGCCGTACACCGAGCGCGCCGGATTGATGCCCAGCCGCTCGCACAGCCGCGCCGCCACCCGGTCATAACGCCAGGAAATCAGATGAATGACATCCAGCGAATCGATCCGCCCCAGAAAGCCGCCGCCAGCATCGGCATCGGCCGCGGCAACCGCCGCCGCCATCAGTGCCAGTGGCTCCAGCGCCAGCGCCGGATCGGCCGGTCGATCATTGATTTCACCGATACCGATGATGACTGGTGTGCGGTCCGCCGGCAGCGTCATTCATTCCCCCAATCGATGACTGTGAACGGGCATAGCTGCGGCAGCAAGCGTGGCAAGCTGTCTTGTTTGAGGGAGCGCCGCTGTGATGGCCGATGTCGAAAGGACCACCCCCAACAACCGGGTGCAGGGCCCATCGGCCCTGCCCGCCGGCGGCTCTATCTCGTGCTACGCGTCAAGCAACCGTGTCAACAGCACCACATCCGCATCGATCTCCCGATCGCTGGCGCGCAATTCCTCGATGCGCTTGACGGCGTGCATGACCGTTGTGTGATCGCGGCCGCCAAAGCGCCGGCCGATTTCGGGCAGCGAGCGCGGGGTGAGTTTTTTGGCGAGATACATCGCCACCTGGCGCGGCCGGGCGATATCGCGGGCGCGTCGGGCCGAGAGCATTTCGGTCATTTTGAGATTATAATGTTCAGCCACCTTGCGCTGGATTTCATCGATGGTCAGCTTTTTTTCATGGGCGCGGAGCAGATCGGCCAAGGTTTCGCGAGTAAACTCCAGCGTCACCTGGCGGTTGACCAGCGCTGCATAAGCGATAACGCGGTTCAAGGCGCCTTCGAGTTCGCGGACATTGGCGGTGATCTTGCGCGCCAGAAATTCGATGACCTCATCGGGCACGGCGATATTTTGTGGCATGCCGGCGAGCTTGGCATGGAGGATATTCAGCCGCAGTTCGTAATCGGCGGGGTTGATATCGGCCACCAGCCCCCAGGCCATGCGCGACAGGATGCGATCCTGAATGCCTTCGAGATTCTGCGGCGACCGGTCGGCGGTGATGACGAGCCGTTTCCCGGCGCCGATGATCTCGTTCATCGTGTGGAAGAATTCTTCCTGCGTCGATTCCTTGCCGGCAATGAACTGGACATCATCGATCATCAACAGATCGACCGAGCGCAGCCGCTGCTTGAACGGCAATGTATCCTTGCTGCGCATGGCGGCGATGAATTCGAACATGAATTTTTCGGCCGACATATAGGCGACCCGGGCGTCGGGCTGACGGGCCAGAAACGCATTGCCGATAGCGTGCATCAGATGGGTTTTGCCAAGACCCGTGCCGCCGTGAAGAAACAATGGGTTGAAGCCGACAACGCCCGGTTCGGCCATGGCTTCGGCGGCATTATAGGCGAGTTCGTTCGATTTCCCGACGACAAAGCTGTCGAAGCTGTAGCGCGATTCTACCGCGAGTTGCAGCGGCGGTGTGGCGGCAGAATGGCCAGATTGAACGGGCGCCGGCAGTTCTGCCGTCGCTGCGGTCGCCTGTACGACGATGACCACATCGATCCCGGGCTGTTGTGCCGCCCAAAGCTGGCGCAGGTTGCCGGCATAATTGCTGTCCACCCAATCGGCGAGAAACGCCGATGGTGCCGCCAGACGGACGCGATCGGCATCGGCATCGATCAGGCGCAAAGGCGCAATCCAGGTGCTGAAATCACGCGCGCCGATCGCGTTCTTCAACTGTGCCTGCACGCGCAGCCATGACTCGCTGATGGCCGGCTCGCTGAAATCCAAGACTTCGGCAGCCGTTGCACAAAGGCCCGCCGCACGGCCTTGGCCAGGCACGACCTGCAGTGGCACCGGCCGCGGCGCGATGCGTGCGCCGATCTGTGGTGCCAGCGGCGCCAGTGCTGGCGCCACAGTGATTGCCGTCGAAGCCACTGAAAAATTACCTCCCTTATCGCAGCTTTTGCTGCCCGCCTTATCGCAGCTTCTGCTGCCCGCAATCTCGCAGCTTTTTGCCGCGCGTCCCGCCTACCGACTTTTGACCCCGGTCGCCCGTAGTTGCCATTTTTACGGCCCAGTCGCAGCCAAAACGCATCCCTCACGCGGGCGACACCGCATGCGCAGATGAACAAGGCTTCAGACCGGGCAGCGGGCGCGTTTTTGACGCTGGCAACACGAGACAGGCCCTGAATTAAGCAAGCGAGGGGCCAGCAAGCAAGCATCAGAATCGTTGCGGGAGTGAAATAATTCCATTGACACGCAGTTCGGCCAATTTGCCCGAGCGTTTCGAAAAAGCCTGATTTTTCGTGACATTAAGATGACGAGGCTGTGACATGCCTCAAAAATAAATCATCCAAGCCGCTGAATTTCATAGGCAATGTTTTTACAACCGGTTTGCGATTCGGAAGCCGAACAGGGCTTTTGGCTTTGTGACAATATTGAAATAAATCCATTATGACTGTCAAAAATCCGTCACACAGCCTGAAACTCCCTGGAATCAAGCCATGGCAGAGCCGAATCGCCGTCGCCGCCGACAAACCATCGCTGCAACTATGGCAACGACAGCAAAAAGGTGCAGCCAGAGCCACAGCTTTCAAGCATTTCGTAATATTTAGGGCCGTACCGAGCCTCGGCGCAGGCCGGCTGCCTCAGGCTTGCGCTTCGGCTTGGGCTTCGGCTTGGGCTACCGGTTGGGACAGCGCCTTGGCGCGCTTGGCCAGCCGCGAAATCTTGCGCGCCACGGTGTTTTTATGCAGCACGCCCTTGGCAACACCGCGCATCATTTCGGGCTGGGCGGCCTTCAGTGCGGCGGCAGCTGCTTCCGGATCGCCGGCGGCAATGGTCGATTCGGCTTTTTTGACAAATGTCCGGATCCGGCTGACGCGCGCCTTGTTGATTTCGGCGCGGCGGGCATTGCGACGAATGCGCTTTTCAGCCTGGGGCGTATTGGCCATGATCGTCCTTGAATATCATCGGTTGGTGCGAAATGCCCGGTGGTGTGCAACCCCGGACGAATGCCGAGTTTCCCCAGCGCTGGAAGCCGAGCCGCATAGCCGTGACCGCGCCGATGGTCAAGGCCATCATGGCGCCAGCGGCTATTTCTGGCATTTCGGGCAGAAAAAACTCGATCGGCCCGATTGGACGATCCGCGCGACCAACGCGCCACAGACCACACAGGGCTGGCCTTTCTGGCCATAGACCTGAAAGCCTTTCTGGAAATAGCCCAAAGTGCCGTCGGGCGCCGCGTGATCGCGCAGGCTGGAGCCGCCGGCGGCGATGGCTTCCTCCAATACCAGCGGAATCGCCGCGGCAAGGCGTTTCAGCCGCCCGGCCGCGACTGCGCCACCGCGCCGGGCCGGGTGGATGCCGGCCCGGAACAGCGCCTCGCAGACATAGATATTGCCCAGCCCCGCAATCAGCCGCTGGTCGAGCAACAGCGCCTTCACCGGCGCCTGTCGGTCGCGAAAGGCCGCCGCGAGCACGCCGACATCAAAATCGGGCCCCAGTGGTTCTGGCCCGATAGCGGCCAATAGCGGATGTTGCCCGGCAGCGTCGGTAGCGACCAGATCGAGCGAACCGAACCGGCGGACATCGTTGAATGCGACGCGGCGGCCGTTGCCGGTGTCGAAAACCACATGATCATGTTTGCCGATGGCATCGGGATCGAGCCGCATCCGCCCCGACATGCCGAGATGGATGATCAGCGTGACGCCGCGAGCGGTTTCGACAAGGCCATATGTGGCGCGGCGGCGACAGGCGATGACGGTGGCGCAGGTCAGCCGCTTGCCAATCCCATCGGGGAATGGCCGGCGCATATCGCCGCGGTGGAGCGTGATGCGTTGGAAGCATTGCCCGACCCAGACCGGCGGCTGGCCACGGATG
>JBBRIC010000126.1:0-6498 GCA_038221665.1 Sphingomonadales bacterium
ATGCCCGGCTATATCGCCGATCCGCCGCTGTTCGGGGTGAAGACTGTGGCGAAATACAGTCGTGCGCCTGACAGTCCGCACGGCAGCCATGTCGGCATCGTGCAGCTTTTCGATGCGCGCACCGGACTTTTGCTGGCGATCATCGAGGGCGGCAGCCTGACCGCGATTCGCACGGCGGCGGCCTCGGCGCTGGCGACCGATCTGCTGGCCCGGCCGCAGGCGACGCGGCTGGCGATCATCGGTACCGGCGAACAGGCCCGGCGTCATGTTGTTGCCATGGCGGCGGTGCGGCCGATCGACCATGTGGCGGTCTGGGGCCGGTCTGTGGCAAAGGCAAAGGCCTTTGCTGCCGGGATCAACCTGCCGGTCCGGATTGATGCAACGGTTGCCGCGGCGGTGGCCGATGCCGATATCGTCTGCACAACGACGCCCGCGGCTGACCCGATCCTGTTCGGCGCCATGCTGCGGCCAGGCACGCATGTCAATCTGGTCGGATCGGCGATCCCGACAACGGCAGAGGCCGATCCGGCGCTGGTCGCCTTGGCGGAATTTTACGTCGATTTCCGTCTGGCGGCGCTGGCCCAGGCTGGTGAATTAGGCAATGCCATCGCCGCCGGGTTGATCACCAGCGACCATATCCGTGGTGAAATCGGTGAATTGCTGCTGGGGCTGGTGCCCGGCCGCAGCAGTGCCCAAGCCATTACGGTCTACAAGTCATTGGGGGTTACGGCGCAGGATCTTGCCGCTGCCGATGTCGTGCTTCGCGCCGCGCGCGCGGCCGGGCTTGGCCAGGAGATCGCTCTTCATTGAATTCTCGCGCTGTTCGGCGCTGCGCCTAGAGCGTGATGTCATCATGCTCTAAAGTTCAACGCCCGCTGCAATCGCTTCAAGTTTGCGGATGCGTTCTTTTAAATCGGCGAGGTCGATGCGTTGGCCGATGGCGGGCAGATCGGCATGGCCGCTGCTACGGTTGTGATCGAGTTCATGATTGCGCAGCCGTAGCCAGCCAGCCCAGGCCCAGGCGGCAAAGCCCGAGACAATGCCCAGCCCAGCGAGACTGGCAGTACTGAGAACAAGCAGAGATTCGACGGGGATCATGGTCTATCCTCCTGCAATTACTGATTTTTCAGCTGATCGATTTCATCCGACAGGCGTTTCGCCGGGTCGATCGCCAGGCGTTCAAGCACCTGAATCCGTTCATTCAAGCGGGTTACCTCAAGGCGTAGCCGCTCCGCCTCGCCATTATCAGCCTGCCCCGCCATCAAGGCGGCGAGTTCGCGGCCGCGGCGTCCGCGAATACGGTCGGCCACTGGGTTGCCGCCGCCAAACCGCGCCTGCAACACACGTCCGATCGTCACGATCAGGACGATGACAACAACCATTTCAAAGGGGTTCATTGACGATACTCACATTTGGAGTTGCGACGGCAGGTCATTGAATTGAGGCGGCGGGCAGGGCGCGCAGCCCTTCGATTTCGGCGGCAAGGCCATCGCTGCGATCGGTGGCGATGCGGTCGAGCACAGCGACGCGGGCTTCAAGCCGTTCGATCTTGGCGGCATATTGCGCCGCCTGTTCGCCCGCCGTGCGCGCTGCCAGTTCCAGCCGACGCTCGGTCAGCGCCGCCCAGCGTTTGAAGATGCTCGCCAACACGACGAGGATCGGGATGAGCAGCACCATGAATGGAAACCAGTTGTGCATCATCGTGATTCCTATTGAAGCTTGTTTGCAGGCGGCGGCAAAGGTGTATCGCGCAAGGCATCGATCTGGGCGGTCAGGCCTTCGTTGCGATCGGTGACGATACGGTTGAGAACAGCGACGCGTTCTTCGAGCGTTGCGATCTTGGCGGCATATTGGGCGGCATTTTCGGCCGTCGAATGCGCCGTTACCGACAGTTGTTTTTCCTTCAGATCGGCCCAGCGCTTGAAAATGCCCGAACCGATGCCGCCGACAATCGCGACGATGGGAATGGAGACCCCGAGAATGGGGATGAGAAGGGCTAGTTGGCTCATTTCGGCATTCCCTCTGGCTGTTCAGCGAAGTTTTTCGATATCGGCAGAAAGCCGGGCGGGCGCGTCCGTCACGATGCGTTCGAGCACTGCCATACGATCTTCCAGTCGAGCGACATTCTCGCGCAACCTATGGTTTTCGTGCGCAAGGCCTTCGTTTTGGCGCTTTAGTTCCGCGTCCGCCTTGTTGACCAAGCCGCCCCATTCGTTCTCGACAGGATAACCGTGGCGAGCGCGGATTGCGGTCGTGATGATCCAGGCAATGAAGCTCATCAAGATGATGGCAAGAACGAAACCGCCAGATCCTATAACCATTGTCTTGTCCCCTGAATGGCGCTTCAGCGCAGCTTTTCGATTTCGCTGGCGAGGCTGGAATTGCTCGTCGTCACATAGGCCTCGATATCGCGCAGGCGACGATCGGCGTCGCGAAAGGCAGCATTGACATCGCGCACCGTGCGCTGCGGCGCCACCCTGACATTTTTCCAGAATTGCTGGTCCTCGATGCTTTCATTGTACAGCATCGAAGGTTTTGGATCGGCGATAAAGCCGATGGCGAGATAGACGAACGGCAGGAAGCCGACACCCATGATGGTCAAGGCGGCAAAGCCGATGCGGACCCAGGTCGGTTCCCAGCCAAAATAATCGGCGACACCGGCACAGACCCCCATGAAACGCTTGTTGCGTTTATCGAGGTAGAAACGTGTGCGACGGACGCTCATATCGATTTTCCCTGTTACAGCTGTTGAATCAAGCGGTTTTGGCTTCGGCAACAAGGCCGATGATGAGGTAGATGAGCACGGGAGCACCGACACCCAGGAGCGCCGCCGCGACAAACCCGACCCGCAGCCAGATGGTTTCAATGCCGAAATAATCCGACATGCCGGCGCAGACGCCCATGATCTTGGCATTGGCTTTGTCGAGCCGGAACGGGGTGTTGAATGCCATTGTCTTGCTCCTCAAAGATGGTGCGGCTCAGCGCAGCTGGTCCTTGCGGGTTGAAAGATCGGCCAGCCGGCCATCCTTCCAATTGGGATTATCGGCAGCAATGATGCGCTCGATGGAATCCAGCCGGCCATCCAGCCGCCGCGCCATATCGTGTAGATCATCGAGCAACATTTCATCCTGGGGGCTGATCCCCCGGCCGGATTTCCATTTGGTCAGATAGTGGAGGATCATCCAGGGCAGGCCAAGAAACAGCATGCCGACGACGGCGACGGGGACGATGATGTCTTCCACCGGTTCAGCCTTCGGTCTTTGGGGCGAGGCGTGCCTTCATGGCGGCAAGTTCGCGGGCGATATCGTCGTCAGCGCTGAGATCGGCAAATTCATCGGCGAGCGTGCGTGGCGGCCCACCGATCGACAGCGCATCGGCGCGGCCTTCGGCCAGATCGGCGCGGCGTTCGAGGATTTCAAAGCGCGCAAAGGCTTCATCGACCCGCGGCCCCTTGGTCATTTCGATCATGCGTGAGCGGTTGGTCGCCGATTCGATGCGATTGAGGATGACATTCTGGCGGCTGCGCGCCTCACGCAGCTTGGCCTCCAGCTTGTGGATATCGGCTTCGTTGAGCGCGAGGCCCTGGTCGAGTGCGGTGACTTCGCCATGCATCTGGTCGGCAAAGCTTTTGGCCTTGCCCTTTTCAACCAACGCTGCCTTGGCCAGATCTTCGCGGCCCTTCGACAATGCCAGTTCGGCCTTTTCGGCCCAACTGTCCTGCGCCGTCTGGGCGCGGGTGATGGCGCGGCGCATTTCCTTTTGATCGGCGATGGTGCGCGCGGCAGAGGCGCGAACCTCGACCAGCGTTTCCTCCATCTCCATGATGATCATGCGGATCATCTTGGCCGGGTCTTCGGCCTTGTCGAGAAGGTCGGTGACGTTGGCAGCGATGATATCCCGGGTCCGCGAAAATATGCCCATGGTTTAAAACTCCAGTCGTTAAAAGTGGGGCCAGAGGCGGAAAGGGGGGGAGGGGGCGACCCCGGCTTCCAGCCTCTGGCCATCGTCAGCGCGTCAGGCCGCGCCGACGATATCCGAATTTGCCGCAGAATTCACGTTCTGGCTGGCAGAGGGCGTAACAAAAGCCGGGCCGACGGCGGCGCCAAGCACAGTGCTGCCGATCAGCACGGCAGCGACCGCGCCAATGAGATTGCGAAGGACTTTCGTGCGGTTGAAAATCATGGACATCGGGTGCTCCTCTAAGGCTTTTGGCGGGGCGACCTGCCGGAATGGCTGGCCGCTTGTACCAAAGGCTATGCACAAGCCGTGCCAACTGGCCTGGAAAGTATAAGTCTTTGATTATTATGGATTTGCCAAATCGGCGGATTGGCATGCGCAATGAGCGGTTGCTGAATGTTGGGAAATCGCACTAACATTCGCCACGATGAACGCCCCCGCCACTCTGATCGGCTCCGCCTCGATCTTTCTTGACGCTGTCGAGCGCGCGTCCGCGGCGGCGGCGCTGAACCGCCCCGTGCTGGTTATAGGCGAACGCGGCACCGGCAAGGAATTGATTGCTGAACGATTGCACCGCCTCAGCCCCCGCTGGGGCGGGCCGCTGGTGTCGCTGAATTGCGCCGCGTTGCCCGAAAATCTGATCGACGCCGAACTTTTCGGCTATGAGGCCGGGGCCTTTACCGGCGCCCAGCGCGCCCGCGCCGGGCGGTTCGAAGATGCCGATGGTGGCACCTTGTTTCTGGATGAAATCGCCACCCTGTCGGCAGCGGCGCAGGAGCGTTTGCTGCGCGTCGTCGAATATGGCGAATTGACGCGCATCGGCTCCAACCGGGCGCTGAAGGTCGATGTGCGGCTGGTCGGGGCGACGAACGAAGACCTGCCGACGCTGGTCGAAGCCGGGCGGTTTCGGGCCGATCTGCTCGACCGGCTGAGCTTTGAAGTGGTGACACTGCCGCCGTTGCGCGAACGCGCCGAAGATATCGAACTGCTGGCGCTGCATTTTGCCCGGCGCATGGCCGCCGAACTTGGCTGGGCGCGATTCCCGGGCTTTACCGCCGGCGCCACAGCAACACTCAACGACCAGCCCTGGCCCGGCAATGTCCGCGAGCTTAAAAACGTTGTTGAACGATCGCTTTATCGCTGGGGCGACGCCGATGCCGCTGTCGGCCGCATCATCATCGATCCGTTCGAAAGCCCGTGGCGGCCAGTTGTGGCGGGCCGCATCATGATCGTCGCGCCGGCGCCGGCCCGGCCAGCCATCGATCCGGTCGGCGAAGCGGCGGCGCTGCCATCGCCGGCGCTCCACGGCGTCAGCGATTTTCGCGCCGCCGTGCTCGCCTATGAAAAGGAAATCCTGCTGCAGGCGCTGGATCGCTGCCGCCATAATCAGCGCCGCACCGCCGCCGCCCTGGCGCTGAGCTATGATCAGCTGCGTCACGCGTTGAAGCGCCATGGCATGCTGGAATAAACTGGACGCCTAGTCGACCTTTACGCCATGCCGGGCCAGCAGCGGCATCTGCGCGAGCGCGAACAGCATCGTCGCGACGGTGACACCCCAGACCTTGAAATTCACCCATTGATCGGTGGTGAGCAGCTGCCGTGCAACCTCATTGGCACCCATCAGCCCGACAAAGAACAAGGCCCAGTTGCGTGTCAATTTGCGCCAGCCGGCATCGTCGAGCGCCGGCAAAGCCTCCCCCAGCACCAGTTTCAGATAGGACCGTCCGGTCGCCATCCCGAACAACAGGACGCTTGCAAACATGCCGTAAATCAGAGTCGGTTTCAGCTTGATGAAACTTTCGTCCTGCAACCATAATGTCAGGCCGCCGAACACCAGCACAATGATGCCGGTAAAGATCAACATCGGCGGAATATGCCGGGTTTTCCACCATGAAACCGCCATTGCCAGCACCGTCGCTACCATGAAGGCCGCCGTCGCGGTAAACACACCGCCGAATTTATTGGCGGCAAAAAACACCAGCAAGGGCCCGAAATCGAGTGCCAGCTTGAGGCCGGCCGGCAAGGGCGCACGAGGCAGATCAGGGGTCATACAGCGGCTCTTATCCGCTTTTTCCGCCTGGCGGAATGCTTATTGAGAGCGGGCTGATTGCCGCTCGCCCTTCCCCCTTCGCCCAACAATGATTAGCGTCCAATTCGTGCCCGTCGAACCTCTTGTCGTGACCGATCTCGCCTGCCGGCGCGGTGATCGCCAGTTGTTTGAAGACGTGTCGTTCACACTCGCTGCCGGCGATGCTCTGGTTCTGGAAGGCGCCAATGGCAGCGGCAAATCCAGCCTGTTGCGGCTGCTGGCGGGGCTGCTGCAGCCCGGCGCCGGCACCATCAGCGGTGGTGGTGCCCGCGGGTTTCTGGGGCATGAACCCGTCCTGAAACCCGGCATGCGACTCGGCGTCGAACTGGCCCATTGGGCGCGGCTGGATGGCCGGCTGGCGCATTTGCCCGCAGCGATGGCGGCAATGCGCATCGCACCGCTTGCCGACCTTCCCTGCCGGCATTTGTCGAGCGGCCAGCGACGGCGCGCAG
>JBBRIC010000127.1:0-6414 GCA_038221665.1 Sphingomonadales bacterium
AAGCCCCGTCTCGATCTGACCGCCCCCAAACCCCAACCGCATGCGGGCGGGGAGAAGAAAGCTGAACATGCCCAACGTAACCGTGATCGGCGCCCAGTGGGGCGATGAAGGCAAAGGCAAGATAGTCGATTGGCTGAGCGAGCGCGCCGATGTGGTGGTGCGCTTCCAGGGCGGCCATAATGCCGGCCATACGCTGGTGGTGGGCAACCAGATCTACAAGCTCAGCCTGTTGCCATCGGGCATCGTGCGCGGCGCGCTCAGCATCATCGGCAATGGCGTTGTCTTCGATCCCTGGCATTTCCGCGATGAAGTGGCCCGGATCAGCGGCATGGGTGTCGCTATCACGCCCGAAAATCTGCATGTCTCGGATCAATGCCCGTTGATCCTGCCGCTGCACCGCGACCTTGATGGCGCGCGCGAGGATGATAGCGGCGCCGGCAAGATCGGCACCACGCGGCGCGGCATCGGCCCCGCCTATGAAGACAAGGTCGGGCGGCGGGCGCTGCGGGTCTGCGATCTCCAGCATCTGGACGCCATCGGGCCGCAGTTGGATCGCCTGCTGGCACACCATGATGCACTGCGCTCGGGCTTTGGCATCGCGCCCGTAGACCGCGCCGCGCTGCTGGCGCAATTGCACGACATTGCGCCATCGGTGCTGCCGCACGTCAAGCCGGTATGGACGACGCTGCGCGATGCAAAGGCCCGCCGCAGCCGCATCCTGTTCGAAGGCGCGCAGGGCGTGCTGCTCGATGTCGATCATGGCACCTATCCGTTCGTCACCTCGTCAAACGTCGTCGCCGGGCAAGCCGCCGCCGGCAGCGGCATGGGGCCGAGCGCGGTTGGCTATGTGCTGGGCATCGTCAAGGCCTATACCACACGCGTCGGCAGCGGGCCGTTCCCGACCGAACAGGAAAATGAAGACGGCGAAAAACTCGGCGTTCGCGGCCATGAATTCGGCACGGTCACAGGCCGCAAACGCCGCTGCGGCTGGTTCGATGCGGTGCTGGTGCGCCAGGCGATTGCCGTATCAGGCGTTGCCGGCATGGCACTGACAAAATTGGACGTGCTCGACGGTTTTGAACGGCTGCAGATCTGCACCGGTTATCGGCTGGATGGTGCCGAACTCGATTATTTCCCCGCCCATGCCGCCGAACAGGCAAGGGTCGAGCCGATCTATGAAGATTTCGAAGGCTGGCATTCATCGACCGCCGGCGCTCGCCGCTGGGCCGATCTGCCGGCGCAGGCGATCAAATATATCCGCCGTATCGAGGAACTGACGCAATGCCCGGTGGCATTGGTCAGCACCTCCCCCGAACGCGACGACACCATTTTGGTGCGCGACCCGTTCATGGATTGAAACGTCAGGCGTAGACGATGCGCCGGCCATCGCTGCGCCGGCGCCGCATGGTCGCGCCGGTGAGGCCAAAGCCAGTGATCAGCATCGCCCAGCTTGCAGGCTCGGGCACAGCGCCGCTGCTGAATTCCAGCGAGAAATAGCGCCCGGCGGCATTGGCAAAGCCGGTGCCGTCGCCAAATTGCAGATCATCGCTTCCGGTTGTGCTTCCGGTCAGTGCGCCGTTGAACAATATTGTACCATCGGCCAACAGGCTGACGATGCCGTTGCTCGATTTAAGCGTGTAGATATGCCGGTCAAAGACGCTGAAACCGGTGGGCAAATCATAATACTTGACGCCCTCGCCAGCGGAATAGGACCCCAGCCGTTCGCCGGCGATACCAAAATAGGTGCCGGCAAGGCCAAAGAACATCCCATAGGGGTAAGTCGTGCCGCCGCCGATCACGATCCCTTCGAACTGACGCACAACGGCATCGACTTTCAGGCTGAAATTACCGTTGGTCGAAAGCGCGACATTGCGCGAATAAAAGGCCCCGCCATTGGCATCTGTCGGCCCGCCCCTGGTATCCTGATCGATCGAAAAACCGCTGGACGAAAAATTGATGTTTTCGGCGACCAGCGCATTCGCATTCTGAGCCAGATAGGTCCAGCCAGTCGCACTGGGCAATTGTGTGATGTCGAGCGTGACGGTGGCAGCTGTGGCTGGCAACGCGCCAGCGCTGGCGATCGACATAGCAATGACAATATTGAGCCTGTTCATTTTAGCTTTCCCTTCAACATTCTGACGTTGCTTGATTTTCGGTAATTGACAGTTAAGGTTCGAACTATCGCCCGGCTTGGCTGTCAGCGACAAATCATGTCAGTTGCGACAGGAGATTGCAGTGTTGCTGATTGATACCGATGCCTGGGCCGAGTCCGATCGGATCGAACGCTGGCGGGAGGAATTTGCCCGGCAGATCACAGCAACCGACTGGCGCGAAAGCCATGATCAGGCGCAGCGTTTCCGGGTGACGATGCGACTGCGGCAGGGCCAATCACTGGCCTTGCTACGTGCCGGCATGACCGCCGTCCGGACCTGGCGCGACCGGCGCCTCGTTGCCGATGGGGCAGACGACGCCACCGTCATGATCTGTCAAAGTGGCGCCGTGCGATTTCGCCACAATGAGCATGTCGGCGTCTTGCGGCGCGGCGACATGGCCTTGTTCACGCACAACCGCACGATCGATATGGCCTGGGATTGTGCAAATGTGGTGACGCTGCAAGTACCGCGCCCAAGTCTCGCCGGGCTTCTGGCTGCGGGACCTGATCAGGAAAGCCTGGCCGGGCGGATTAGCAGACGCGGAGCAGCGCCGGCGCGGCTGTTGGCCGCCTATGCGGGCGCAGCGATGAATACCGGCCTGACGCCGCTTGCCGAACGCCATCTTGCCGAACTGGCGGCCGATGCACTGATCATGGCGAACGGACCACCAACGCCAACGCGCCTGGCAGCGCGGCAGGCAGCGCGGCTGGAACGGCTGCACATAGCGCTTGCCGGGATGGCCCGCGCCGGTGACGTCACCGCCGACAACATCGGAAAAATCCTCGGTGTCAGCGGTCGCACCGTGCAGCGCGACCTGGCGGCCGCCGGCACCAGCCTTGCCGACGCCGTACTGACCGTCCGGCTGGCGCAGGTCGCGGACGCACTTGGCACCACCAGCGTCAGCATCACCGCGCTGGCCTTTCAAGCCGGGTTCAATGATCTGTCGCACTTCAACCGGGCTTTTCGGGCCCGCTACGACATGACGCCGACCGATTGGCGCGCCAGCAATCGGCGCCACGGCTCTGACGGTCTGCATTGATAGCGGATCGTTGCTGCGATCGACCAAATTGATTGGCGGGCGCTCGCCAGAAAACCTAGACACATGCGTATCGCCGCTTTGGATGATTTTTCATGACCAGCTTTGACTATGATCTTTTTGTCATCGGTGCCGGCTCCGGCGGGGTGCGGGCCAGTCGCATTGCTGCCGGCCACGGCGCGCGCGTTGCGGTGGCGGAGGAATATCGGGTCGGCGGCACCTGTGTCATTCGCGGCTGCGTGCCCAAAAAATTGCTGGTTTACGGGGCGCATTTTGCCGAGGACCTTGACGATGCGCGGCGCTTTGGCTGGCAGGTCGACAATCGCGCCTTTGATTGGCCGACCTTGCGCGACAATGTGCTGGCCGAGGTCGACCGGCTGAACGCGATTTACCAGACAACGCTCGACAGTCATAAGGTAACCAGCTTTCACGCCCGGGCCAGCTTCATCGATGCCCATACGCTCGATGTCGGCGGGAAACGCGTCACCGCAAAGCATATCCTGATCGCCACCGGCGCCCGACCGATGCTGCCCGATCTGCCCGGTGCGGACCATGGCATAACCTCGAACGAAGTCTTTCACCTTGAGAAATTGCCAAAACGGCTGGTCATCGCCGGGGGTGGCTATATCGCCAACGAATTTGCCGGCATCTTCCATGAACTTGGCGTCGATGTGACGCTGGTCAATCGCGGCGACATGATTCTGCGCGAATGGGAACCGGCGTTGCGGGAACGGTTGCTGACCATCTCCATCACCAAGGGCTTGAAATTCAAATTCAACTGCGGCTTGGAGAGCATTGAAAAAACACCTGAAGGCGTGCGCCTGCACTTTCAAAATGGCGATGATCTGGGTGCCGATGTGTTGCTCTGGGCGATCGGCCGCAGCCCCAATGTCGAAGGCCTGGGGCTGGATGCGGCCGGGGTCCTGCTGGACGCCAAGGGCGCCATCGCCGTCGATGCCGACAGCCGCACCAACATCGCGAACATCCACGCCGTCGGCGATGTCACCAACCGCCTGCAATTGACACCGATCGCCATTCGCGAAGGTCATGCCTATGCCGATACGGTCTTTGGCAAAAAACCCTGGCGCGTCGATTATAACGCCGTGCCGAGCGCTGTATTTTCCAATCCACCGCTTGGGTCGGTTGGCATGACCGAAGCGCAAGCCCGCAACACCTATGGCGAAGTCAGGATTTATACATCTGATTTCAGGCCGATGCGCAATGTTCTTGCCGGCCGAAATGAACGCGCCTTGTACAAATTGGTAATCGATGACGCCACCGACAAGGTTGTCGGCGCCCATATGATCGGCCCCGATGCCCCCGAAGTGTTGCAGGCAGTCGCCATTGCCATCAAGGCCGGGCTGACCAAGGCGCAGTTCGACGACACGGTGGCGCTGCACCCGACGATGAGCGAGGAGCTGGTGCTGATGCGCTGATTGGCCTGACGTCGTCGGCACAGCGCCAAAAATGATTGGCGACGCGGATTTGAAAATTCAGGAATTCGCCGCATGGGCCAGAGCTTTCGCGCGCTGCCGAAACCGCCTCTGATCTTGCCAAAAATGCGGCCCTGCGCCATGGGACTGGCATTATGACAACGACCAATCAATGGACCCCGACATCCTGGCGCGCCCATGAAGCGCGGCAATTGCCGACCTATCCCGACGCGCTGGCGCTGGCCAAGGTCGAAACCGAGCTGAAATCCTATCCGCCTTTGGTCTTTGCCGGCGAAGCACGAGACTTGATCGCGAGCCTGGCCGAAGTCGAGGCGGGCAAGGCTTTCCTGCTGCAAGGCGGCGATTGCGCCGAAAGCTTTGCCGAATTCCACCCCAACAACATCCGCGACACGTTTCGCGTGCTCCTCCAGATGGCGGTGGTGCTGACTTTCGCGTCGAAACTGCCGGTGGTGAAGGTCGGCCGCATGGCCGGGCAATATGCCAAGCCGCGATCGGGCGATTTTGAAGAACAGGATGGCGTGTCGCTGCCGAGCTATCGCGGTGACAATGTCAACGATATCGCCTTTACGGCTGCGGCCCGGACGCCCGACCCCGAACGCATGCGCACGGGCTATATGCAATCTGCCGCAACGCTGAACCTGCTGCGCGCCTTTGCCAGCGGCGGTTATGCCAACCTTCATCAGGTGCATAAATGGAATCTCGACTTTACCGGGCGGTCCCTATGGTCCGACCAATATCAAGCGCTGGCCGATCGCATCGGGGAGGCGCTGGATTTCATGGCGGCCTGCGGTATTTCCCCCGAAACCGTGCCGCAATTGAAAGGCACGAGTTTTTTCACCAGTCATGAGGCACTGCTGCTGGGCTATGAGCAGGCGATGACCCGGCAGGATTCGCTGACCGGCGATTGGTATGACACATCCGCTCATATGCTCTGGATCGGCGATCGAACGCGATTCCAGGGCTCGGCCCATGTCGAATTCCTGCGCGGCGTCGGCAATCCGCTCGGCCTCAAATGCGGCCCGACGACGGAGCCTGATGCGCTTTTGCGCCTGATCGACACGCTCAACCCTGGCAATGCGCCGGGCCGCCTGACGCTCATCACGCGCTTTGGCCATGACAAGGTGGAGGCGCATCTGCCGCGCCTGATCCGGGCGGTTCGAAAAGAAGGCAAGCGTGTCATCTGGTCGTGCGATCCCATGCACGGCAATACCGTCAAGGCTGCTGGTGGCCTGAAAACCCGGCCGTTCGACCCCATTCTTGCCGAGGTCAAAAGCGTTTTCGCCGTGCACCGTGCCGAAGGCAGCCATGCCGGCGGCATCCATGTCGAAATGACCGGGCAGAATGTCACGGAATGCACCGGCGGCGCTATCGCCATCACCGATGAAGGCCTTGCCGATCGTTATCATACCCAATGCGACCCAAGGCTCAACGCCAGCCAGAGCCTTGAACTGGCCTTTCTGATCGCCGAGGCGCTAAAGGCCGAGCGCGATACCAGCCAGCGCAGCGCCGCCGCTTGACGGATGCCTGGGGCTGGCGCATCCCGCGTTTTGCCGGTCGGCCCCTTCGTCTAGCGGTCAGGACGCGGCCCTCTCACGGCTGAAGCACGGGTTCGATTCCCGTAGGGGTCACCATTTCGCACCAGCAAATTCGACAGCCCATTTGACAACGCCGATCCATTGGTCACTGTCGAGAAAATGCTGAATCGGGGGGGCGGCTTTGGCTGACGACACTATGACTGGCGAGATCGGGATGACCACGGGCAACCGGCGCC
>JBBRIC010000128.1:0-6231 GCA_038221665.1 Sphingomonadales bacterium
CCCAGTCCGCAGACCGTCAGATCCGGCCGGGCAGCGCGCACCCGATCAAGTTGTTTGTCGACATCCTGGCCTTCCGAAATCTGGACGCCCGCCGGCAGCGCCGCCAGATCATCGGCAAGATGGCCGCGATGAAGATAGGGCGTGCCGACCTCCAGCAAGGTCATGCCGAGCTCGGCGGCCAGAAAGCGCGCCAGCGGCACCTCCAGCTGCGAATCAGGCATGAAAAAAATCGATTTGCCATTCAGTCGCTCGGCCTGCCGCGCCAGCGCTCGCTTGGCACGTTCGCGGCCCGGCGCGACAATGCTGCGAAAATGCATTTCATCGATGCCGAATTCGCGCGCCGCAGCGTGCAGCCAATGGGTGGTGCCTTCGGCGCCGAACGGGAACATGGCCGGCAGATGACGCGCGCCACGGGTTTCGAGCGCCCGGGCGGTATCACCCAGAAATGGCTGTGCCAGCAAAAATCGAGTCCCCGGACCAATGCCCGGCAAATCCTTGGCGCGGCGCGGCGGCAGCGTATCGACATTCCCGATGCCCAGATCGGCAAACAGCCGGCGAAACTGATCTTCAACGATATCGGGCAAGGCACCGACGATCAGCAGCTGATCGACCGGGTCGGCGCGCATGTCGGGCACCAGCGCCGCCAGACAGGCGTCCTCGCCTTGCGTAAACGTCGTTTCGATCCCGCTGCCCGAATAATTGAGGATGCGCACCCGGGGGTGGTGGCTGACATTCAGCCGTTCGGCCGCCCGGCCAAGATCGAGCTTGATGACTTCGCTGGGGCACGAACCGACCAGGAACAGCAGCTTGATCTCCGGACGCCGCGCCAGCAGCCGGTTGACGACCTTGTCGAGTTCCTCATTGGCATCGGCGAGCCCGGCCAGATCGCGTTCTTCGATGATGGCGGTACCAAAACGCGGTTCGGCAAAAACCATGACACCAGCCGCCGATTGCAGCAGATGCGCACAGGTGCGGCTGCCGATAACGAGGAAAAACGCATCCTGGATTTTCCGATGCAGCCAGACAATGCCTGTGAGGCCACAGAAAACTTCCCGCTGGCCACGCTCCCGCAGGATCGGCAATTCCTCGATCAGGGGCGCAACCGCAACCGTCATGCGGTCACCGCGGTTTGCGGATCCGGGCGGCCACCCGATGGCGCCTCCAGCCGTGCCATGCGCAGCTTCCAGATGAATTGCCCGGCATTGATGACATATGTGAAATAGGCGGCCAGCGCCAACAGCATCAATTGCCGATCATCGAGCCAGCCGGTGAACAGCGCCACCAGATAGGCGCTGTGCAAGGCGATGACGAGCATCGAGAATACATCTTCCCAATAAAAACTCGGGGCGAACAGATAGCGGCCGAACACGGTTTTTTCCCAGATCGCGCCAGTGATCATGATCGTGTAAAGTGCCAGCGTCTTGACGACGACCGACCAGATCGCGGCATCGTGATACTGGCCGGTGCGCAGATAATTCAGCACCAGATACAGGCTGACGCCAAAAATCAGGAATTGCACCGGCGCGAGCAGGCCCTGCACCAGCGTCCAGCGGGTCGCATCGCGCCGCGCCCGCTCCTCGACCGTATACAACGGCCGTGGTGGCTTTGCGCTATCCTGTCCCAAGGGCTTGTTCACCCATATACTCCCCTTGGCCAAACCTATCACCCGACCGTTGCGTGTCAACCGGACTTTACGCGCCCCTCATGGCCAACTGCATTGATTTTGCCACGCAATTGCGGTGGGGCGACGGCAGACCGGCCAAGCTTTGCAAGGCCGGATGCGGCATTATCGCGCGGGTCTTTATCGGCGCCATGGTTGGGCGGTCGCATCGATCGCCACCTGCCAAGCCGTTCAAAATGCCGCAAGGATGCGCCACCACGCCCCGAGGAAGCGCGTTGACGCTGGGCATCGCCACGGTTAGCTTTCAACTGTGGATGGGGTGACATCAGAATTATCGCAGCGTCGGGCCATGCGTCCGCGCGATGTGCTGGAATTGTTGAAACCAGTGACCTGGTTTCCGCCGATGTGGGCCTTTATGTGCGGCGTCATATCGTCGGGCGTGCCGGTGACGGAACGGCTGGGGTTCCTCATCGCCGGCATGTTGCTGGCGGGGCCTCTGGTTTGCGGCAACAGCCAGGCCATCAACGACTGGTTCGATCGCCACGTCGATGCCATCAACGAACCCAAGCGCCCGATCCCGTCGGGGCGCATTCCGGGCCGCTGGGGGCTGTATATCGCCATTAGCGGTTCGATCCTGTCGCTGATCGTCGGTTGGGCGATCAATCCGGTGGTCGGTGCCGCGACCGTCGTCGGGGTGTTTCTCGCCTGGATCTATTCGGCGCCACCGGTTCGGGCCAAGGCCAACGGCTGGTGGGGCCCGGGTGTCTGCGCCGCGGCCTATGAAGGCCTGACCTGGTTCACCGGCGCCGCCGTCATGGTCGGCGGCATTCCCGATAATCGCATCCTTGCCGTACTGATACTTTATGCCGCCGGCGCGCATGGCATCATGGTGCTGAATGATTTCAAGGCGATCGAAGGCGATCGCGTCAGCAATATCCGGTCGCTGCCGGTCATCCTCGGGGTGCGGCCGGCGGCGCTTTTTGCCTGTTTCACCATGGCTATTCCGCAGATTATCGTGGCGCTGCTGCTGGCGCATTGGGGCGCGACATTTCCAGCGGCACTGGTAATGCTGTCGATCGCCTGCCAGTTTTTGCTGATGCAGAAATTACTGTCCGATCCGGCAAAGCAGGCGCCATTTTACAATGCCACCGGCACTTCGTTGTATGTGCTCGGGATGCTGGTGACAGCAGTTGGCGTTCGGGGTGTCATTGCGTGACGGCACAGGCCTGTCCAATGCCGCTCGCTGGCGATGATCTCGCGCCGCTCGGCTGGTTTGGTATCGCCCGGCTGGGGCTGGTGCAAAGCAGCATCGGCGCCATCGTCATGCTGGCAACCTCGCTGTTGAACCGGGTGATGGTCGTTGAATATGCTCAGGCCGCGACCCTGCCGGCGGGGCTTGTGGCCTTTCATTATGCGGTGCAGCTCAGCCGGCCGAACTGGGGCCATGGTTCCGATATCGGCTGGCGGCGCACACCCTGGATCATCGGCGGCATGGCGGTGCTCGGGGCAGGCGGCGTGCTGGCGACCCATGCAACGGTCATGATGGCCGCTGCCCCCGCCCCGGCCTTGCTGCTCTCGGTTCTGGCCTTTGCGATGATCGGGGTCGGGGTCGGGGCTGCGGGTACGTCGCTGCTCGCGCTGCTGGCCACGCGGACAGCACCGGCGCGGCGGCCGGCTGCGGCCTCGCTGACCTGGATCATGATGATTCTTGGCATTGTGGTGACGGCAGGGCTTGCCGGCCGGATGCTCGAACCATTTTCGCCGGAACGGCTGGTCGATGTCGCAACCAGCGTCGCTATCGGCGCCTTTGTCCTTGCATCCATCGCCGTATTGGGGGTGGAGGGGCGTGCCGCCCCGGCCGATCGGCGACCAAAAGACCCCGGGATCAGCTTCAACGCGGCCCTGCAGGGTATCTGGCAGGATCCGGTGACGCGGCTGTTCAGCATTTTCGTCTTTGTCTCGATGCTGGCCTATGCGACGCAAGACCTTATTCTCGAACCATTTTCGGGGCTCATATTCAAATTGACGCCGGGCCAGTCGACCAGCCTTTCAGGCACACAGCATCAGGGCGTTCTGCTCGGCATGATCCTTGTCGGCATCGCTGGCCATGGTTTTGGCGGCCGCGCCGGGCTGAAGCTGAAACGCTGGATCATCGGCGGTTGCATCGGTTCGGCGCTGGCGCTGGCAGCCCTCGCCATGGCGGCAAATGTCGGCCCGGGCTGGCCGCTTGCGCCAACGGTTTTTGCCTTGGGCTTTGCCAATGGCGTCTTTGCGGTGGCGGCGATCGGATCGATGCTCGATCTGGCCGGGCGCGGCGGCATGAACGGCGAACCGTCACGGCACGAGGGCATCAGGATGGGGCTATGGGGCGCGGCACAGGCCGCAGCCTTTGGCCTTGGCGGATTTTTCGGGGCAAGCGCCGTCGATACCGGGCGGCATTTGCTGGGCAGCGATGCGCAAGCCTTTGAACTGGTCTTTGCCATTGAAGCCCTGATGTTTCTGGCAGCGGCCGCGATCGCCACGCGGCTGCAGGATGACAAGAACAGCATGACAAAGCGGGAGGCAGTTGCATGACCGAGATATTTGACGCGATCGTGGTCGGGGGCGGGCCCTCGGGGGCCACCGCTGCCAATGATCTGGCGCTGGCCGGGGTCAAGGTGTTGCTGCTCGACAGGGCCGGCCGCATCAAGCCGTGCGGCGGTGCCGTGCCGCCCCGGCTGTTGAAGGATTTTGACGTACCGCTCGATCAACTATGCGCAAGGGCGACGGCGGCGCGAATGGTCGCGCCTTCTAACATGGCGGTGGACATGCCTGTGGGCGATGGCTTTGTCGGCCTTGTCGATCGTGAAATCTTCGATGAATGGCTGCGCGCCCGCGCCAGCAGCAATGGCGCAACACGCATCGATGGCAGTTTTGAAGCGTTGGAGCGGGATGCCGACGGCACCGCCATAATCGCCTATCGCCCCAAGGGATCCCCGCGCGGCAGCGAGCCGGTGCGGGTGCGCGGCCGCGTCGTCATCGGCTGCGATGGCGGCAATTCGGGCGTCGTCCGCGCCGCTCTGCCCAATAGCGAAAAAGTGCCGTTTGTGTCGGCCTATCACGAAGTCATCGAATCGCCGCCGGAAGGTTTTCGGGGCTTTGCCGGGGGTCGCTGCGATATTTATTACCAGGGGCATCTGTCGCCGGATTTCTATGCCTGGATTTTCCCGCATGGGGATAAAACGAGCGTCGGCGTCGGCAGTGCGGTCAAGGGTTTTGCCATGCGCGATGCCGTGGCGCGGCTTCGCGAACAGACCGGCCTTGATGCCTTCAAGACGATAAGGGTCGAAGGCGCACCGATCCCGTTGAAACCCCGCAAGCGCTGGGACAATGGCAAGGACGTGATCGTTGCCGGCGATGCGGCCGGCGTCGTTGCGCCGGCATCGGGCGAAGGCATTTATTACGCGATGACAGCGGGACGGCTGGCGGCTGAATCAGCGGCAAATTTCCTTAAAACCGGCGATGCGGCGGCGCTGAAAACCGCGCGCAAGAAATTCATGAAGGCGCATGGCCAGGTCTTCATGGTGCTCGGCATCATGCAATGGTTCTGGTATCGTAGCGACAATATGCGCGAACGCTTTGTCAAACTCTGCCGCGATCCCGAAATCCAGCAGCTGACCTGGGAAGCCTATATGAACAAGGAACTGGTGCGCAAACGCCCGATGGCGCATGTCCGCATCTTCATCAAGGATACGCGGCAGTTGATCGGCGCGATTTTTGGTGGTCGCAAACCCGCCGAAACCATTTCCCCCGCCGAATAATGGCCAATTGACGAAAGGCGGACGATGATGAGCGTTGGCCGCTGGTTCCTGCCGGCAATGATTGCCGCCATGGTCACCGCCTTTGTCGCGGCGATCGGCGCCACCATCACCGATCTGGGGCCCTGGTATCAAAGCCTGCACCAGCCGGCCTGGGCGCCGCCCGACATATTGTTCGGCCCCGCCTGGACGATCATTTTCGGGCTGTGCTGGGTGTCGGCGGTGACGGCCTGGATGGCGGCACCGTCGCGCACGGCGGGCGACACGCTGATCGGGCTGTTCGCCTTCAATGGCTTTCTCAATCTGTTGTGGAGCTTTTTGTTTTTCCGCGCCCATCGCCCCGATCTCGCTGCAATCCAGGTCTGGCTGCTCTGGGCGTCGATCGCGGCGCTGATCCTGATGTGCCGACGTTATTCCACGGCGGCAGCCTGGATGCTGGTGCCCTATCTGCTGTGGGTGACTTTTGCAGCCGTGCTCAATCAGGCGGTGGTCGGGATCAACGGCCCCTTTGGCTGATCACCGACAGGTCCCGGTTTCTGCGACATTCTGGCAACACTGGGCAAGGCTTGGTGCAAAGCATGGCAATTTGTCTGGACAGCTTTTGAAATTCGCATGATGTTCATTCGGTAATTATTTCAATTTTACTGCCGGTGAGGATCGTCGATGCGCCCAATTCGCTGTCTCCTGCTCGCTGCTGTTGCCAGCGCGCCCTTGCTCGCATCGCCAGCCTTGGCGCAATCTGCGGTGGCGGCAACGGCCGATGGCAATGAAATCATCGTCACGGCGCGCAAGCGGTCCGAAAATCTGCAGGAT
>JBBRIC010000129.1:0-6133 GCA_038221665.1 Sphingomonadales bacterium
TATGGGGAGGGTGGCCAGCGCGCGGCCGGGCGCGGCGCCATCGACCAGCTGTCGCGGTTATATTGGTACACCGTCGAATTCGGGCTGATCGCCCGGCCCGAAGGCTTGCGCATCTATGGTGCCGGCATTGTCTCGTCGCGCGGCGAATCGCTGTTTGCGCTCGATGATCCGTCACCCAACAGGCTGGGCTTTGATCTGAAGCGCATCATGCGGACTCGCTATCGGGTCGATGATTATCAGCAGAATTATTTTGTCATCGACAGTTTTGAAGACCTGCTCGATCAGACGCTGCGCAGCGATTTCGGGCCGGTCTATGCCGAACTGGCGGACGCACCCGAAATTGAGATCGCCGCGATCCTGCCTGGCGATCGCGTGTTGACGCAGGGGTCGCAGGCCCATGCCGCGACACGAGCGCCCAGCCCGGCGACCATGGCTTGAAGCCCGCAGCGACAGGCGCCAAAGCTTGGTCATGAGCCTTTGGACGCCCCTCATCATCGGCACGTTGCAGACCATGGTGATCGTCATCGTCCGCTATTTCGCAGCCAGCGGCGGCTTTGCGCTATGGACGGCGCGGCGTGGCATCATTGCCGGGCCAAAGGATCCCGGGCGGCGGCGCCAGCAGATCAGCGCCGAAATCCGCTGGTCGCTCGTTTCGGCGCTGATCTATGGTTTGCCGGCCGGGCTGATGCTCGCTGGCTGGCGATTTTATGACGTCACCCGGATCCAGTGGCACATCGACGGGCTGGCGGGGCTGGTCTGGTGGCCGATCAGCATTTTTGTCTATCTGTTCCTCCATGACAGCTGGTTCTACTGGACGCATCGCTGGATGCACGGGCCGCGGTTGTTCAAGGCCGTCCATGCCGTCCACCATGGCTCGAAACCCCCGACCGCCTGGGCGGCGATGAGCTTTCACCCCTGGGAGGCCGCGTCGGGCGCGCTTTTAATCCCGGCGCTGGCGTTTCTGATACCGATCCACTGGAGCGCGCTGGGCGTTGTCTTGACGGTCGCGACACTGATGGGCGTTACCAACCACATGGGTTGGGAAATGTTTCCTTCGGCTTGGGTGAACGGTGCCTTTGGCCGCCACATCATCAGCGCCAGCCATCACGAGACGCACCATCAACGCTATAATTGCAACTATGGCCTGTATTTCAGATTCTGGGACCGTCTGTGCGGGACCGACAAGGGGCTGGCGACGTTTCAGAGCGGCGTTCAGGATCGACGGCCCCTTGGTTTTTTCGTCTTCCCGGGGCCAGCCCGGGAAGACGATGACTAATGTCTCGGTCCGCCCGTCAGCCCTTGTCGGCATAGGGCGGCACGCTCGGCGCCATCGGATCGAGCCGCACCCAGAGCGCGATGCTGCCCGCCAGCAGCAATACAAGCCCCGCCGCGATCAGCGTGCCGCGACGTGGCAGCGGCGGGATCAATGGCCAAAGCAGCAGCAGCGCCATCGGCACGAACGCCGCCACGGCAGACGGCAGGCCGGCCCCCACGGCGAGCAGCGAAAAATGCCCGAAACCGCCGATAAAGGCCAAAGACGGGATGGCAGCCAGCATCGGCATCACCGGCGCGCTGCGCGGCCAGACCGCCACAGACGCCATTGCCGCCACCGCCAGCAGCAGCGGCCAGGCCAATACCGGCCCGGCGGCGGGGAGCAGTATCTCGATGACCACCACCAGCAGCAAATTCAGAAGCGCAAGGCCGAGCCAGCCATGCCAGCGCCCGCGACGGGAAGCGACCAGCACCAGCGTCAACAGGATACCGGCGATGACCAGCAGCAGCGCCTGGCCCTCCAGCCGGGGCAGCGCCGCCAGCCGATCATAATAGTTGGATTTTTTATCGGCGCCCGACAAAAGGTTAAAGCCGTACAGCAGCACACCCGCCTTCAGCGCCGCGACAAGGCCATCGATCGCTCCCGCCAGCAGCCCGCGCAGCCGCCATTGCCGCCGCTGCCAGACCGCCGCCACAGCGATCAGCCCGGCGATGGCGATGATCAGCCCCCAGCCGACACCCACCGGATAGGCGATAACGCTTTGGCCGAGCACATCGCTGAAAATCTGGTCCGGCGCCTTCCCCGGCAATTGCGGCGCCGTGACAAGTGCCCGTGTCAGATCGAGCGCCTGCCCGCCCATGTGCTGGAGGCTGGCGGCGCTGATCGCATCGGGCTTTGACAGCGGCGAATGATACAGATCGGCACGGCCGGTCATGGCAAAATTGAAACCCGGGATGCCGCTTTGCTTGACCGGGGTGAAATCGGTTGAATTGGGCAGCAGTTCATAGATTTTGACCGCCAGCGACGTCGCCGCCGGATCGTGCACGACACGCGCAAACAGATCGACCATGGCGCCATTGTCGCGGCCGGTTTCAAACATCATCGCCCGGCCGCCACCGCCACGCGATTCCATATCGATGACGACGCCGATGCGCGCCGCCAGCGGATCGGCGGTGCCCAGCGCCTGGCCTTTGGCACCCCGGCCAAAAAAGGCCCGCGCCCCGACCAGCCCGAGTTCTTCGGCGTCGGTCAACAAGATGACAAGGTCACGCGCCTGGGTTGCGCGCGGAATGGCGCGGGCGATTTCCAGCGTCGAAGCCACGCCCATGGCGTCATCGGCGGCCCCGGGCGATCCCCAGACACTGTCATGATGCGCCATCAGCGCCACCGCCGGTGCTGTTGAATCGCGCCCTGCCCGCACAGCAACCAGGCTGGTGGCGACAATATCCTTGCTGCTGGTGCCGCTCCAGTTGGTCAGCCGTTCGGCCGGGCGCGGCGGCAAGGGCACGACAAGGCTGCGCACCGTAAAGCCCAGCGCCACCAGTCGCGCCACCAGATGCGCGCGCACCGCGGCATCGGCAGCCGATCCCGTCGGATGCGGCCATGTCGCAATGACACGGATATCGGCCATGGCGCGCGCGGCCGAAAATTCGGTGGCCGGTGCCGTCGCTGGCAGCGGCGCCGGCGGTTGCGCCGCCGTCACGCCCAGCAACAGCGCAAGGCCGATGGTCAATGCCAGTGTCAGCCAGTGTTTCATGCGATCCCCCGATCTTTCCGACAACGAAACGCTATCGCGCCCCGACCTTGACGGCCTGTTCCCAGGCAAGGTCGGCAAGCAGTTCAACGCCTTCGGCAGTCTTGCGGGCATGCGCACTGGCCGCGGTGCCGCGCACCACCCGGCCCCGGATGCCATGGATGATGCCGGCCAGCCGGAACATATTATAGGCGACGTAGAAATCGAGATTGGGGATGCCGTCGCGGCCGGTACGCGCACAATAGGCCGCGACATATTCGGCTTCGGTCGGGATATTCAGCGCGTCGAGATCATTGCCGGCAAGACCGGTCGTTGCCGATGGCGGCATCCGGTACATCATCAGATGATAGGAAAAATCGGCCAGCGGGTGGCCGATCGTCGACAATTCCCAATCCAGCACTGCCAGCACCCGGGGTTCGGTCGCATGAAAAATCATGTTGTCGCAGCGATAATCGCCATGGACGACCGAGGTTTCATCGCCGGCCGGGATATTGGCCGGCAGCCATTCGACCAGCCGGTCCATCGACGCCACCTGGCCCGCGTCCTTGTCCTCCAGATATTGGCGTGACCAACGGGCGATCTGGCGGGCAAAATAATTGCCGGGCTTGCCAAAATCCGACAGGCCGGCGCGGGCGATGTCGATCCGGTGCAGATCGGCGATCGTCTGGTTCATCGCATCGAAATAGGCCCGGCGTTCGGCGCGCGGCACATCGGGAAAAGTTGCATCCCAGATCACCCGGCCATCGACGCAATCCATGATGTAGAACCAGGTGCCGATGATGCTGTCATCGGTGCACAGCCCAAAGGTGCGCGGCGCCGGAAAACCCTGGCCATGCAGCGCGGTGATGACCTTGTATTCGCGGTCGACGGCATGGGCAGATGGCAACAGCACACCCGGCGGTTTTCGGCGCAGCACGTAATTTTGCTGCGGCGTCATCAGCTTGTAGGTCGGATTGGATTGGCCACCCTTGAATTGCTGGATGCGCAGGGGCCCGGCAAAGCCTGCCACATGCTCGGTCATCCAGGCGCCAAGCCGGGCGGCGTCGATTTCCTGCCCTGTCCTCACATCCCCGGTGCCCGAAAACTGTTCCTGACGTTCGCTCATCTGCACCAGATCACTCCCCAAATTCAGGTTTTCCCGATATCGCGCCGGAAAAAGCCGCCGTGCCAGCGGATCTTTCTGATAGCGGCATAGGCCAGCGCCCGCGCTTCGGAAACATCGGGACCAAGCGCCGATATGGCCAGCACCCGCCCGCCGGCCGCAACGAACTTGCCATCGTCCCGCCGCAGCGTGCCGGCATGGAAGATTTCAACGCCCAGCGCTGATGCGGCCTCCAGATTGTCGATGATGGTGCCGGTGATGGGTTTCAACGGATAGCCCATGGCGGCATAGACAATCGTCACCACCGTATCGGGCCGCCATGACGCCGCTACGTCATGCTGGCGCCCTTCGGCATTGGCGAGCAGGATTTCAGCCAGATCGCTGTCGAGCAGCAGCATCAGCGCCTGGGTTTCAGGGTCGCCGAAGCGGCAATTATATTCGATCAGCTTGGGACCATCGCGAGTCAGCATCAGGCCGGCATACAGCATCCCGGTATAGGGGGTGCCGGCTGCGGCCATGGCTTTCAGCGTTGGCCGCACGATTTCAGCCATGGCGCGCGCCAGCAGGGCGTCGGTCAGCGCTGGCGCTGGCGACACCACCCCCATGCCACCGGTATTGGGGCCGGTATCATCATCGAAGGCGCGTTTATAATCCTGCGCCGAGCCCCAGACCGCGATAGTCTTGCCATCGGTCAGCACGAACAGGCTCGCCTCGGGGCCAGCGATGGCTTCCTCGATGACAACCGCGGTCTGGGGCTCGGCGAGCGCCGCCAGCCCTTCCTCATTGCTTTCAGCGACGGTGACGCCCTTGCCGCCGGCAAGGCCATCGGCCTTCACCACCACCGGTAATGGATGCACCGCGACATAATGATGCGCATCGGCGGCGCTGGCAAAACGTCGGAAGCCGGCAGTGGGGATGCCATTGGCCCGGGCCAGATCCTTGGTAAAACCCTTTGAAGCTTCCAGCTGCGCTGCCGCCGCCGTTGGCCCAAAGGCGGCGATGCCGGCGACCCGCAGTGCATCGACAACGCCCGCCACCAGCGGCGCTTCGGGGCCAACCACGACCAGGCGAATATGTTCGGCGCGGGCAAATTCGGTTACCGCCGCCGGGTCCAAGATATCAAGATCGACACAATCGGCGACCGCAGCGATGCCGGCATTGCCCGGTGCGCACAACAACCGGCCACACAGCGGCGACTGGCGCAATTTCCAGCACAGCGCATGTTCGCGGCCGCCGCCACCGAGCACAAGGATATCAAAGGGCGTCGTCGCTGGGGTCATGCCCGTGCTTCTAACAGGCCCTGTGGCAGGGGCAACCGCTGCGGCCTTGGCTTTCAGAGGCTTTGCGCATTATGTCGGCGGCATGGACGATGACGCCGCCACCAATACCCCCGAATATTCGGTCAGCGAGATTGCCGGCGCGTTGAAACGCAGCGTCGAAACGCAATTCGGCCAGGTTCGCGTGCGCGGTGAATTATCGGGTTTCAAGCGCGTTGCCTCGGGGCATTGCTATGGCGCGCTGAAGGATGAAAACGCGCTGATCGATCTCGTCATGTTCAAGGGCCATGCCAGCGCCCTGCGGTTTCGCCCCGAAGACGGCCTCGAAGTCATCGCCACCGGCAAGCTGACAACCTATCCCAGCCGGTCGAAATACCAGATTGTCGTGGAACGGCTGGAACCGGCCGGGGTTGGCGCGCTGCTCGCCCAGATCGAGGCGCGGCGGCTGAAATTGGCCGCCGAGGGCTTGTTCGATGCGGACAGGAAACGCGCCCTGCCCCATATTCCGCGTCTGATCGGCGTCATCACCTCGCCGACGGGCGCCGTCATCCGCGACATATTGCATCGGCTGGCGGATCGGTTTCCACGCCATGTGCTGATCTGGCCGGTGGCGGTGCAGGGCGAGGCCGCGGCAGCCCAGGTCGCAGCGGCGATCACGGGCTTCAACGCCATGGCGGCCGGCGGTCCGATCCTGCGCCCCGACCTGATCATCGTCGCGCGCGGTGGTG
>JBBRIC010000130.1:0-6132 GCA_038221665.1 Sphingomonadales bacterium
GGTCCTAAACTCATTTGCAGTTGGGCGGCACCGGCACATATCCTTGGTCTATTCTCGTTGGCGGAAGGTCAGGCGGCGAAATCGATTGCTTGCGGCGCCGCTGTGCAAGCTTTGGTGGTGAGGGCCTGGTCGAAGGCACGGATGGCGTCGGCGCGGCATGAATACGCCGGCGTCGACGATGGCCTCCGCAATTATCGCCTCGGCAGGGCTGTCCCTGACGATAGTGCGGACAAGAATATTGCTATCAGCGACCTGCAAAATGGCCGCTTTCCGCTTCGCGTTGCCGGTCCTGGGTTTCACCGACACGGACCGTCTGGTCGATTGGTTCCGTCCCATAGGCGTCGTTGGATGCGGGCCAATATACTGAACGGTCGCGCGGATGCGCGCGACTGCCTCGGCCAAAGGAGTTTTGAGGTATACTACCGCTTGCGCCGCGCGAAGCGGGATGTCGTCGAGGCATTGCACGACGTCAAATACGGTGCCGGCGGGCCAATAATTGGCGTCGCGAATATCCTTGGAGATTACAACCTGGCCCTTGGCTGAGAGGCGGCTTTGTGCGTTCAAAAGCGGTAAGATGCATCTTGCCGTGCGGCAGATAAAGGGCGGCATGGCGCCAAAAGCGCCAGCCGCCGGACGCTCTATTCTGCGGCGACCTGGCGCTTTGGTTTGGCCTTCTCCCGGCGCCCTTCGGGCGTCTTGACCCCCTCTTGGCGGGGGAAGGTAAGGAGCGGCTTGAGGTAATGCCCCGTATGGCTCCTCTCAGATGCCGCAATTATTTCCGGCGACCCCACCGCCACAATCGACCCGCCCTTGTCGCCCCCATCCGGTCCCAGGTCGATGACCCAGTCTGCTGTCTTTATAACGTCGAGGTTGTGCTCGATGACGACGACGGTGTTGCCCTGGTCAACGAGCGCGTGGAGCACCTCCAGCAATTTGCGGACGTCTTCGAAATGCAGCCCGGTCGTCGGTTCGTCGAGGATGTATAGGGTTTGGCCGGTGGCGCGGCGCGCCAGTTCCTTGGCCAGTTTGACGCGCTGGGCTTCGCCGCCGCTCAATGTGGTGGCTTGCTGGCCGATCTTCACATAGCCAAGGCCGACTTCGTGGAGCATGGCAAGCTTGTCGCGGATGGGGGGGACGGCCTTGAAGAATTCAACGCCATCCTCGACCGTCATGTCGAGGACATCGGCGATGCTGCGGCTCTTGAACTTCACTTCGAGCGTTTCGCGATTGTAGCGGGCGCCGTGGCAGATGTCGCAGGTGACATAGACATCGGGCAGAAAGTGCATTTCGATCTTGATGAGGCCGTCGCCGGTGCAGGCCTCGCAGCGGCCAGCCTTGACATTAAAGCTGAAGCGACCGGGTTTATAGCCCCGCGCCTGGGATTCGGGGAGGCCGGCGAACCAGTCGCGGATATTGGTGAAGGCGCCGGTATAGGTCGCGGGGTTGCTGCGCGGCGTGCGACCGATGGGGGATTGGTCGATGTCGATGACCTTGTCGAGGTGTTGCAACCCGTCGACGCCATCATGCGGGGCGGTCAGCAGCCGGGCGCCATTCAGTTCGCGGGCAGCGGCGGCGTAGAGCGTGTCGATGGTGAAGGTCGATTTGCCGCTGCCCGAAACGCCGCTGATGCAGGTGAAGGTGCCGAGCGGAATGCTGGCAGTGACGCCTTGCAGATTATTGCCCCGGGCGTTTTTGACGGTGAGTTTCTTGCCATTACCCTTACGCCGTTTGGCGGGAACCGGCACGGCGCGGCGGCCCGACAGATAGTCGCCGGTAATGCTGCCAGGAGTAGCGAGAATATCGGCGAGGCTGCCGCGCGCAACGACTTCGCCGCCATGGCTGCCGGCGCCGGGCCCCATGTCGACGATATAATCGGCGGTGCGGATGGCGTCTTCATCATGTTCAACGACCAGCACCGTGTTGCCAAGATCACGCAGCCGGCGCAGCGTCACCAGCAACCGGTCATTGTCACGCTGATGCAGCCCGATACTGGGCTCATCGAGCACGTAAAGCACCCCCGACAGGCCGGAGCCGATCTGCGAGGCGAGGCGGATACGCTGGCTTTCGCCGCCCGACAGCGTGCCGGATTTGCGATCGAGATTGAGATAATCCAGCCCGACATTATCCAGAAAACCCAGCCGTTCGATAATTTCCTTGAGGATGCGTTCGCCGATGGTGCGTTGCTTGGGGCTTAGCTGGTCGGCAAGGCCCTTGGCCCAGGCAAAGGCCTGGGAGACCGGCCGGCGCACGGCCTGGGCGATGGTTTCGCCAGCGATTTTTACCGCCAGCGCTTCCGGGCGGAGGCGATCACCGTGGCAGGTTTCGCAGGGCGCCGCCGATTGGTATCGCGACAGTTCCTCGCGCATCCAGGCGCTTTCGGTTGCCTTCAGCCGCTTTTCGAGATTGGCGATCACCCCTTCAAAGGGTTTGAGCACTTCATAGGATTTGCGCCCATCTTCGAAACGCAGCGCGATGGCTTTGCCACCGGTGCCGTGGAGGACGGCATTCTGGGCCTCGGGCGCCAGGCTCGCCCAAGGCGTTTTCAGGCTGAAATCATAGGCCCGGGCGATGGAGCCGAGCACCTGCATGTAATAGGGGCTGGGCGGGTTGGATTTGGCCCAAGGCATGACGGCGCCCTTGTCGATGCTGAGCGCATGATTTGGGACCATCAGGTCGACATCAAAAAGCGCCTTTTCACCAAGGCCGTCACAGGCTGGGCAAGCGCCTTGCGGGGCGTTGAACGAAAACAGCCGCGGTTCAATTTCGGCAATGGTAAAGCCCGAGACGGGGCAGGCGAATTTTTCCGAAAATATAATACGTTCAAGAGGTTCACCAGCGCCAGCGCTGGCGTCATTGCGGGCATCGGCCATTTCGGCAATGGCAAGCCCGTCGGCGAGTTTTAGCGCGGTTTCAAAACTTTCGGCAAGCCGCGGCTCCAGCCCCTGTTTTACAACAATGCGATCGACGACCACATCGATGTCGTGCTTGTATTTTTTGTCGAGCACCGGGGCGGCGTCGATGTCGTGGAATTCGCCGTTGATCTTGACGCGCGTAAAGCCGTCTTTCTGGAGCTGCGCCAGTTCCTTCCGGTATTCGCCCTTGCGGCCGCGCACAATCGGCGCGAGCAGGAAAAGCCGCGTGCCGTCGGGCAAAGCCATGATTCGATCGACCATCTGGCTGACGGTCTGCGCGGTGATGGGCAGACCGGTGGCGGGCGAATAGGGTACGCCGACACGCGCCCATAACAGCCGCATGTAATCATAGATTTCGGTGACCGTGGCGACAGTCGAGCGCGGGTTTTTCGAAGTGGTTTTCTGCTCGATCGAGATTGCCGGGGATAGCCCTTCGATATGATCGACATCGGGTTTCGACATCAGTTCAAGGAACTGCCGGGCATAGGCCGACAGCGATTCGACATAGCGCCGCTGCCCCTCGGCATAGATGGTATCAAAGGCGAGGCTGGATTTGCCCGAGCCGCTGAGGCCGGTGATAACCGTCAGGCTGTTCTTGGGCAGGTCGACATCGACCCCCTTCAGATTATGTTCGCGAGCGCCGCGCACCTGGATATGGGTCAGCATGAAGTCGTTTGTTCCACATTTGTTCGCGCGAAGCAAGAGCCGTAGAGATAGGATAGCGCAGGCGCTGCGGCAATGTGGCGGATTGTGCGGTGGTCCCGGTCGCAGCGCCAGCTGCGTCGCCAAAGCGCGAAGCGTCTGGCCGCCTGCTTTCCGACAGGACGCACACGGAGCGGTCTATGGTCAGAGGTGAATAACTGGCACGACGCCTGGATCGGGCAGCGGCGATTGCGCTGGTTCCGTCACCAGCTGCGTCGGCGCACTTCCAGCCAGGTGCCGGCGCCAAGGGCGATCAGGGCGGGGAACGACCAGAAGACCAGGGCGATGTAATAGGCCCAGGCAAAATCACCTTGCTGGACGGTGCTGCCGGCATGCACCAGCATGGCAACCAATTGAAAAGCTGTAGCCCACATCGGCCAGAAACGATCGCTGCGCAGTGCCACTACCAGCAATGCCAGAAACAGCAGGAGATCAACGATCACCAGGCTGGTCTCGGTTTGGGCAAAGGATCGCGTGCTGTCCAGATTGGATACGACCGTCGCAATTGTCATGGCGACGGCACAAAATCGTTCGTCAAAGCCCCCCCAACGGAAGGCTATGCCGGTGCTGACCAGAAATGTGATGAACAGCGTGAACGGCAAAACCATCAGTTTTCTCCGTCAGGGTAGCAGTAACCAGGGCTTCCCGGGGCCATTACGCGTGTAATCCGCCCCGGGACAAGCATTTCGATCAGGCTGCGACGGCCACCAGATGAGCCCGCGGCGTCGTGCTGGTGGATTCGCCGGCTGGGCCGCAGAATTCGGCGAACCCGACTGGTGCAAAATTGATCGAGCCCATGCCCATGGCATCCTGGGCGTCGCGCAGGGCGCTGTGCGTGCGGATGATGTTGCTGCGCGATTTGACCAGCTGCTGGCAACTTTCCATGCTGTGCATCAGGGCCTGGTGCAGAACATGCGGACCAACATTTGCCTGCATCGAGGCAACCGGCATTTGCGCATTCAGCGCCGCAACAGCGGCGATGGCGGCATCGATCGCGGCTTCGGCGGCGATCAATTTGGTGGCGATTTCATTTGCGGCGAGACGACGATCCTGCATCATAAAAATTTCCTTTCGGGTGCGCTGCAAAAAGCGCGTTGAGGTGCATCCTTCCGGATGACCTCAACCGGAAGGCGTTCAGACGAGTGATTTCAAAGCTGCCATAGCCGACAATACCGCGCCGAAAGCCAGGGCAGAACCAACTGCAATCGTTATAATCCAGGCGAGACGCGCCCCGATGGCCAGATCGTTGCGCGCTCCCCAGGGCCGTGACCAGACCATTGGACGGATGTCGACCCCAGGGTCAAAAGAGCCAACATCCGTCGCTTTGGTCCAAGACATGGTCTCGGATAGCACCGATGCGTCTGCCAGACGGGGAGGGCCGTTGACGGGCGGATCGACGACCGGGTTGTCGGAACGGTTGAAAAGGCTTTCGCCATCGCTTCCGTCATTCGAACCCGGTGATGTCATTGTCGCTGCGGCCGGCGGATCGGCAAGCTCCGAAGCCTGATATATCAACGGTTGATAGGCGTCAGGGGTGGTGATCCCACCCGATTCCTCCTGCACCAGCAGGCGTGCCGCCTCGATCCGGTTGGTGACGTTGAGCGTGCGCATGGCTGTGCGCAACCGCATGTCGACAGTATGCGGTGATACATTCAATATCCGCGCAATATCCTTTGATGTCATATGGTTGTACACAAGACGCAGGCAATCGCGCTGGCCATCCGTCAACAGCGCGAGACCTGGTATGGAACGGGGCGGCTGTGTTGTCACAACAACACGGCTACGCGCGCGCGGCGCATTGTCAAGCACATGGCCTGGATGATGATCTCGATCGTCAAAATAGTCGACGCGCATGCAGCGTGCTCCCTTCGAGGCTGGCCCTCTCGAACGTTCAACGAAAAGTTATGCGCGATTTTAGAAAATAAGCAACGATTTCGAATCGTTCTGATCCCTTGCGAATCGGTCGACGCGACGCATCAGGCACCGAAAATTACTACAGCCAGCCGAAATAGCGACATAATCGTTGCTTTTGGCGGCAATTTTGATGGTTATCATACCCACATAACAGCGGGGTTACGACGGTGAGTGGTTGGCCTAGTCTGCTGGCATGACTTGGCAAGCCGAAATCGATGAACTGGGGCGACGGAAAGCCGCAGCGTTGCTGATGGGTGGCGAGGCCAAGCTGACAAAGCAGCAGGCCATGGGCCGGTTGAACGCCCGGCAACGCCTGGCAGCCGTTGCCGATGAAGGCAGTTTCCATGAAATCGGCGCGATTGCAGGTTTTGCGGACTATGCCGAAGATGGCACGCTGCAATCCTTTCAGCCGGCTAATTTTCTGTTTGGCAGGGCTTTGGTCGATGGCCGGCCGGTGGTGTTGACCGCCGATGATTTCACGGTGCGCGGCGGTGCGGCGGATGCCAGCCTGCATCGCAAGCTGACCGATGCGGAGCGGCTGGCGCTGGAATATCGACGGCCGATCATCCGCATGATCGAGGGCACCGGCGGCGGCGGATCGGTG
>JBBRIC010000131.1:0-6022 GCA_038221665.1 Sphingomonadales bacterium
GAGCATGGCGGCAATGCGTGGCGTCACATTTTTGCCGCGCGTCGTCGCCGGCGCGACAAAGGCGTCATAGCCCGCCATCAGCGTGACGATCAACGGCGCGACATTTTCGGCCAGCTGGTTTTCCAGTGCCGCGTCATCGGCCAGCAGCACCTTTGCAACGCCGGCAATTTTGGCAGCGGCATCGGCCACCGAGCGCGCACCCGAACCCGCGACGATGACATGCACATCGCCGCCCAATTGCCCGGCGGCGGTGATGGCAGCGAGGGTTGCATCCTTCAGATCGACATTGTCATGTTCGGCCAGAACAAGTGCGCTCATGCAACGGCTCCCAATTCCTTGAGTTTTCCAACCAGTTCATCGACCGATTTTACCTTGATACCGGCAAGCCGCTTGGGCGGCTCCACAACCTTGGTGACAGTCAGCCGGGGGGTTGGATCGACGCCATAATCGGCGGGCGTTTTCTGGGCGATCGGTTTCGATTTCGCCTTCATGATATTGGGCAGCGAGGCATAGCGCGGCTCATTCAGGCGCAGATCGGTGGTAACAATAGCGGGCAGTTTCAGATCGACAGTTTCGGACCCGCCATCGACTTCGCGCGTCACATGCACCCGATCAGCCTCGACCATGACCTTTGAGGCAAAGGTGCCCTGCGGCCAGTCGAGCAGCGCCGCGAGCATCTGGCCGGTCTGGTTGGCGTCATCATCGATCGCCTGCTTGCCAAGAATGATCAGGCCGGGGCCTTCCTCCCGCGCGATGGCGGCCAGGATCTTGGCGACAGCCAGCGACTCGGTGGTGACATCGGTGGTGACCAGAATGCCGCGATCGGCGCCCATGGCGAGCGCCGTACGCAATGTTTCTGTCGATTGAGTAACGCCGATCGAGACGACGATGATCTCGGTCGCAACGCCCTTTTCGCGCAGGCGGATGGCTTCCTCGACGGCGATTTCGTCGAACGGGTTCATGCTCATCTTGATATTGGCAAGTTCGACACCCGATTGATCCGATTTGACCCGGACCTTGACGTTGTAATCGACGACCCGTTTGACGGGCACGAGGATTTTCATGGCGATCTTTCCCCAACAGGCATTGTTTGATGCATATTGGCTTGGCGCAGCCCCGCGCGCCAGTCAACACTTGCTATGTCGCAGCGATCAGGGCTGCATCGTACCGGCGTCGCGCTGCCAGAGGTGCAGCGCAAAACAGCCGGCGGCATCGCTCCAGGCGGTGACGGGCGTCCAGCCGCTGGCCTGCGCCATCAGCCGCGCCTCGGGCAGAGTCCATTTATAGCTGTTTTCGGTGTGGATCGTTTCACCGCCCGCCATGCTGAAATGCTGGCCAGCGGCCGTGAACGCCACATCCCGCGCTGCCAGCAGATGCATCTCGATGCGGCCGAGAACCGCATTCCACAGCGCATGATGGCGGAAGGCCGAGACATCTATGTCGCCATCGAGTTCGCGGTTGATGCGGTGGAGGAGGTTGAGATTGAACGCCGCCGTGACACCGGCGGCATCATCATAGGCTGCCTCAAGCATGGCGATAGTCTTGGCCGCGCCCGGCGCCAGATCAAGGCCGATAACGAGCCAGGCGCCATCGCCCAGCCCCGACGCAAAGCCACGCAGCAGATCGATGGCGGCGGCTGGCGCCAGATTGCCCAATGTCGATCCGGGAAAAAACCCGAGCCTTGGCAAAGCCGCCACCGCCGCTGGCAGGCGAAATGCCGCCGTGAAATCAGCCGCAACCGGCAGCACCGGGAGACCGGGAAAATCGCTGGCCAGCGCCGCCGCCGATGCCGCCAGAAATTCGGCGGAAATATCGACAGGCACATAGGCCGCCGGCGCAATCGCACGCAGCAACAGGGGCGTTTTGGCCGATGAACCCGAACCATATTCAATGACCGCCCGGCCCGGGCCAATAGCGGCGGCAATGTCTGTGGCGCAGTCCGACAGGATCGAAATTTCGGTCCGCGTCGGATAATATTCGGGCAAGGCCGTTATGGCCTCGAACAATTCGGAACCGGCGCGATCATAGAAAAACCGCGCCGGCATGACTTTTTGGGGCTGCGACAGGCCAGCGATCACCGCCGCCGCAAATTCCGACAGGCTGTCATGGACTGGCAGCGGTTGTGCCATCGTCAAATGTCCCGCGCCAGCCGCAGCCCGCTAAATTGCCAGCGCTGGCCGGGGTAAAAGAAATTGCGCGTCGTGACGCGCGACGATCCGCGCGGCGTTGCACAACTGGCACCCTTCAGCACCATCTGGCCATTCATGAACTTGCCATTATATTCGCCGACCGCGCCGGCTGCGGCTTTGAACCCGGGATAAGGCAGGAACGCCGATGCCGTCCATTGCCAGCAATCACCGAACAGCCCGGCACTGCCGATTGGCGCCACTGGCCCGGCGCGATCAAGCTGGGTACCGGCAGCAGCATCAGCACCGGCGGCGGCAAATTCCCATTCGAATTCGGTTGGCAGCCGGGCGCCCGCCCAGGTCGCAAAGGCGTCCGCTTCATAAAAGCTGATGTGCGTGACGGGGGCCATGAGATCGATGGGCCGGCGGCCGCTGAGTGTGAAGCTGGTCCAGCCGTCATCGCGCGACAGCCAGCGCAGCGGCGCGGCAATCCGGTCGCGCTGCAAACCGGCCCAGCCGTCGGCCAGCCATAATGCGGGTTTTTGATAGCCACCGTCGGCGATGAATGCGGCCCAATCGCCATTGCTGACCAGCGCATCGGCGAGCGCAAACGGCCGCAGCAGCGCATCATGCGCCGGCGTTTCGCAATCAAAGGCAAAACTGTTGCCATGATGGCCGATGCGAACCACGCCGCCAGCATGATGTGTCCAGCCGGATGAGGCCGCTTTGGCTATGGCTGCGGCAGGCGGAAACATGGCGGGTTCGATCGGGTTGGCAGCGAAAAGATCGAGGATGTCGGTCAGCAGCAGTTCCTGATGCTGCTGTTCGTGATTGAGCCCCAGTTCGATCAGAGCCCGGTCATCGCTATCGAAATCGCCCCAGAACCGATCGATCGCGCCATCGACGTGGCGACGATAAGCGAGGAGGTCGTCAAGGCTCGGCCGCGTCAACAGCCCCCGCACATGCCGGCCATGGCGCGCCCCGACCGATTCATAATAGCTGTTGAAAAGATAGGAAAATCGATCGTCGAACAACCGATAGCCCGGCCGGCTGCCGAGCAGAAATGTTTCAAAAAACCAGCTGCTGTGCGCCAGATGCCATTTTGCCGGCGACGCATCCGGCATGGATTGGGCGCTGGTATCTGCGTCCGACAAGGGCGAAACCAATTCAACGCTCAGCGCCCTGACAGCAGTCAGCCGGGCGCGCAGATCATCAACCTTGGCGCCATCGCGCAACATCTGCCGCAGATTCATCCGCTTGTCTCCCGTTCCAATGCTCTCAGCGATTGGCGCCGGGCACCCATAAAACATCGCCGGCGACAAAATTTTCGACCCGGCTGAGTACAAACAGATAATCGGACAATCGGTTCAAATATTGCATGGCGATTGGGCTCAATGCCTCGCCCGCGGCAACCGCAGCGACGCCGTCGCGTTCGGCCCGGCGGGCAATCGTGCGCGCCAGGTGCAGCGCGCTGGCCGCAGGCGTGCCTGCCGGCAGGATGAAGCTGGTCAACGGAGCGAGGCCTTCATTGGCGGCATCGATGGCATTTTCCAGCCATTCGACCTGCGCCGGCACGATCCGCAAGGCACCCTGAATGGCGCCGGGCGTTGCCAGATCGGCACCAAGATCGAACAGGTCATTCTGGATACGGCCGAGTGCCACGTTGGAATCCGCCGTCGCCTGCAGCCGGGCCAGCCCGATAGCAGCATTGGTTTCATCGACGCTGCCTACAACTTGCAGCAACGCATCGGCCTTTGACCGGCGCGAGCCATCGACCAGCCCGGTTGTGCCATCGTCACCGGTGCCGGTGTAAATGCGGTTCAACTTGACCATCGGTTCAGCCCTGCCGGTTGATCGCAAACAAGATGACGATAAAGGCGATGGCCAGAAACTGAAAGGCCACCCGATAGGTCATCATGCGGTTCGACTGGGCGCCGGTGATATCCTTGCCGCGCGCCATGATGATGATGCCGCGCGCCAGCACGCCAAGCGTTGCAAGCGCGGCAAGCACCATGAAGATGATGAGCAAAGCCTGCATGGGCCAATCCTTTTGACGAGTTCATTGATGCCGGGCTGACACCGATTACGCGGCAACGCAAGCGCCGGCGCGGCTTGAGCCATATATGTGTTCCCGCCCGCCGCTGCCGCCAACCTGCCATGGCGTCGCAGCGACAGGCCGTTGCGATCGCAATTTGCCGATCGGCCGGCAACGTTCAGCTTGGAACGCGTCAGCGCAACTAAATGCGGTAGTGTCATTTGCCTGAAACACGAACTGTTGTATGGACGTCGCAACCACGGAATTTGGCCGCCGCAAGCGGCCTTGGGTGCGCAGGCACCATGTGCGACAGGGCCAGTGGTTGCGGACGGTCGGCTTTCCGAACTGGGGAGTGGGCGAAGGCATGTATCATCCCGATATCCTGTCACCACCGGACGCGTGTCCGGCCTTGGTGCTCAACGCCGATTATACGCCCTTGTCCTATTATCCCTTGTCGCTCTGGCCCTGGCAAACGGCGATCAAGGCGGCGTTTCTGGAACGCGTCGACATTATCGCTGAATATGAACGCGTCATCCGGTCGCCATCGTTCGAGATGCGAATCCCAAGCGTCATCGCCTTGCGCCAATATGTGCGGCCGGCAAGCCACCCGGCCTTCACCCGGTTCAACCTCTTCCTGCGCGATCGATTCCAGTGTCAATATTGCGGCGCCGGCCATGACCTGACCTTCGATCATGTTGTGCCGCGCGCCTATGGCGGCCGCACCACCTGGGAAAATGTGACGACCGCTTGCGCGCCATGCAATCTCAAAAAAGGCGGCCGCACGCCGACCGAGGCGCATATGGGGCTGCGTTTGAAACCATTCCAGCCGGCAACCCATCATCTGCAGGAGAACGGCCGGGCCTTTCCGCCGCATTATCTGCATTCGACCTGGCGGGACTATCTTTACTGGGATACCGAATTGCTGGCCTGAAAACGCATCACTCTGCCGCCGATCGCAGCTCGAATCCTTCATAACCACGCGCCGCGATCCCGGCGCAATGTTCGCGATAGACGTCAAGTCCGCCAGCATAAGGCAGGCATTGCCGGGGTTTGCCCGGGACGTTGGCGCCCATATACCAGCTATTGGCCTTTGGCAGCAGGGTCATGTTGGCAACTTCGTTGACATGATCGACCCAGGCGGTTTCGGCATCGGCACTGGCTTCGATCAGCGCCTGTTGGTGGCTGCCAAGAAAGCCAAGGCAATCGGCGATCCAGTCGACATGCTGTTCGATGCTGCTCATCATGTTGGTCAGCACAGATGGGCTGCCTGGGCCAGTGATGATGAACAGATTGGGAAAGCCCGCCACCATCAGCCCAAGATAGCTGCGCGGGCCATCGCGCCAGCGATCCCGCATGGCGATGCCGTCGCGGCCACGAATATCGATGCGGTCGATGGCGCCGGTCATCGCATCAAAGCCGGTTGCCAGCACTACCGCGTCAAAGGCAAAATCCTGCTCGCTGGTGCGAATGCCGGCTGGCGTGAATCCCGTCAGCGGCGTCGACCGCAAATCGACCAGCCGGACATTGTCGCGGTTATAGGTGGCGTAATAGCCGGTATCGACACAGGGCCGTTTGGTGCCAAAGGGATGATTCTTTGGCGTCAGCAGCGCAGCGACGACGGGATCGTTGACGGTGTCGCGGATTTTTGCGGCGATAAATTCGGCAACCGTATCATTGGCGGCCTTGTCGACCGCGGTATCGGCAAAGGCCGACAGGATGCGAAAGCCGCCGACCTGCCAGCGCCTTTCATATTCGGCATCGCGTTCCTCGGCCGGGGTTTCCAGCGCCAGCCGTTCCGAACCATCGTTCCAGAACCCCGGCGGTGCGCCGCGTGACCGGGCCCGAAAGCCTTCGCGATCGG
>JBBRIC010000132.1:0-5476 GCA_038221665.1 Sphingomonadales bacterium
GGGCCTTTCCGGCCAGCCGCGGCAGCAGCCAGGTCGAACCGACGTCGGGGACGAGGCCGATATTGACGAAGGCCTGCAGGAAATAGGCGGATTTGCCGGCAATGACGATGTCCCCCGACAGCGCATAGGAACAACCGGCCCCGGCAGCGGCGCCATTGATCGATGTAATGAACGGCATCGGCAAAGCGAACAGGCGTTCCAGCAATGGGTTGAAATGGGTTTCCAGCACTTTGCCCGCGTCAGGCGGTCCCGCTGGCAGCTTGCTGTCTCCGCCACCACCGGCACTGCCGCCGGCCAGATCGGCGCCCGAGCAAAAGGCGCGGCCGCTGCCGGTCAGGATCAGCACGCGCGCCGTGCCTGCATCGCGCAGGCTGTCAACGGCGTGGATCATTTCGGCGATGACGCCGACATGCAGCGCGTTCATGCGTTCCGGCCGGTTGATGGTCAGCGTCGCGATGCCATCCGCTTCGTCGAACAGGATATGGTCATAGGCCATGGTCGCCGGTCTCCCCAAGGTATCGATTTCGTTCACGTCACAGCGGCTGCGGCTCGCCCGCAGTCTGCCGCCAGCCAATTATTGCAACGGCACCGGAAATTTCTTGAACGCCGCCTTCATGTAATCCTCGACGGTCTTGCCCAGATTGTCGCGCTTTTTCTGGGTGATGGTGTCGGTAACCACTGCCTCCCAGACCAGTTGTTTGCGCGCCTGATCGACAACGTCGATGTTCAGCGTGCCTTCCTTATACTGGTGAACCGAGGTCTGATCCTGATACTGCGGCCAGGTCGAATACATGCCACCGCGATAGCCATAATAGCCACGGCCACGGCCATAGCCACCACCGACACCGATTGTCGGCGTCGGGGTGGTCGTCACCTTCATCTTGTCATCGAGCCGGGCATTGAAATTGACGACCAGCTGCGGGTTGCTGGCGTCATAGCGGATGCCGCGTGCTTCCAACTGGCGCTGCGTGCTGGCCTTCAAATCCTGGCTGAGGATGCTTTGATAACCGTTCTGGTCGGTGCCGATCGGGCTGGCCCAGCCAAAACTCTTGTAGCGGCCAAGATCGACACTGCGGTCGGCATTGGCGCTGGCCCGTGGCCCGGCGAGCGCCGGCGCCGCGCCAGCCAGCACGGCCATGATCGTTGCAGCAAACAGGTGCATCTTCATGCTATTTCCTCCTCAGGATGGCCGGATAACACAGCGAAAACCGATATGGCAGGTGGATGTGTCGATCGATTCGGCATGGCGTGCGGCCGGGCGATAGCGTTTGCAATAGCTGGGCGCACACAGGAAACTGCCGCCTTTCAACACGCGCTGCGGGATCGGCGCGGCCGGATCGATGGTGCCGGCCGCTGGCCCGCGCGGATTTTTGGGGACGCAACAGGCTTTGGAGGCATCGGCGGCAGCATCGGCGGCAGCGACCGCCGCAGCATCGCCCGGAGCATTGGCGGCAGCATTGGCGGCATGGCCCGGCTGAAACCAGTCATGCGTCCATTCCCAGACATTTCCGATCATTTCATACAGCCCATAGCCGTTGGGCGGAAAGCTTTTGGCGGGCGCTGTGGTTTCCCAGCCGTCTTCCAGCAGATTCTGGTGCGGGAATTTGCCTTGCCAGGTGTTGGCCATATGCTTGCCGCCGGGCCTGAAGACCTCGCCCCAAGCATAGGTTGCGCCATCCAGCCCGCCGCGCGCCGCATATTCGAATTCGGCCTCGGTCGGCAGGTCCTTGCCGGCCCAGCTGGCATAGGCCAGTGCATCGGCATAGCTGACATGGACGACCGGATGATCCTCCCGGCCCTCGATCGTGCTACCCGGGCCATAGGGTTGCTGCCAGCAGGCGCCGCGCCGCAATTCCCACCATTGCGACCAGTCGCGCGTATCGACAGGCCCGCGGGTTTTCTTGAACACCAGGCTGCCGGCAAACAGCATGTCGGGGATGGCGCCCGGATAATCCTCGGCACGCGGCACGATTTCTGCGGTGGTGACATGGCCTGTGGCGGCGACAAAGGCCGCGAATTCGGCGTTGCTGACGGCGGTCGCATCGATCAGAAAGCCCGAGATTTCAACGCGATGCGCCGGCGCTTCCTCGGCATAGCCATCATCGGCGCCCATCAGGAACCTGCCGCCGGGAATGGCGACCATGGCGGTCATGATCGAGCCATGCCGGCAGCGATCAGCGACGGCTGTCGGTCAGCGCAAATCATCGACGACCTCCGCCAGTGCCGCGAGGCAATCCCGGGCCAGCGCCTTTGATCGGCCGGGCGACCAGCCATGCGCCTTATCGGGCAGATCGGCGTTGTCCTTGAACGGCATTTCAAGCGTCATCGCGAGGCAGCCGAAACGTTCCGCCGTCGCATTGGTACTCATCGTCAGATTGGCCCGACCGCGGGATGACGCCGGATAACCGACGCGGGTCTGGAAATCGGGCGACAGCCGTTCCAGCCGGGCCTTGTAGTCGCCGAGCAGCGCCAGCTGGCGGTCGGTGATCGACGGGATACCTTCGAACCCAGCAATGAACACCTTTGCAATGGCTTCGTCGCCATGCACATCCATGGCGAAATCGACACCGCTGGCCTGCATCGCCGCCAGTGCCGCATGGACTTCCGGCGATTTTTCAAGCGATGGCGTCGCCCATTCGCGGTTGAGATTGATGCCCGCGGCATTGGTGCGCAAATGCCCGCGACTTGTGCCATCGGGGTTCATGTTGGGGATGATGTGGAACCGGCATTTCTGACGCAACCGCCGCGCGATCGGGTCGGCGGCATCGACAAGCCGTTCCAGCGCGCCTTCCATCCACCATTCGGCCATGGCTTCGCCCGGATGTTGCCGGGCGTATAGCCAGATCTGCAAGGGCCCGTCGCCCAGTTGCAGCCGGTCGATCGGCTGGCCTTCGATGCTATGGCCGATGATATCGGTGGCAACGCCCGGCGCAGCCCCGATACGCGCCACCAGATCATGGTGCCGCTCCATTGAATAGGGTGCAAAATAGGCCAGCCAGACGCTGTCGGCGGCCGGCGTCAGGCGGATCGTCAGCGTGCCATTGCCGCTGCCGGCGTCATAGTGCGCCGGCGCCCGGACCCAATTCTGGCGATCGGCTGATAAAGCAGCGTCATAGTCGGGCCAGCCGCCCGGATAGGCGCTACCGGCCAGATCGACGATCCTGATGGTGCAGGCCACGCCTCTGGCGCCCGACAGCCGAAAATGGAACCATTGGTAAAAATCGGAATGGGCATCCTTTCGGATGGACAATTCGATGTCATCGGGCCCGGTGCAGCGATTGACGATGATATTGCCCGAATCAAAGGCGGCATTGACTGTTAACGCCATCAAAGCCTGACCTTGACCGTCTGGCCGCTGGCGCCTGGAAAGTTCGACAGCAGCGCCCGGGTCAAAGGCTCGACCGACGCCGCCATCGATGAGGCGACCGACTGTGCCGGCAGCGCCTGTTCGGCGCGGCCCTCCCAAATTGCGCTATTGTCCGACACTCGCCGGATGCGCAGCGAGACGCGGTTGACCCGCACATCATTGTTGCGCGAACCCCCGACCGGAATACGAACGCCGGTTGAAACGCCGACATTGCGGCCGCCGGTGAAACCGCCGAGCCCGATTGAAATCGGTGGCGGCCCGCCTATCCGCTCGGCCGTCGTCTGTTCGATGGTCAGGATGGCGATATAGGCGGAAGGGCCACTGCGCAGCGCATTGAAACCCGCACGCGTCAGCTCGCGGCCAACGATTTCGGCGTAGGTTGCAAATTCCAATGGCGCCGCAGCGCCCGGCGCGCGCGGATCGGCCGATGCCACCACCGTGATCGTATCGCGCGGGATCGGCTGGCCAAGATGGAACCGCGTCACCTCGGCGGTCGGCGCGCTGGCGCAGGCGCTGAGCGCCAGGGCGAGGGCAGTCACGAAAGCCTTGTTAAACATACGCTGTTCCTTTTGACCATTGCCGTTGATCGCTGCAATAGCGCTGCCGAACCCTCGATCAACAGCAGGAGTGGTCGCACGCCCACACCCTTGCGGCAATATGGGAAGTGCGTCGCACAGGGTTATGCGTCGGGACGATTCCGGCCCTGGCCGGCGGATTTGCGCAAAACCGATTGACTTTACGGCCGGCTTTCCCTAGCCAGCGCGCTCTTGTCCCGCCATCATTGACGTCAGAGATTCCCCATGAAGGTCCGTAACAGCCTCAAGTCGCTGAAAAATCGCCACCGCGACTGCCAGGTCGTGCGTCGCCATGGCCGGACCTATGTGATCAACAAGACCAATCGCCGTTTCAAGGCGCGCCAAGGCTGATTTCTGGTCCTGGCGGACCTGAATTCAAATGGTTGATAATCGGGCGAACGACCGGGCAATCCGCGCGGTCGTGTTCGATGTCGGCCATGTGCTGTATGGCTGGGACATTGGCGCGCTATACGCAAAACTGATCGCCGATCCCGCCCGGCTGCGCTGGTTCCTCGCGCACGTCATCACCCCGCAATGGCATTTTCAGCATGATGCCGGGCGCTCCCATACCGAGACGATTCCCGAACTGACGGCGCAATTTCCGGCCGAGGCCGCTTTGATCGCGGCCTATGCGCCGCGCTGGCTGGAAACCGTCACCGGCCCCGTGCCCGGCATGCACGAAATCGTTGCCGAGCTTGACGAAGCACGCGTGCCGCTATTTGCCATCACCAATTTTTCGGCCGAATTCTGGGACATGTTCCGCCCGACAGCGCCGATATTCGATCGTTTTCGCGATATCATCGTTTCGGGCAGCGAACGCCTGATGAAACCCGACCCTGCCATCTATGCCCTCGCGCTCCGCCGCTTCGGCCTTGCACCCGGCGAAGGCCTGTTTATCGATGATCGCATCGAAAACATCCGCGCCGGTGCCGCCAATGGCCTCCCCGGCCATCATTTCAGCAATGCCGCCGCCTTGCGGACGCGGCTGGTGGCCGAGGGTTTGCTGTCGGGGGCTTGACCCGGGATGACGCGGGGCCTTGGGCAGCCCCGGATCACGCGTCAAGCGCGGCGATATCCACCGCCTCGGCATGGGCCTGGATGAACTGGAACCGGTGTTCCGGGTTGCGCCCCATCAGCCGTTCTACGAGATCGGCGACTTCGGCCCTGGCGTCGGCGCCTTCCGGCAGCCTGACCCGCAGCAGCGTCCTTTTGGCGGGGTCCATGGTCGTGTCGCGAAGCTGCTGGGGGGACATTTCGCCAAGGCCCTTGAAGCGCCCGATATCGACCTTGGTCTTGCCGGCAAACACCGTCTTCATCAATTCGGCGCGGTGCGCATCGTCGCGGGCATAGGCGATCGTTGCGCCGTTTTGCAGCCGATACAGCGGCGGCAGCGCCAGATAGAGCCGGCCGTCGCGCACCATGCCGGGCATTTCCTGGAAGAAGAACGTCATCAACAGCGTCGCGATATGGGCGCCATCGACATCGGCGTCGGTCATGATGACGATGCGTTCATAGCGCAGCGCCTCGGGCAGAT
>JBBRIC010000133.1:0-5368 GCA_038221665.1 Sphingomonadales bacterium
GGGGCGCGGGCCGGCACCGCCCAACTGCAGACGTGTCTAGCGGATGCGGGTGTAGGTCTCAAGCCGGTCGGGGCCTAGCGTGACAATCGGCTCGGCCCGCCAGCGGCCATGTGCCGCCGCCAGATCGCCAAGCCCGATGGCCCCCAGCGCCGGGCGGCCGCCGATGAGGATCGGCGCGCGGTAGAGCAACAGCCGATCGACAAGATCGGCAGCGATCAGGCTGGTGGCAAGGCCGGCGCCGCCTTCGGCCAGGATCAGATTGGCGTCGGTCACGGCGGCCAGCGCGGCGGGATCGGCGATGGTCCGGACATGTCCGGGGCCGGCCCCGCTGGTCATCACCGCAATCGCCGGTGAACGCACGCCCAGCCCGGGCAGGCGGACATCGAGGCCAGGATTATCGGCATCAAGGGTACCGCGCCCGACGATGATCAGATCGGCCCGCGCGCGTTCGAGATGGCCATGGGCGCGGGCGCGCGCGCCGGTGATCCATTGGCTCTGGCCCGACGCCATGGCCAGCGCGCCATCCAGCGAGACGGCAAGTTTCAAGGTAATAAACGGCCGGTTGTGCTCTATCCGGCTGAAGAAACCCGCCATTGTGCCGCGCGCTGCCTCGGCGTGAATGCCTTTGGACACGCTGATCCCGGCCGCTCGCAGCCGGGCGATGCCTGCGCCATTGGTGCGCGGGTCGGGATCGGTCGCCGCCACAACTACACGCGCTATCCCGGCCGCCGCCAGCCCATCCGCACAGGCCGGCCCGCGCTGGCTGTCATGCGCACAAGGCTCCAGTGTCACATAGGCGGTCGCGCCCTTTGCAGCGGGCCCCGCCATCGCCAACGCCATCGCTTCGGCATGCGGCCGGCCACACGGCTGGGTCCAGCCGCGCCCGACAACTTGGCCGATCACACGACCGGCTGCAACGATCAGGCAGCCGACGGGCGGGTTCGGGCCGCTATTGCCGACGCCGCGCTGCGACAGGGCCAGCGCAGCCCCCATCCAGCGGTGATCATCGGCCATGGTCATCGACGCGATCATGGCAGCGCAAGCGCCGCTTTGCCAAGGCTTTGCCGCATCCGGCGCCACAGCACAAAGGCCGCCGCTACTTCCGTAGCGGCGGCCTTTGCAATTGACGGTTGGTGGAGCGTAACGGGATCGTACCGTTGACCTCTACTATGCCATCGTAGCGCTCTCCCAGCTGAGCTAACGCCCCATCACCATCCTGCCGACGCCTCGCAGCGAGCGGGACGCGCCGGTTAGGACAAAGCCGCCCGACACGCAAGCGCTTTCATCCGCCCGCCCCCCCCCGCGAACGCCCGCGAACGCCCGCGAACGCTTGCGAACGCCTGCGAACCCCGGCTTGTGTTTGGCCGGGCCGATGGCCAAAGGGGGGCATGATCCTGATCCCAGGCGAGGCGCGCTGATGCGCGAGACAATCCGCAAGGCCTTGCGCCGCAACGGCTGGGACCTGCATCGATACCAGCCCCAGCAATCCCCCGATGCCCAGTTGCAACATGCGCTGCGCATTTTCGGCATCGATCTGGTGCTCGATATCGGCGCCAATGTGGGTCAATATGGCGCTGCCTTGCGGGACCTTGGCTATCGCGGCCGGCTGATTTCGTTCGAACCGCTCGGCGATGCCCATAAAGCGCTTGTGGCGCGCGCGGCGGGCGATGATCGTTGGGATGTCGCGCCGCGCGGTGCCATTGGCGATGCGGACGGCGAAATAACGATCAACATCGCTGGCAATTCGGCCAGTTCATCGGTCCTCGCCATGCTCGACAGCCACCGTGATGCGGCGCCGCAATCGGCCTATATCGGCAGCGAAATCGTGCCGATCCGCAGGCTGGATACGCTATTGCCGCAAATGCAGCGTGCGGCGGCGCGGATCCCGGCGCGAATCCCCGCGCGAACCCCGGCGCCTACCCCGGCGCGAACTTATGTGAAAATCGACACGCAAGGCTATGAACAACAGGTCATCGACGGTGCCAGCGCCACTTTGGCCGGGGCGCTGGCGGTCCAGCTCGAAATGTCACTGACGCCATTCTACGCCGGCCAGACCGATTTTGCCGGCATGCTGGCGCTGATGGCTGCGCATGGCTTTGCGCTCTGGGGGTTCTGGCCGGGCTTTGCGCAGCCCGGCACGGGGCGGATCTTGCAGGCAGACGCGATCTTTGCCCGGCCCGAACAGGCGGACGTCAACGCGTGTTGACAGCAAAAACCTCTAAAAACGATTTCACCATAGTAGAATGTATCGCGTCTTCCCGGGCTTGACCCGGGATCCAGTTTCTTCTCGAGCAAGTAGAAACTGGATCCCGGGTCAAGCCCGGGAAGACGAACAAACCTGAGTGCAGGCCAGCCTAGCTTTCCTCGTCCTCGCCGGTGGTGACGACGGTGCCCAGATCATCATCGTCACCCAGATCGACATCGGGCGCTTCGGCGTCTTCGGCGGCATCGAGATCGATATCTTCATCGACAGCGTCAACGGCACTGCCGCCTTCGGATTCCGCGGCAGGCTTGGCCTGTTCAAAGGGCATGGTCTGCTTTGATTTAAGGATCGCTTCGGGGACCCAGGCATAGCCACAGGCAATGCAGGTTACCGGTTCATCCCGCGTCAGGTCGTAAAAGCGGGAGTTGCATTTCGGGCAGGCACGCTTGGTGCCCCATTCAGCCTTGACCATGATTTTCTCCGTATCCGGGGGCAGGCAATGATCGCCACTGCCGGAAAGCCGGGCGGATTGCCACAGGCAGCCGCCACTGTCAAAGCATGGCCCGATGATCGACCCCGTCAGCACCCCGCCAACGCCGCTATCGTTGATCGCAGCAGGCCCGCTCTGCGGCGTCGTTACCATGCCGGGCGATAAATCCATCAGCCACCGGGCCTTGATGCTGGGTGCGCTGGCGATCGGCGAAACCACCATCCAGGGCTTGCTGGAGGGTGAAGACGTGCTGGCGACCGCCGCGGCGATGCGGGCGATGGGCGCCACCATCGAACGCCGTGATGGCGTCTGGCATGTGCATGGCGTCGGCGTCGGCGGGCTTTTGCAGCCGCAAAATGCCCTTGATATGGGCAATTCGGGCACGTCGACCCGGCTGTTGATGGGCCTTGTCGCCAGCCATCCGATCACCGCCACATTCATTGGCGATGCCTCGCTGGCGCGGCGACCGATGCGACGGGTCATCGATCCGTTGTCGCTGATGGGGGCCAGCTTTGCCGCCAGCCCTGGGGCTTGTTTGCCATTGACCATGACCGGCCTTTGCCCTGCCGTGCCGCTGCGCTATGTGCTGCCGGTGGCATCGGCGCAGGTCAAATCGGCCATTCTGCTCGCCGGGCTCAATACCCCGGGTGAAACCTCGGTGGTGGAGGCCATTGCCACCCGCGACCATAGCGAGCGCATGCTGGCAGGCTTTGGCGCCCAATTGCGCAACGAGGAATCGGACGCCGGTCGCATCATCACCATCACGGGGGAGCCAGAGCTTGTCGCCCGGCAGATCATCGTGCCGGGCGATCCATCATCGGCGGCGTTTCCGCTGGTCGCGGCGTTGATCGTGCCAGGTTCGGCCGTCACCATCATGAACGTCGGCATGAACCCGACGCGCGCCGGGCTGGTGACCATATTAAAGGCGATGGGCGCCGATATCGCCGTCCTGAACCCGCGTATCATGGGCGGTGAACAGGTCGCCGACCTGCAAGTCCGCCACAGCCCGTTGCGCGCAATCGACGTGCCGCCCGAAATCGTGCCGTCGATGGTCGATGAATTTCCGATCCTGTTCGTTGCGGCGGCGTTCGCGCAAGGCCGCACAGTGATGCGCGGGCTGGAGGAATTGCGCGTCAAGGAATCCGATCGCATCGCCGTCATGGCCCGGGGCCTCGTTGCCTGTGGCGTTGCGGTCGAGGAATTATCGGACGGCCTCAGCATCACCGGTCAGGGCGGCGAAGCCTTGCCCGGCGGCGCGACAATTGCGGCCGAGCTCGATCACCGCATCGCCATGAGCTTTGCCGTCCTTGGCCTAAACGCCCGGCGCGCCGTAACGGTTGACGATGCGCGGCCGATCGCCACCAGCTTCCCGGGGTTCATCGCCATGCTGGAAAGCCTTGGCGCGGCGCGGCGCTGACGGTTGCCTTGACGCGCCGCGGCGCTGACGGTTGCCTTGACGCGCGGGCGCCGGCCAGCACGTCGCAAATCCGCGCCGCCGCATCGCCGCTACCATAGGGCAGCGCGGTTTCGGCCATGCGGCCGATGGCCCGCGCATTGCCCAGCAGGTCACGCACCGCCGTCAGCACATCAAGGCTGTCGGTGCCGATCAAGCGGGCATTGCCGCTGTCGATTCCTTCGATGCGTTCGGTGACGCTGCGCAGCACCAGCACGGGCACACCCAGCGCCGGCCCCTCCTCCTGAATGCCGCCCGAATCGGTCAGCGCCAGAGTCGCGCGCTTCAAAAGCCAGATAAACGCCGGATAATCCAGCGGCGGCAGCAGGTGAATCCCGCGCCGGCCGGCAAGCGCGGCCCGCACCGGGCCCGATACCGCCGGGCTTGGATGCACAGGCATGACGATCTCAGCTTCGCCGGCAAGCGCCAGCAACGCCGCGAGCACCTGCTGCAAGCGATCGCCATGGTTTTCGCGGCGGTGCATGGTGACGACGATCAAGGGCTTTGCCGCGTCGATATCGGCAAATTGCCGCGCCAGCTTCGCGGCCAGGCCCGGGTCCGCTGCCAGCCGCCGCTCGATGAAATGCAGGGCATCGATGCCGGTATTGCCGGTGACGTGAATATCGCCGGCGTTGATGCCTTCACGGCGCAGGGCCGCCGCCGCCGCCGCTGTTGGCGCAAAATGCACATTGGCCAGCTGCGCGATGGCGCGGCGATGCATTTCTTCGGGAAACGGGTCGCGCGCCCCCGATCGCAGCCCCGCCTCGACATGAACCAGCGGGCTTTGCGCATAAACCGCGGCCTGGGCACCGGCAAAGGCCGTCGCGGTATCGCCCTGCACGATCACAGCGGCCGGTCGCAGCGCGGCAATCCGCCGGGTCAGTGCCGGCACCAGTGCCCCCACTACATCGGCGGGCGTTTGGGCCAATTTCATGATTCCCAGATCGTCATCGGCGATCAGCCCGAAACCCGCCAGGGCTTCGTGGAACAATTCGCGATGTTGCCCGGTTGCAACGACATGTGTCGCGCAGCCGCGCCCCCGCAGCGCAAGAATAACCGGAGCAAGTTTCACAGCTTCGGGACGCGTGCCGGCCACGAAGAGGTAAACCTCTTCCGGCGGAGCCTCCATCGCCATGACGACAGACTAGGTTACTGCCAAAATGAGAGCAATAGGCAAAAAACCATGCCGAAATGAACCCGAGCGGCGTTTGCCTATCGGTAA
>JBBRIC010000134.1:0-5264 GCA_038221665.1 Sphingomonadales bacterium
GTTTGTTTGCCGTTATGAACCTTGTAACGAGCAAGGATGCGATGCGATGCGGCATGGGTTGCCCGATTCGGCGTTTGAATTGCCGCCACGTTTTCAGCTGGTGGAGCGGCGCATGTCGGGGCAGGCGCTGGATGCCTGGCTGGCCGGCGGCGGTGGTCTGGTGGCCGGGTTCGACAATCACATGATCCTCGTCGATGAACCCGGCGGCAGCCAGCGGATCGATCGGGTCGGGGCGGCGGTGACGCGGCAGTTCGGTCTGTGTCAGGGCCAGATGCTGCAACGCACGACAGGGCTTGCCGAGGAACTTTGCGCGGCCTGCGACCTGATTGCCCTGCATGCAGCGCCAGTGCCGTTCGAAACCAGCCTGGTCACGGTGGCGGCGGCGATCGTGCTGGTGCGCGGCGTCGCCTTGCCGATCGATGACGGGCGTTTTGCCCAGATCGTGCTGAATTGGCGCGAAGTGCTGAATCGGGCTGCAACCGTTCGATTACGGCGCGAATTGGCCATGGCTTTGCGCGAAGGGCGGCCCGTTCAGGCAAAAATCGATCCTTTTCAGTGAAAATCAGCGCATTCGCCAATGCGCTGGCTGTCGCGGGGTTGCCCTTGGCCAGCGGCCGGCTGCATAAGCGGCCGGCAGTCGCCAAGCGGAGCAGATGCGTGACCAACGAGCCCGGATTGCCAGAAACCTCGATCGCGCCGGCAATTATCGAGGCATTGTCGCGATGCCTGTTCGAAACCGCGCTGCCGGGGGAAGTCGAGGCGCTGAATGCTGCCGGCCGGCGCATGATTGCGGGCTATGTGGCGGGCGCCGCGGCCATGCGGTCGATGAGCGATACCATCATCCATCTGGAAAGCGTTGGCAGCGAAGAGGCAACCCCTGGCCGGCGACGCATGGCCCTCGCGATCATCGGCGATGACCGGCCGTTTCTGGTGTCATCGACATCGGCGGCGATCACCGCCGCTGGCCTTGATATCGATCGCCTGCTGCATCCGGTGGTCGATGTGCGCCGCGATTCCCATGGCGCGCTGGTCGAAGTGCTGGGCGTTGCCACCGGATCGCTGGCGCTGGGCGTAACGCGCGAATCGATGATCTATGTCGAAATCGAGCGTGCCGGCGCCCGGGCACGTGCCGAATTGGTGGCGCATCTGTCAAAGGTGCTTGCGGATGTCCGCGCCGTTGTTACCGATTGGCCAGCGATGCAGACGGCGCTGAAGGATACGGCCTTGTCGCTGGCCGATAATCCACCGCCGGTCGCGCCTCACCGCGCGGCCGAAGCGATCGCCTATCTGGAATGGCTGGCGGCGGATAATTTCACCCTGCTCGGCATGCGGCGCTATGATCTGGCGGGCGATCTCGACAATCCCGCCCTGCATCCGGTTGGCGATGGCGGGCTGGGCCTGTTGCGCGATCCGCAGTATCCGATGTGGACGGGCGACGGCGATGCGACCGATACGCCGGCGGCCTTGCGGGCGATGCTGGCCAGCCCCGAACCCTTGCTGATCACCAAGGCGGGCGCGATTTCGACCGTTCACCGCCGTGCCCATGGCGATCTTGTCTCGGTCAAGGGCTTTGATCGTGAGGGGCGGGTGATCGCCGAAACGCGGTTCCTGGGGCTATACACATCGGCGGCGGTCGCCACATCGCCGCGCAAGGTGCCGTTTTTGCGCCGCAAGGTCGGCGAAGTCATCGACAGCCTTGGCTATACCGCCAATGGCCATACCGGGCGGGCGCTAGAATATATTCTTGAAACCTTCCCGCGGGAGGAATTGTTCGAGGCTTCGACGCCGCGCCTCAAATCCATGGCGCTGGGCCTGTTGTCGCTGCTCGACCGGCCGCGGCCAAAACTGTTTGCTCGCGCCGATGCCTTTGGGCGGTTTTTGTCGGTGCTCGTCTATGTGCCGCGCGAAGCCTATAACAGCCGGCTGCGGCAATCGATAGGCGCCATGCTGGAAACCGCGACAGCGGGCACGCTCGGGCGGTATGAGGTCGAATTGCGCTCCGAGGGGCTGGCGCGGGTGCATTATGTCATCAGCGTTGAAAATGCCGCGCAATTTGGCGATGCCGATGAGGCCGAGCTCGATAAAAAGCTCCGCCAGCTGGTGCGCGGCTGGGAGGAGGAACTGGAGGTAGCGCTGGTGGCAATGGCCGGGCCGGCACGCGCGGCGCGGCTGACGATGAGCCATGGCCGGGCCTTTTCAACCAGCTATCGCGATCAGCACAGCCCCGACGAAGCCGCCCATGATCTGATGGCGCTCAGCCATTTGCACGACGACAGGGACCGCGCGGTGCGGCTGTTGCACAGCTCCGATGCCAATGGCCCGGCCGGGCAATTGCGGCTGAAAATCTATCGATTGGGGAAGATCATTCCCCTGTCCGAGGCGGTGCCGGTGCTCGAAAACTTCGGGCTGAGGGTGATCGAGGAATTTCCATTCGATCTGGCGGATGGTAAACTTGGCTGGATCCATGATTTCATCCTCGAAACCAGCGATGCAGCGGCGCTGACGGACTGGCAGGCTCTGCGCGCCCGGGTGGAGCCGGCGCTGACCGCTGTGTTGACCGGCACCCATGAAAATGATGGCTTCAATGCCCTTATCATCGCCTGCGAGCTTGATGCCGAAGCGGCCAATTGGCTGCGCGCCTATTTCCGCTATGTGCGGCAGACGGGCGTCACCTATGGCTTGATGACGGTTGTCGATGCGCTGCGCCGTTACCCGCCGATCACCCGCGACCTGATCGGCCTGTTCCGGGCGCGGCTGGGCCCCGCTGTGCCGGATCGTGCCGCGGCTGAGGCGCACTGCCTCGCCGCCATCGAAACGGCGTTGCAGGATGTCGATTCGATCGATGACGATCGCATCCTGCGGCTGTATTGCGCGGTCATTCAGGCGACGTTGCGCAGCAATGCCTTTCAGCCGGGCGGGCCCGAAGCGCTGGCGTTCAAGCTCGACAGTCATCAGGTGCCGAATTTGCCGCGCCCCGTGCCCTATCGTGAAATCTGGGTCTATTCTCCCCGCGTCGAAGGCATCCACCTGCGCGGCGGGCCGATTGCGCGCGGTGGCCTTCGATGGTCGGACCGGCGCGATGATTTCCGCACCGAAGTGCTGGGGCTGGTCAAGGCGCAAAAGGTCAAGAACACCGTCATCGTGCCGACGGGCGCCAAGGGCGGGTTTTTCCCCAAACAATTGCCGCCGCCCGCCAACCGCGACGCCTGGCTGGCCGAAGGCACCGAAAGCTACAGCATCTTCATCCGGGCCTTGCTGTCATTGACCGATAATCTGGCGGCCGATGGCGGCAATATCCCGCCCGCCGATGTTTATTGCCATGATGCGCCCGATCCCTACCTGGTTGTCGCCGCCGACAAGGGCACGGCGACATTTTCGGATACCGCCAATGCCATCGCCGAGGCCCATGGTTTCTGGCTGGGCGATGCCTTTGCCAGCGGCGGGCGCAATGGTTATGATCACAAGGCGATGGCGATCACGGCGCGCGGCGCCTGGATTTCGGTGCAGCGACATTTCCGCGAAATGGGCGTCGATGTGCAGACGCAACCGATCCGGGTGGCGGGCGTTGGTGACATGTCGGGCGATGTCTTTGGCAATGGCATGCTGCTCAGCCCGGTGTTGCAGCTTGTCGCGGCCTTTGACCATCGGCATTTCTTTTTCGATCCGGCGCCCGATATGGCGATCAGCCTTGCCGAACGCCAGCGGCTGTTCGCGCTGCCGCGATCGAGCTGGGATGATTATGACCGCGCGGCGATTTCAGCCGGCGGCGGGGTGTTTGCCCGCAGCCTCAAAACCATCCCGCTGACGCCCGAAATCCGCGCCATGCTGGTCAGCGATGCTGCCAGCCTCAGCCCGTCCGACCTGATCAGCGCCATTTTGAAAATGCCCGTGGATCTGCTGTGGTTCGGTGGCATCGGCACCTATGTAAAGGCTGGCACCGAAAGCCATGCCGAGGCCGGCGATCGCGCCAATGATGCGCACCGCATCGATGGCCGGGATATTGGCGCGCGGGTCATCGGCGAAGGCGCCAATCTGGGCGTCACCCAGGCCGGGCGCATCGAATTCGCCATGAAATCCGGCCGGTTGAATACCGATTTCATCGATAATTCGGCCGGGGTCGATTGTTCCGACAATGAAGTCAATATCAAGATAGCGCTGCGCAGCGAAGTGCTTGCCGGTCGGCTTTCGGGGCCGGATCGCGATGCCCTGCTGGTGGCGATGACCGATGATGTCGCAGCGCTGGTGCTGGCCGACAACCGGTTGCAGACCCAGGCGCTGTCGATCGCCGAACGTGGCGGCGGTGCTGCCCTGCCGGGCCAGATCAGGCTGATCCAGACATTGGAAGCCAGCGCCGCCGAACTCGATCGCAAGGTCGAAGGCCTCGCCAGCGATGAAGCGTTGATCCAGCGCGGGCGCAATGGCGGCGCGCTGGAACGCCCCGAACTCGCGGTCATCATGGCCTATGCCAAAATGGCGATCTACGATGCCCTGGTCGACGCGCCGCTGGATGGCGATCCGCTCGTCGATGACGCCCTGCTGGTTCCCGATCTTCATGGGGCCTTCCCGGGCGCCATGCAGGCCGGTTTTGCCGCGGCCATCGACAGCCACCGGCTGCGCCGCGAATTGATCGCGACGAAATTGGCCAATGAACTGGTCAATCGTGGCGGTCCGGGCCTGGCCTTTGAACTTGCCGAAGAATTGGGGGCGGGGCTTGCCGATGTGGCGGCCGCCTTTGTCTCGGCGCGGGCATTGTTCGATTTCCGGCAATTATGGGCAGATATCGATGCCGGCGCCGTCAGCGGGCCAGTCCAGCTTGACCTCCACATCGCCGCCATCGCCGCCTTGCGCACCCATATGGCCGATCTGGTGAGAACGACCATCGGCGCGCGGCCAAGCGATGTCGTCAATCGCCTGAAACCGGGGCTCGACCGGCTGGCGCAATCGGCCGAACGGGTGCTGCGCCCCGAGGTGCGCAGCCAGATCGATGGCTATACCGCAAGGCTGCTGACGCTGGGTGCGCCGGCCGATCTGGCAGCGGCGCTCAGCCGGATCGAGGCGATGGATGGCGCCATCGGCATCGGCCTCCTTGCCAGCGACCTTGGGCTTGACGAGGCGGCGGCGGCAATCGCCTATTCCGCCATCGGTGAAGCGATCGGGCTCGACTGGGCCAAGGGCGCAACGCTGGCGCTGAACCCCAGCGACCCTTGGGAACGCCTGTTGAGGGCCGGTGTGATCCGCGATTTCGAACAATTGCGCCTCGATCT
>JBBRIC010000135.1:0-5252 GCA_038221665.1 Sphingomonadales bacterium
ATGCCGGGCGCGCTCTGGCCGCCGCCGACGCGGTCTTCCAATATCTGCCCGAAAAGCCCGAAAACCGGCGCCACGGCCAAGGCTAGCCCCGTCACGAGCAAGGCCGTATTGGCGAGTTCGCCGCTCAACAGCCCGGCCGTGACCGCGGTGCCAAGCAGGATCAGGCTGGTTTCGGATGGCGCCGCCAGCAACAGGCCGACATGGGCCGCAACGCCTGTCGTGCGACCGCTGCGCAACAAGACCAGGAACAACACGCCGGCTTTGGTCAGCAGCACCGCCAGCACGCAGCCGATGATCAGCACCGGCCGGGCAGCGACCGCCGGCAGATCAAGCTGCATGCCGACCCAGATCAGGAACACCCCGAGCAGCAGGCCCTGAAAGGGTGCAATCGCTGCTTCGACCTGGCGGCGATATTCGGTTTCCGACAACATGATGCCAGCGATCAACGCGCCGACAGCGGGGGAAAGGCCAGCAAGGGTCGCGACCGACGCGCTGCCAACCAGCACGACCATTGCGGCGGCGAGGAACAATTCCGGGCGGCGGGTGCGGGCCGCCTGCAGGAACAGGGTCGGCAGCGCCAGCCTGCCGACCGCGACGATGACGCCGATGGCAAGGAAACTGACCGCCATGCTGGCGCCAAAACTGCGGCCACCGCTGCCCGCGCTGAACAACAGCAGCAAGGGAGCGATGGCAATATCCTGGAACAGCAGGATGCCAAAGGCGGTGCGGCCGGCGTGGCTGTTGATGCGGCCACTGGCGCTGAGCATCTGCAGGCCGACGGCGGTCGATGACAGGGCCAGCGCGAGCGCAATCGCGGCGGTGCTGCCAAAGCCGAGGCTGAACGGCAGCAACACCAGCGCAAGGGCCGCGGCGCATGCCGTCAACTGGGCAACGCCAAGCCCAAAAACCAGGTGGCGCATCGTTCGCAAGCGTTCGACCGACAATTCCAGCCCGAGCGCAAACAGCAGCAGCGCAATCCCCATCTCGGCCGGCACCGTCAGCGTCGCCGGGTCGGAAATCGTCATCGAACCGAGCCATGGCCAGGTGCCGACAAGGCTGCCCAGCACATGCGGGCCGCCGACGACGCCGGCGACGATGAACCCGACAACCGGGGAAATCCGCAAGGCCGCAAAAGCCGGGATAACCAGCCCCGCCACGCCGAGGATGACGACGATATCCTTGAAACCGGCTGATCCGAGGGGCAGCGCCATGGCGTCAGGCCGCCGGGCAGGCCGGCTGGCGGCGGCGCGCGGCCCCGATCATCAATTATTCCGGGTAAAGGCTGTGTCGAGGTTGGCGCGGACGGCCTCGAAGAATTTTTCGGTCGTCATCCACATTTGCTGCGGTCCGATCAACAGCGCCAGATCCTTTGTCATGGCGCCCGATTCCACCGTTTCGATACAGACGCGCTCCAGCGTTTCGGCAAATTGCGTCACTTCAGGCGTGCCATCCAGAAGGCCGCGATGTTTCAGACCGCCGGTCCAGGCAAAGATCGAGGCGATCGGATTGGTGCTGGTCGGCTTGCCTTCCTGATGCATCCGAAAATGCCGGGTGACGGTGCCATGCGCGGCCTCGGCTTCGACCGTCTTGCCATCCGGCGTCAGCAGGATCGACGTCATCAACCCCAAGGATCCAAAGCCCTGCGCGACCATGTCCGACTGGACATCGCCATCATAGTTTTTGCAGGCCCAGATGAAATTGCCCGACCATTTCAGCGCCGATGCGACCAGATCATCGATCAGGCGATGTTCGTAAACAATACCGGCCTTGCGATATTGCGCCTTGAAATCGGCATCGTAGATTTCCTGGAACAGATCCTTGAAACGGCCGTCATAGGCCTTCAGGATGGTGTTCTTGGTCGACAGATAGACCGGCCATTTGCGCACCAGACCATAGTTTAGACAGGCCCGTGCAAAATCGCGGATCGAATCGTCCAGATTATACATGCCCATGGCAACGCCAGCGCTGGGATAGTCGAATACTTCATGCTCGATCGTCTGTTCGCCATCCTGAGCGACCCATTTCATGATCAGCTTGCCAGGGCCAGGCACCAGAAAATCGGTGGCTCGATACTGGTCACCAAAGGCATGGCGGCCGATGACGATGGGGTCTGTCCAGCCCGGGATCAGGCGGGGCACCGATTTGATGACGATCGGTTCCCGGAAAACCACGCCGCCAAGGATGTTGCGGATGGTGCCATTGGGCGATTTCCACATTCGTTTGAGGCCGAATTCCTTCACCCGCGCTTCATCGGGCGTGATCGTCGCGCATTTGACGCCGACCCCGAACTCCCTGATCGCATTGGCGGATTGGACCGTCACCTTGTCGTCGGTGTCATCGCGATGCTCGATGCCAAGATCGAAATAGCGAAGATCGATATCGAGATAGGGCAGGATCAATTGTTCGCGGATCCATTGCCAGATGATGCGCGTCATCTCATCGCCATCAAGCTCGACAACCGGGTTCTTGACCTTGATCTTCGCCATCATTTCCTCGGAATAAGTCGCTCGCACCCCGTCTAGGGTGCGCGGGCGGCGGGGGTCAAGAATGGAGTGCGTCTATTTGACCGCCGCCGCCGGCAACAGCGCTGCCAGCGCTGCCAGATCGGGCAGGGTGGTCGTCAGGCGTTGGAGGCGCGGCGGCGCAAAACCGGCCGCAGCGATATGATCGAGCAAGGCCTGCAACGGCTGCCAATAATCATTGGCGCCCAATAGCCAGATAGGTTTGTCATGGAGGCCCAATTCCCGCCAGGTCATCGATTCAAACAGTTCATCGAGCGTCCCGATGCTGCCGGGCAGGGCGATGATGGCATCGGCGTGATTATGCATCAGCGCCTTTCGTTCATGCAGCGTTGCAACGACATGCATCTCGCTAAGGCCGCTCTGGGCGATTTCAGCAGTCATCAGGGCGCTGGGAATGATGCCGATGACGCGGCCGCCACCGGCCAGCGCGGCGCGCGCCGCCAACCCCATCAGGCCAATACCGCCGCCGCCATAAACCAGCGTCACGCCGCGTGCCGCCAACAATTGCCCAAGCGCCGTCGCAAGGGCGGCCTGGTCCGGATCATGGCCGCTGCGCGAACCACAAAAAAGCAAAAGCGAGTTGATCATGCGAGCCTTATGCGGGTTTCCAGCAGCGGCGTCACCCGCCAAGGTTTGCGCCTGCCGGGCCATGCCGGTAAGGCTTGGCCATGAGCAACGAATTTCCCACCGATCTTGAAACCATTCCCGACCAGCCACTGCCCATCATTCCCGGCGAATCGGCCCGCTATAAAATTCCGGCCATGCACCCCGAAGGCCGCAAATTTGTCGGGATTGCAGCGGTCGCCGTGCTGGTTGCGGGCTTTGTCCTCAATCTGACCTCGCTGGCCTGGCTGCTGACGGGATTGACGGTCTGGATCGCAGCGTTTTTCCGTGATCCGATCCGGGTCACGCCGATCGATCCGGCGCTGATCGTGTCGCCCGCCGATGGGCTGGTCAGCCTGATCACCAATGTCGAACCGCCGAGGCAATTAAGTGGTGATGACGGGCTCCCGCCCGGCCCCTGCACCCGCATTTCGGTGTTCATGAGCGTTTTTGATGTGCATGTGAACCGATCGCCGATTGCCGGCACCTGCACGCGCATCACCTATGTGCCCGGCAAATTCCTGAATGCCGATCTCGACAAGGCCAGCGACGACAATGAACGCCAGTATTTCATTGTCGAAAACGCCGCCGGCACGCGCGTTGCCTTTACCCAGATCGCGGGGCTGGTGGCGCGGCGCATCATGAAATTCATTGAACCGGGCGCGGTCCTGGCGGTGGGCGAACGGGTCGGGCTGATCCGCTTTGGCAGCCGGGTCGATGTCTATCTGCCGGCAGGCTATGTGCCGGCCGTAATCGTTGGCCAGCGCGCCATTGCCGGCGAAACCATCCTAGCAAGGCTGGGCGAAACGCTCAGCCTGCCGCGCGGCATCGCGCAGTGAGCCTGGCTGCGCCGGAGCGCGGACCGGGGCGGCTGCGTGCGGGAATTCCGCTGCGTGCCGTCATTCCCAACGCCGTCACCGTGCTGGCGCTTTGCTTTGGGCTGACCGCCGTGCGTTTTGGTATCGCCGGGGAATGGGAAAAGGCGGTCGCAGCGATCGTCATCGCCGCTGTTCTCGATGGCATCGACGGCCGTATCGCCCGGCTGCTGAAGGCCGCCACACGTTTTGGTGCCGAGCTTGATTCGCTGTCCGATGTGACGGCCTTTGGCGTTGCGCCGGCGCTCATCATCTATCTCTGGTCGCTGCAATATCTGCCGGGGATCGGCTGGGTGTTCGCGCTGTCGCACGCGGTGACCTGTGCGCTGCGACTGGCACGCTTCAATGCCCAGATCGATGCCGCCGACCAACCCCATAAACGCGCCGGCTATCTGACCGGCGTGCCGGCGCCGGCGGCTGCCGCGCTGACGCTCAGCCCGATGTTCCTGACCTTCTGGCTGGAACCCGCCATCCTTGATGATCTGGCGGTGCGCTACACATTGGTGTCGGTCGTTGTCGTATCGGTGGCTTTTTTGATGGCATCGAGCCTGCCGACCTATTCCTGGGGGTCGGTGCGGTTGCGGCCATCGCAGCGTTTGCCGGCGCTGCTTGGCGTCGGCCTGTTCGCCGGCGCATTGTTTTCGGCACCCTGGATGACCCTGACGCTTGCCAGCATTGCCTATGCCGCCTCCGTACCCTTTGCCTATGCGAGCTATGCGCGCCTGAAACTGCGCGAAGCAAAAGCTGTGGCAGCAGAATCGCCGCCGCGTCCATAATGCCGGTCGCCACCCGCCAGCGCCGACAGCATCGCCCCGGCATTGTCACCCAGCATCGCCAGCAGCAGCGCATAGACGCCAGCCACCGCAACCATCAAAATCAAGGTCATCAATAGAATCATCGGCTTTCTCCCCATCGTGCAAGCCAGTTATGTTCTACTTTTGTTCTGTTTGTCAAATCCCTATTTGCAGCTAGACTGGTGGCCATAAAACAGGGGGAAATCGGAATGTCGTCATTGCTGGCACCGGGATCGATGCAGGATTGGCCGCTGCTGGTGTCAAAGATCATCGACCATGCCGCCAGCTTTCATGGTGACCGCGAGGTGGTCAGCCTGACCTGCGAAGGCGGCAAGCATCGCAGCAATTGGCGCAGCATCCGCAACCGCGCCCGGCAATGCGCCGCGGCATTGCGTACCATGGGCATCGCGCCCGGCGACCGGGTGGCAACGCTTGCCTGGAACACCTATCGCCATGTC
>JBBRIC010000136.1:0-5220 GCA_038221665.1 Sphingomonadales bacterium
CAACCGACAGGCCTGTCAGCAGGGAGAATGGCGACAGCCAATCCCACCAGCCGCCGGCATAGGCCCGGCCCGAAACCTTGACCCCCTGCAGGATGGCGCCAAGGATCACGCCTTGCGAAAAGGCCGCCAGGGTCGATCCAAAGGCAAAGGCCCGGTCCCAAATCCACAACCGCGTCGTTCGCGCCCGATATTCAAAGGCGACGCCACGGAACACCAGCCCCAGCAGCATGGCGATGATCGGCGTGTAAACCGCTGGCATCAGCACGGCATAGGCCAGCGGAAAAGCCGCGAACAAACCGCCGCCGCCCAGCACCAGCCAGGTTTCATTGCCATCCCAGACCGGCGCGATGGTGTTGATGGCGGTATTGCGCTGATCGCCCTTGGTCAAAGTCGGAAACAGGATGCCGATGCCAAGATCAAAGCCATCCATGACGACATAGCCAAAAATGGCGATGGCGATGATGCCGGCCCAGATTAGCGTGAGCGTGTCGTTGCTGGCCATGTCCCTATTCCGCCAGAACGATATCGGGCGCCATCTGCGCAGCAGGTGTAATCCCTGCCGTCCGCGTCGGCGCATCGCGCGGCGGGCCCTGTTCGCCCGGATGCGGTTCATGGCCCATCAGTTTCAGGATGAACCAGGTGCCCGCCCCAAACACCGAGAAATAGACGATCACAAAGGCGATCAACGACGCAGCGATGGCCGGTGCATCGAGCGGCGAAGCGCTTTGGGCCGTGCGCAACAGGCCAAATATAGTATAGGGTTGCCGGCCAACCTCGGTCGTCGCCCAGCCGGCGAGCACGGCGACGATGCCCGAGGGCCCCATCAGCAAGGCCAGCCGGTGCAGCCAGTGATTGCTGTGCAGCGTGCCGCGCAGCCGGCAAAACAGGCTGAAAACGCCAAGGCCGAGCATGGCAAAGCCGATGCCGACCATGATCCGGAACGACCAGAAGGTGATGGCGACAGGCGCGCGATCGCCAGGCGGAAACGCATCCAGCCCCTGCATCGGCGCTTCGGCATCATGCTTTAGAATGACCGATCCCAGGGCTGGAATCTCGACCTTGTAATCCATCACCTGTCTTTGATCGTCGGGGATGCCAAACAGGATCAGCGGGGCGCCACCGCCCGGACCGCCCGGGAAGCTGCGGAAATGCCCCTCCATCGCGGCGATTTTGGCCGGTTGATGGGCCAGCGTGTTGAGCCCATGTTCATCGCCGGCAAAAATCTGGATAGGGGCAACGATCGCTGCCATCCACATCGCCATGGAAAACATGATGCGCGTGCCCTCCTTTGGGCTGCGGCCGGCGCGGCGATCGGCGAGCAGATGCCAGGCGCCGGCCGCGCCGACGATGAATGCCGTCGTTAGATAGGCGGCGAGCAGAACATGGACGAGCCGATAGGGCATCGACGGGTTGAAGATCACCGCCCACCAGTCCGTCACGAAAAACTGGCCCTTGGGATTGACGCCATAGCCTTGCGGAGTCTGCATCCAGCTATTGACGGCGATGATCCAGAAGGTCGAGATCGCGGTGCCCAGCGCCACCATGCAGGTTGCGGCAAAATGCAGGCCCTTGCCCACCTTGTCGAGGCCAAACAGCATGACGCCAAGAAATCCGGCTTCGAGGAAAAACGCTGTCAGTACTTCATAGGCCATCAACGGCCCGATCACCGGGCCAGCCTTGTCGGAAAACACCGCCCAATTGGTGCCGAACTGATAGGCCATGACGATGCCCGAGACGACGCCCATGCCAAAGGTGATGGCAAAGATCTTCACCCAATATTGGAAAAGCTGATGATAGACATCGCGGCCGGTTTTCAGCCACAGTCCCTCCAGCACCATCAGATAGCTGGCAAGGCCGATGGTGAAGCTGGGGAAGATGAAATGGAACGACACCGTGAAGGCAAATTGCATCCGGGCGAGCGTCAGCGCTGAGATCGTGTCGAGCATAGGTGCCTCCTGCAATCTGGCCGATGCCTGCAGGTAGCAGATATGCCGCAGCCGCGCCCGCGCTTTTCGTCGCTATTGCGGGCAACTATATTTTAGACAAGGCTGGAAAGCCCGGGCAAATAGCGTCAATCGCGGCTGCACTGGCCATTGTTGCGAGGGAAAAATGCCGGGATGACCAGCGACATCGATATTGCCCGGGCGGCGACGCTGCAGCCGATCGCCGATATCGGCAGTCGATATGGTCTGGGCAGCGACGATCTGGAACCCTATGGCCGGCATATCGCCAAGCTGACGCCGGCGGCGCTGGAGCGGCTGCAAAAGGCCGGGCCGGGCAAGCTGATCCTCGTCACCGCCATCAATCCGACGCCGGCCGGCGAAGGCAAGACGACAACGACCATCGGCCTTGGCGATGCGCTGAACGCCATCGGGCGACGCACCGTCATCGCGCTGCGCGAACCATCGCTCGGCCCGGTGTTCGGGCGCAAGGGCGGTGCCACCGGCGGTGGCCAGGCGCAGCTACTGCCGATGGCGCGTATAAATCTGCATTTCACCGGCGATTTCCATGCCATCACATCGGCACATAATCTGCTCGCCGCGCTGATCGACAATGCCCTCCACTATCGCTTGCCAACCGCTACCGGCCTGCCGCTCGATGCGCGTTCGATCGGCTGGCGACGCGTTCTCGACATGAACGACCGCGCCCTGCGCCAGCTGGCAATTGGCATGGGCAGCGGCAATGGCCCGGCGCGCGACAGCGGCTTTGACATCACCGTTGCGTCCGAAGTCATGGCCATATTGTGCCTTGCCGATGGCATCGATGATTTGCAGGCGCGGCTGGCGCGCATCCGCATCGGCCGCGACGAGGCCGGCACACCGGTGACCGCCGGCGATCTTGGCGCCGCCGGGGCAATGACGGCCTTGCTCGTTGATGCCGTGCAGCCCAATCTGGTGCAGACCATCGCCGGATCGGCGGCGCTGGTGCACGGCGGCCCCTTTGCCAATATCGCCCATGGCTGCAATTCGGTCGTCGCGACCCGCGCCGCGCTGGCAATGGGCGAGTTCGCGGTCACGGAAGCAGGCTTTGGCGCGGACCTTGGGGCGGAAAAATTCTGCAATATCAAATGTCGCAGTGCGGGATTGACGCCGGCAGTGGCCGTTATCGTCGCAACCGTGCGCGCGTTGAAATTCCATGGCGGCGCGGCGCTGGCCGATCTTGGCGTCGAGGATTCGGCGGCACTGACCAGGGGGCTGGAAAATCTTACCCGTCATGTCGAAAATATGGCCAAGTTCGGGCTTCCCGTTGTCGTCGCGCTCAATGCCTTTGCGCATGACAGCCCGGCCGACCAGGCGGTGGTGCTGGCGCATTGCCGCGATGTCCTGCTCATCAAGGCGCACCTGTGCCGCCATTGGGCCGACGGGGCGACGGGCGCGATCGATCTGGCGCGCAGCGTTGCAGCGCTCGCCGATGCGGAAGCTGCGAATTTCCGGCTGCTTTACCCCGACGCCATGCCGCTCATCGACAAGTTGCGCACCGTCGCCCGCGAAATCTACCGCGCCGGCGATATCGCCCTGACACCAGCCGCGCTGCGCCAGATCAAGACCATGACCGACCAGGGTTTTGGCCAGTTGCCGGTCTGCATGGCCAAAACGCCCTACAGTTTTACCGCCGACGAAGCGGTGAAGGGCGCGGCCAGCGGCTTTACCCTGCCCATCCGCGAGGTCCGCCTGTCGGCCGGCGCCGGCTTTGTGGTGGCGCTATGCGGCGACATCAACACGATGCCGGGCCTGCCCCGTCGGCCAGCGGCGCTGGAAATCGGCGTGGCTGCGGATGGGGCAATTACCGGGCTGAGCTGAATTACCCCCCCCGCCGGGGCGGCGGCGGGTTTATTTCACCGCCAAGGCTTCGCTCAAACCCGGCGCGAATTCGGCGCCGCTCGGCACCTTCGCGGTCGATGCAGCGATAGCAGCGCCAATCGGTTCGGCCCGGCCACCAAGGCATTTCGCCAGGAAATTTTCGGCCACCGCGTTAAAGGCGATATTGTTCGCCGGCCGGGCAAAACCATGGCCTTCATCAGGGAACAGCACATAGGTAACCGGGATATTGCGCGCCTTCATCGCCGCGACGATCTGGTCGCTTTCGCGGACATTGACGCGCGGATCATTGGCGCCCTGGCCGATCAGCAGCGGCCGCACGATCTTGTCGGCGGAATTCAGCGGCGAACGCTCGGCCAGCAGTTTCTTGCCATCGGCCGTCGTTGGATCGCCCATGCGCTTGTAGAATTGCTGTTTGCCCGCCTCCCAATAAGGCGGGATGGTTTCAAGCAGCGTGAACAGGTTTGATGGCCCGACGATATCGACCCCGCAGGCAAAGCTGGTAGGGGTGAATGCCATGCCGGCCAGCGTTGCATAGCCGCCATAGCTGCCGCCCATGATGGCGACGGTATCGGATTTGGTGACACCGCGATCTACCGCCCATTTGACCGCATCAAGCAGATCGTCGTGCATCTTGCGGCCCCATTGCAGATCGCCGGCCGAAGTGAATTTCTTGCCCAGCCCCGTCGAGCCGCGATAATTCACCGACAATACCGCATAGCCGCGGTTGGCCAGCCATTGGTGGCTGCGATTAAAGCCATAGTCATCCCGCGCCCAGGGCCCGCCATGAACGAACAGCACCATTGGCACCGGCTTGTCCGGGCTGCCATCGCCATTGCTGTCGCTACCCGGCGGCAGGGTCAGATAGGCCGTCATCGTCAAGCCATCGCGCGCCTTGATTTCTGCCGGCAGCATAGGCGCCAAAGTGAGATTTTCCAGTTCGGGCCGACTGCTGAACAATTTTGTCAGCGATTTTGCCTTGCGATCGTAAAGCCAGGTCGAAGGCGGCGATTCAGCGCTGCTGACCGACACGGTCCAGCGATCATTGGCGTCCGTTTGTGAAACGACGCTGACATCACCCTTCAGGCGATCCTTCAGAAACTTCAGGTCAGCGGCGATTGCCGGCGTCAGGGCGGTCCATTCGTTGCGGAGATATTCGGCGCTATAGGCCTCGACAACGCCGGTGGCAGGATCGGTAATGCCGCCGCCGATATCGGCGCGCGGGTCATAGGCGATCACCTTTGTTTCGCCCGTCGACACCGTCTGGCCAACCAGCGCCGCGGTATCGCGACCACGCGAATCGAACCAGTAAAGCGTCTTGCCATCCGATGTGAAACCCAGCGGAGCCGTGGTCAGCGAATCATCGAGCCCGATGGTGGCAAAGGGTTTGGTCTCGACGACA
>JBBRIC010000137.1:0-5139 GCA_038221665.1 Sphingomonadales bacterium
AACGCAGCGACGCGGCCCAGAATTCGGTGATCGAGAAGCCGGTGCGGATCTGGAAACCGGTTGAAACCTGTGTGTAGGTCGTGTTGCGGGTATTGTTGCCGGTGAAGCGGAACGATCGGAAATCACGCCTGAACACATCGAAACCAAGCGCCAGATTGCGCCCGAACAGATAGGGTTCGGTAAAGCCTGCCTCGATCGAACGCGAATAGCTGGAAAGATTGGCGGAAAGGCGCAATTCCTGGCCGCGACCCCGGAAATTGGTCTGCCGGATCGACAAGGACAGGATGAAGCGTTCAAGGCTGGAAAAACCCGCCGAAACCTGTAACTGGCCGGTCGGTTTTTCCTGAACATTGGTTTCAAGGATGACCTTGTCGGGCGCCGTACCCTGCTTTTGTTCGATTTCGAGTTTTTCCTGGAAATAGCCAAGGCTTTTCAGTCGATCACTGGTGCGCTTGACCTTGATCGAATTGAACGCATCGCCTTCGGCAAGCCGGAATTCGCGGCGAATTACCGTATCCAGAGTCGTTGTATTGCCATTGATCTGAACGCGTTCGACATAGACGCGTGGCGCTTCACCGATGGCGAAGGTGACGTTCATCTCATGCTTTTCTTTGTCGCGATCAAACTGCGGCCGCACCTCGGCAAAGGCATAGCCGAGCAGGCCGGCCGTCTCGGTCAGGCCTTCAACGGTGTTCTCGATCTTTTGCGCATCGTACCAGTCACCCGTCTTGATGGCGATCAGCGGCCGGAATTCCTTGGATTTGATATCACGGATCTGGCTTTCCAGCTCGACCTTGCCGAATTTGTAGCGCTCACCCTCCTCCAGCACATAGGTGACGATGAAATCTTTTTTGTCGGGCGTCAGTTCCGCCACCGATGAGATGACGCGGAAATCGGCATAACCATTGGTCAGATAGAATTGCCGCAATTTCTGCTGGTCATAGGCCAGCCGATCGGGATCGTAAGTATCGTTGGAGGTAAAGAACCGCCAGCTGCGCGCCTGTTTTGTCGCCATGGCGCCGCGCAATTCACCTTCGCTGAATTTCTGATTGCCAAGGATATTGATCTGGCGGACCTTGGATTTAGGCCCTTCCTGAATTTCAAAGACGACATCGACCCGGTTTTGCTCAAGCTGCACGATCTTGGGTTCGATGGATGCCGCAAAGCGTCCGGACCGACGGTAAAGCTCGAGAATGCGCCCGACATCGGCCCGCGCCTTGGAACGTGTGAAAATCTGCCGTGGCGCCAGCCGGATTTCTTCGCGAATCTTGTCTTCTTTGACGCGCTTGGCGCCTTCGATGATGATCCGGTTGATCACCGGATTTTCCTTCACCTCGACAATCAGCGTGCCATTATCGTCGCGGATGGTCGCATCGGAAAACAGTTCGGAGGCATAAAGGGCCTTGACCGCCTGGTCGACCCGATCGCGATCATAGCGATCGCCGATCGCAAGGTTCAGATAGGAACGAACCGTTTCAGGCTCCAGCCGTTCGGTACCCCGCACGATCACCGAACGCACGACCCCGCCGCCGGCCGCCGGCAGAATGACAGCGGCATCAGCATCGGGGCGGGGCGGTGGTGGTGGCGCCGGGACCGCATCGGGCCGTTGCGGACGCCCCTGTGCAAGAAGCGGTTGCGCCAGCGCCGACGATAGCAACAGCAGCACGAGGCTCGATGCCCTGAACGACATCATCGATCCATAGTTCACGCGCAACACGCCTTTGCCATATCTTGGCGACACGATATTGTTCACCATCAGCTGAGCCAATTCGCAAGCCGATGCCACAATCCAACCGATCCCAGATCATTGAAGGTCAACACTGCCATCAACGTCATGATCGCAGCAAATCCCGACATAAAGGCCCATTCCTGAACCTTCGCGCCGATCGGCTGACGCCGGACAGCTTCGATCGCGTAAAGCAGAAGATGGCCGCCGTCCAGCATCGGGATGGGGATCAGATTGATGAAACCCAGATTGATCGAAAAGAACGCCATGAAGGCGATGAAGGATGTGATACCCAGCGATGCCTGTTGCCCCGTCACCTGGCCGGTCTTGATCGGCCCGCCAAGCTCATTGAGGCTGCGTTCACCCCTGATGATCTGGCCGATGGTGCGCGCGATGGTGCGCGCTATGCCGTAACGGGGCCGACCTGTTCGACGACCTGTTCGCCACTGCGCGCAATGCCGAGGCGCGCATGGCGCAGCACATTGCCGAACCTGTCACTGGTTTCGACCATGCGTGGCTGGATGATGATTTCGCGCGCGCTGCCGTTGCGTTCATAGCGCACCAGCTGCGCCGCACCGCTACTCGTCATCACCGTGTTGGCGATATCTTCGAACCGCGACATGCGCTTGCCATCGATCGCCACGATGCGGTCCCCGGCCAGCAAGCCGGCTGATGCTGCCGCGCCGCCCGGCTGCACGGCCGATATGATCGGCGGAGTCGAGGGGTGGCCCAGCGCCATATACAACCCGGCCAGGATCAGGATGGCGAAAGCGAAATTGATCATCGGCCCCGCCGCAACGATGATGGCGCGCTGCCAAAGCGGTTTGAACAGGAACAATCCAGCGCGTTCCTGTGGCGCCAGCGCCATTATTTCGGGATCGGGCTGGCTCGCGGCATTCATGTCGCCGGTGAATTTTACATAACCGCCCAACGGGATAAGATTGACCCGCCAGCGTGTGCCGCGCCGATCATCAAAACCGATTAATTCCCGCCCGAAACCAAAGGCAAAACTGTCGATCTTGACGCCGAACCAGCGGCCGGCAAGATAATGCCCGCCTTCATGGACGACGACCAGCACCGCCACCATCAAAATGAAGCTGGCCAGTGTAAACAATACGCCAGGCTGGGGCAGAAATCCGGTCATGCTCGCCGCGCCTCCACTTCCGCCCGGGCGCCGCGACGCGCCTCGGCATCGATTGCCAGAACTTCATCCAGCCCCTCTACCGGCCCCGAGGGTGTCCGGGCCAGCGTGGCTGCAACGATGGCGTCGATTTGAAGGAATGATACTTGCCCGGCGATGAACGCCGCCACGGCGATTTCATTGGCGGCATTCAATATACACGGCGCCGAGCCTCCGGCACGCAAGGCCTCCCAGGCCAGGCCAAGGCAAGGAAAGCGTTCAAGATCAGGGGCTTCGAAATCAAGCCTCGCAATCGCTGCAAGGTCGAGCCGCGCGGCAGGGGTAGAAATACGGTCGGGCCAGGCCATTGCATAGGCCAAAGGTATGCGCATATCGGGCGATCCCAGTTGGGCCAGCACCGACCCGTCGATATATTCGACCATCGAGTGCACCACCGATTGCGGATGGATGATGACATCCAGCCGCTCGACGCCGACCGGAAACAGATGATGGGCTTCGATGAGTTCCAGCCCCTTGTTCATCAGCGTCGCAGAATCGACCGAAATCTTGGCGCCCATCGACCAGATGGGATGGTTGCAGGCCGCCGCCACCGAGACACCGGCCATCTCGGCGCGGCTGTGATTGCGAAACGGCCCGCCGCTGCAGGTCAGGATGACGCGCGCGACGCGTTCCGGGCGATGATGATCAAAGACCTGGAAAATGGCGTTGTGCTCACTGTCGACGGGTAGCAGCACAGCCCCCGACGCCCGCGCCGCAGCAGTTACCACAGGCCCTGCGCAAACAAGCGTTTCCTTGTTGGCGATGGCGACCGTCGCGCCGCGTTCGACCGCGGCGAGCGTCGGGCGCAGGCCCGCCGCACCGACCACCGCCGTCACGACGATATCGCCCGGCCGACGCGCCGCCTCACATATCGCATCGGGGCCAGCGGCTGCCTCGATTCCGGAACCGGCCAGGGCGGCCTGCAATGCCGGCCAGGCAGATGGATCGGCGATGGCGGCAAAGCGCGCGCCAGAGGCAATGGCTGCGCCAGCAAGCCCCGCTGCGTCATTGTTGGCGGTCAACGCCTCGACCCGCCAGCGCCCGGGATTGCGGGCCACAAGATCAAGCGCCTGGCGGCCGACCGATCCGGTCGCGCCCAATATTGTCAGGCTGCGCGTCATCCCGCCCAGCCCGTCAGCGCAAATACGCCAGCGCCAGCCATAGCGACGGGCACAAGGCCGTCCAGCCGATCGAGCACGCCGCCATGACCCGGCAGGATCGTGCCCGAATCCTTGACGCCGGCCCGGCGTTTCAGCCAGCTTTCGAACAGGTCGCCGATGATGCTCAGGACGGACAGCCCGCCGGCAAGGCCGATGAACAAGCCAACCCCCTGCCCCGCGACAGAAGCCAGATAGGCCGCCGCAAGGCCGCCGCAGATCGCCATGGCGCCGATAATCCCGCCAAAGGCCCCGGCCCAGGTTTTATTGGGGCTGATGGCCGGTGCCAGCTTTGGTCCGCCAAAGGCACGACCGCTGAAATAAGCGGCAATATCGGTCGACCAGACTGCGACCAGCAGGAAAATCGTTGCCGGCAAGCCAAGCGTCAAGCCCCGCACCCAGATCAGCGCAATGGCCGGCAAGCCGCAATATAACAGCCCGATGGCGGCCGCCATGCCGATCGCCCGGCCATGGCTGCGCGCCGTGAACAGACCGATCAGCCCGGCGCCGGCGGCAAGCGTCATCACCACCTCGGGCGTCGACACGCTCGCCAGAAACAGGATCGCCCCTGCCAGCAGCACCAGTCCTGCCTGCCTGATGCCGCGCGGCAGCCGGTGCATGACCGCCCATTCCGAAAACATGATAAGCGTTGCCGCAGCAACCAGGGCACTGAACAGGGTGCCACCTACCCAGACCGCAACCAGCGCCACCGTAACCAGTGCAAGCCCGGTAACCACTCTTGTCAACAACGGGTTACGCGCGGGCGTCACATCAGCGACCACCAAAACGACGCTCCCGTGTCGCAAATTCGGCGACGGCGCTGGCCAGCGCGGCCCTGTCGAAATCCGGCCATAGCGTGTCGGTCGCGACAAATTCGGCATAGGCCGATTGCCAGAGCAAAAAGTTGGACAGCCGCATTTCACCAGAGGTGCGCAGCACCAGATCGGGCGGTGGCAGGCCGGCGGTGTCGAGCCGGCTTTCGAGACTTTCGATGCTGATAGCGTCGGGCGCCAGGCGACCGGCGGCGACGTCGATGGCAAGGGCGCGCGCCGCCCGGGTCAATTCATCCTGGCCGC
>JBBRIC010000138.1:0-5051 GCA_038221665.1 Sphingomonadales bacterium
GGTGCACAGGCACATGTTGAGCGCCGGCAGCGCCACCGCGCCCTGTGCCGCCACGCCATCGATGCTCAGCCCGACATGCACCGCCCAGTCTGCGCGGCGGTCCCCATATTCGCGCGTGCCATCCAGCGGATCGATGATCCAGACGCGGCGGGCGGCCAGCCGGCTGCGTCTGGTTTGGCTGTCCGCCGTTTCCTCCTCACTGAGGATCGCATCATCGGGGCGCTCGCGGCGCAAAGTGGCAAGGATCCGGGCATTGGCCTGCGCGTCCCCCGCCGCCCCCAGCGCTGCGCCGCCGCCAGCATGATCGCTACGCAGCGCCAGCAGCAGCGACCCCGCGGTCGTCGCCAGCAGCCGCGCAAGGCCAGCGTCGGTCATCCGTCGGTCAATTGGTCACGCGTTCAACGATCAGCATGGCCGCAGCTTCGGCGCTCATCGCGGTCGTGTCGATATGAATTTCGGGGGTTTCGGGGGCTTCATAAGGGCTGTCGATGCCGGTGAAATTGCGCAGCTTGCCGGCGCGTGCCTTGGCATACAGGCCTTTCACATCGCGGCGTTCGGCGTCCGCCAGCGGCGTATCGACATGGATTTCGATGAATTCGCCGGGCGCCATCATTGCCCGCACCATGGCGCGTTCGGCACGAAACGGCGAAATAAAGGCGGTGATGACGATTAACCCGGCATCCGTCAGCAGCCGCGCCACTTCCCCGACGCGGCGGATATTTTCGATGCGATCGGCATCGGTAAAGCCCAGATCCTTGTTCAGACCATGGCGGACATTGTCGCCATCCAACAGGAACGTGTGCCGCCCCAGCAGGTGCAGCTGTTTTTCAACCAGGTTGGCAATGGTCGATTTGCCCGCCCCCGACAGGCCGGTCAGCCAGAGCACCATCGGGCGCTGCTGTTTCAGCCGGGCATGCGCCTCCCGCCCGGTGTCGATCGCCTGGAGGTGGATATTCTGAGATCGCCGCAGCGCGAAACGGATCATGCCGGCGGCAACGGTCGCATGGCTGACGCGATCGATGAGGATGAAACCGCCGAGATCGCGGCTGTCGGCAAAGCTTTCGAAAACAATCGGCCGGGCCGTGGTGATGGCGACGACACCGATGGCGTTCATTTCCAGCGTCTTTGTCGCCAATTGCGCCAGCGTGTTGATATCCAGTTGATATTTGGGCGTCGCCAGCGTTGCCGCGACCGTCTGGGTGGCAAGTTTCAACAGATAGGATCGCCCGGGCAACAGCGCTTCGTCTGCCATCCAGACGATCGTTGCTTCAAACTGGTCGGCTGTCTGTGGCGGGTCGTTGGCCGCAGCGATCACCGATCCACGCGCGCATTCGACCTGATCGCTGAGCGTCAGCGTCACCGATTGGCCGGCAACCGCTGCTGCCAGATCGCCATCGGCGGTGACGATCCGGGCAATGGTCGTCGTGCGGCCGGCAGGCAGCACCCGCACTGCATCGCCCGGCGCGATGACGCCATCGGCGACCAGCCCGGCAAAGCCCCTGAATTCGGAATCGGGGCGATTTACCCATTGCACCGGCATCCGGAAGGCCCGCGCCGGCGACGCCTTTGCAGCGATATCAAGGCCTTCCAGCCAGGGCAGCAGGGCCGGGCCTTCATACCAGGGCGTGTTGGCCGATGGCGTGACGATATTATCACCGCCCAGCCCCGAAATCGGGATGGCGGTGACATCATCGAGGCCGATGCTGGCGGCAAAGGCGCGATAGTCGGCGCTGATCTGCTGAAAGCGCGCTTCGCTCCAATCGACAAGATCGAGCTTGTTGACGGCCAGCAGGATGTGGCGAATGCCGAGCAATTGGACCAGCGTGCTGTGCCGCCGCGTCTGGGTCAGCACGCCCTTGCGCGCATCGACGAGCACGATCGCGGCATCGGCGGTCGACGCGCCCGTCACCATATTGCGCGTATATTGTTCATGCCCCGGGCAATCGGCGATGATCAGCTTGGCGCGCGGTGTCGACAGGAACCGATAGGCGACATCGATGGTGATGCCCTGCTCGCGCTCCGCCGACAGGCCATCCACCAGCAGCGCGAAATCAAGGTTTGCGCCTTGCGTGCCCAGCCGCTTGCTATCGGCGGTCAGCGCCGCCAGCTGGTCATCGAAAACCTGGGCGCTGTCATACAGCATCCGGCCGATCAGCGTCGATTTGCCATCATCGACGGAGCCACAGGTGATGACGCGGATCAACGGCTTTGCGGCCTGCGCTGCCAGATAGGCGGCGATATCGCTCGCGATCAACGGGTCGGCGGCAAAACCTGTCGCCATCAGAAATAACCTTCTGTCTTTTTCTTTTCCATGCTCGCCGACGGGTCATGATCGACGGCGCGGCCCAGCCGTTCGGAAGCGGTCGACAACAGCATTTCCTGAATAACCTCGGGCAGGGTCGCCGCCAGACTGTCGCTGGCGCCCGACAGCGGATAACAGCCCAGCGTGCGAAACCGGATCGAGCGTTCGACAATCGTTTCGCCCGGCCGCAGCACCATCCGGTCATCATCGACCATCAGGATCATGCCATCGCGCGTCACGGTCGGGCGCTTTGCCGCCAGATACAGCGGCACGATGGGGATATTTTCGGCCGCGATATATTCCCAGATATCAAGCTCGGTCCAGTTCGACAGCGGGAATACCCGGATGCTGTCGCCCTTGGCCTTGTGGGCATTGTAAAGGTTCCACAATTCGGGGCGTTGGTGGCGCGGGTCCCAGCCGTGCGTGGGCCCACGGAAGCTGAAAATCCGTTCCTTGGCGCGGGCCTTTTCCTCATCGCGCCGGCCGCCGCCAAAGGCCGCATCAAAGCCACCCGTATCGAGCGCCGCCTTCAGCATGTCGGTCAGCATGACCCGCGTATACAGCGGCGTCGGCGTATCGAACGGGTTCACCCCTTGGGCAGCCGCCACGGCATTATGCTGGACGATCAGCGTCAGGCCATGCGCCGCAACCATCCGGTCGCGATGTTCGAGCATCGCTGCAAAATCCCAGCCCGATGCAATGTGCAGCAACGGAAACGGCAGCGGCGCCGGATAAAACGCCTTCAGCGCCAGATGCAGCATGACGCCCGAATCCTTGCCGATCGAATAAAGCAGCACCGGCCGCTCTACCTCGGCCACCACTTCGCGCAGGATATGGATGCTTTCGGCCTCAAGCCGTTGCAGATGGGACAGTGTCATCAATACGTCATAGCAGCGCTTGTGGCCTGCGCCCGCGCAAAAAACTTGTGCGCTGCAAAGCCTGTGTGCGTGCGGGCAGGCCGGGGGCTTTCGGCGATCGCAGCCGTCGGCCTCCCGACCCGGTATTCACAGGAGATGGTGTCGAAAACCCGGACCTTTCAGCCTGTCGTCAAAGCTGTCGGGGACACGGCATGCCGCAGTGCCGTCAGGCGAGGACCCGCCGATAAATCACTGGCGCACGCTGCACATAGGTCCGGCGTCGCAGCGCGCCGCCGACCATGGCAAAGCCGGCAATCATCAAGGCCCAGCTTGCCGGTTCCGGCACGACGTTAAACGCCTGGCCCGCGAGGGCCCAGCGTCCGATCGAATGCCCGACGGCAAGCCCCGCCTCATTGTCAAAGCGGAAATGGATGCCGCCCCACAGCCGGCTGTCCGCGCCATCCTGCGCCGCCTGGGCGAGGCCGCTGAAATGGCGGGTATCGGGACCGATGGAGAAAGTGAACGCCTGCGTGTCGCCGAACAGCGAGATCAGCACTTCGGAGCCTGCGCCCGACAGCGCCGAATGGGTCGACAGATAGGATGGATGCGCCGGTGTTGCAAAAACCGGGCTCCAGTTCGGGTCACCCACCGTCAGGTCGTTGGTATCCGCATCGCCCAGCCGGATCGCGGTCACCGGCCGCCACAGGGCATAATGATATTTGGCATCAAAGCCTGCAATCAACGAATCGGCAAGGCTGGTCGACAGCAAGGCAAAGGTGCGCGCAAAGCCCAGCGTATCAAGGGCTTTGTCCTCCGCCACGATCAAGCCGATGCGCAGCCAGGTGCCGCCATTTGCAGTATCCCAGAAATTCGCACTCAGGGACTGGTCAGCCGTACGGTTGCCCAGAATCTCGGCATCGGCCGATCCGATCAATTTGACCTCGTCATACGCCGCCGTATAGGCCGCGCTGGTCAGCGCCGGCGGCGGCCCGGGACGGAACTGGTCACCCGAATTAAGGACAAAGGGATCGACCCCGCCCCATTGCGGCAAGGCGCCGGGCGCAAAGCCCGGTGGTGTCGGGCGCCATTCGCCGGGCAAGACACCCGGCACCCATGGCGCGATCGGCGCCGAGCCATCGACGGCGCGACGGGCCAGAATGGCTGCTGCGTGCGCAGCGCCATTGGTTATACCGGCAGTCTTGGCCGCGCCATCCACGACCAGCGCCAGACTGGCGGCAAGCGCTGCATCATATTGCGCCGTGTTGCCCGGGTTCAGCGCCACCAGCACGTCATGGGCCGCCTTTGACGCTGCCGCCCTTGTATCGCCGCCCGAGGCAGCCACACCATGCAAATAGGAAACATTGGGCTTGCCCAGCGCCGCATTGACGGCATCGTGCATGGCGATATTGACCATCGCATAGGCGCGCGTCTGGGCCGGCGGCGAGGCCGCGAGCAGCGTCACCATCGTCTGGTTCCAGAATAATACCGGGTCGTCATTGACGTCGATGATGGCAGCGGCCGGGCTGGCGATGGCGAGCCCGGCAAATGCAGCGGCGCAGAAAAAGCGATTCAACATGATACTGATCTCCCGTTCGGTAGCGGCCGCCGATGGCCACGACACAGGGGCATCAGGCCGCCTTTTTGGCTGTGACCGCCACTCCCGGCTCTGATGTTATGCTGACGGAAAGCTGATTTTTGGCGTTTGCATGGCCTTGCGGCCGGTTCCGGCTGAACCAGAATGTTCTAGAGCGTGATGACATCAGGTAGCATCACCATGATTGCCCTTTGGGCAACCCCTGCGGGGCGGTGTCGCTTTTGGCGCATGGCGGCGTCACTTGTCGGCACCGATGCGCTGCATCGCTGCTTTCCGCGCTCCTTGCCACGCACCAAAA
>JBBRIC010000139.1:0-4807 GCA_038221665.1 Sphingomonadales bacterium
ACCGCTGAAATCCGGGCGCTGGCCGACGGCGTGACGGTTCTGCGAGTCTCGACGTTCGATGATGGTCCCAAGGTGCCAGCCGTTGTGATTACCACCGCCAGCCTTCACGACACAAAGGCGGGCACCGTCACCTCGGCAACCTTGCGCAAGGGGCGACCGCTCGAAACCGGCACTGAAAAACTGGTGGTGACAGCTTTCGCCGACCCCTTGCACTGGACGATTACCGCCGACGAAGATGGCACTGACGACGACAAGCCGGCGCTGTTGCGCGTCACCGAAGTTCGCGACGGCAACCAGCTGACCATCACCAAGGAAGTCCAGCCCAAGGGCAGCGCAGGCGGCTGGCAATTTCGCAACCGTACGCGCCTGCAGCGCTAGACTCTCTTGCAGATGGCCGGTGCCGACTCCACTTAACTGCAAGAGAGTCCCGCTGCGTTTGCGCAGGGGTTCACAGCGCTGGCGCTACAACACCCCGTGGCAATGCTTGAATTTTTTGCCCGAGCCGCACGGGCAGGTCGCATTTCGTGACACCACCCGGTGCCATTCGGCAAGATCGTCGGGATCGACGTCCATCAATTCCGCGGTTGCCGCCATGGCCCCGCTGAGGGCGCCGCGCGGCAGCGAACTGCCAAAGGCATCGAACGACGGCCGCCTGGCTGCATCATTTTCACCGGTGAACGGGTCGATATGGGTGGTGATGAAATTGGGCAGCGGCGGCAGCGCCGGCACTTCGGCCTGGAAGCGCGCATTGGCGAGCATTCGCGTCACATCTTCGCGGACCGTCACCAGCATGCGTTCAAACAGCGCAAAGGCCTCGGATTTATACTCGTTGAGCGGGGTTTTCTGGGCATAGGCACGCAGATGGATGACCTGGCGCAGCGCATCGAGCGTTGCCAGATGTTCCTTCCAATGATGATCGAGCGCCTGGAGGAGAAAATTCTTTTCGATATCGACCCAGCTGTCGGCCGGCACCGTCTGCGCCTTGGTCGTCATATTGGCATCGGCCGCGGCAACCAGCCGGTCGACGACGATTTCGGGATCGATCGCGGCTTCCCTGGGCCATTCGCGGATATCGAGATCAAGGCCCAATGTGCCGCGCACCGCTTCATCCAGCCCGTCGACATCCCATTGTTCGGGATAGCTGTTGGGTGGGCAATGGCCACCGACCAGCGCGTTGATGGTTTCAACGCGCATGTCGACAACGACATCGCCGACGGTTTCTGAATCCATGATATCGGCGCGCTGTTCGTAAACGACCTTGCGCTGATCATTCATCACATCATCATATTGCAGCAATTGCTTGCGCACATCGTAATTGCGCGCCTCGACCTTTTTCTGGGCGGTCTCGATGGCTTTGGATATCCAGGGGTGGACAATGGCCTCCCCCTCCTCCAGCCCATTGTTCATCATGCGGCTGAGCATCGATTGCTGGCCGAAAATGCGCAGCAGATCGTCATCGAGCGATAGATAAAAGCGTGAAAAGCCGGGGTCACCCTGCCGTCCGGAACGGCCACGCAACTGATTGTCGATGCGCCGGCTTTCATGACGTTCGGTACCAAGGACGAACAGGCCGCCGGCCTTGCGCACGTCTTCTCGCTCGGCCTGCACTTCGGCCTTGATACGCGCAATCGCGGCATCGCGCTCGGGGCCTTCGGCAAGCGCTGTCAATTCGCGCGCCACCCGTGCTTCGAAATTCCCGCCAAGCTGGATATCGGTGCCGCGACCGGCCATGTTGGTGGCAATGGTGACGGCGCCAAGCCGCCCGGCCTGTTCAACGATATGGGCTTCCTGTTCGTGGAAACGCGCGTTGAGGACGACATGCTTGACGTTTTCGCGCTTCAAGAACTCGCTCAGCATTTCACTTTTTTCGATGGAGACAGTGCCGACCAGGATTGGCTGGTTGCGCGCCGATGCTTCGCGGATGGTCTTGACGATCGCCTTGTATTTCTGTTCGGCGTCTTTGTAGAATTCGTCGTCGACATCTTCGCGCTTAACCGGCAAATTGGTCGGAATCTCAACGACGTTCAGCTTGTAGATATCGAAAAATTCCGAAGCTTCGGTGGCAGCCGTGCCGGTCATCCCGCCCAATTTTGGATACATGCGGAAATAATTCTGGAAAGTGACCGACGCCATTGTCTGGTTTTCGGGCTGGATCTGCACATCCTCCTTGGCCTCCACGGCCTGGTGCAGCCCATCCGACCAGCGCCGGCCATCCATCATGCGGCCGGTGAATTCATCGATGATGATCACCTTGTTGTCGCGGACGATATAATCGGTATCGCGGCGATAGATGACGTTGGCGCGAAGTGCCTGGTTCAGATGGTGAACGACCTGGGTATTTTCAAAATCATATAGATTTTCGCCTTCCAGCAAGCCCGCCGCTGCCAGCGCACGTTCCGCCGCTTCGGTGCCGTCTTCGGTCAGGATAACCGATTTCTGCTTCTCATCGATCTCGAAGTTGCTGCGATCCAGCGTTTTCACCATGGCATCTACCGCAAGATACAGCTCGGACTTATCGTCCGTAGGCCCTGAAATGATCAGCGGCGTGCGCGCTTCGTCGACCAGCACCGAATCGACTTCATCGACGACCGCATAATGGAATGGCCGCTGCACCATCTGCTCGCGGCTGTATTTCATGTTGTCGCGCAGATAATCAAAGCCGAATTCATTATTGGTGCCATAGGTGATATCGGCGGCATAGGCAGAGCGCCGGGTTTCATCATCGATGTTGGGAACGATGATGCCGACCGACAGCCCAAGGAATTTATAGACCTTGCCCATCCATTGCGCATCGCGCGCCGCCAGATAATCATTGACGGTCACGACATGGACGCCCCTGCCCGCCAGCGCGTTCAGATAGACGGCAAGCGTTGCGACCAAAGTCTTGCCTTCGCCGGTGCGCATTTCGGCAATTTCGCCGCGGTGGAGCACGATACCACCGACCAGTTGGACGTCGTAGTGGCGCTGGCCAAGCGTGCGCTTTGCCGCTTCGCGCACCGTTGCAAACGCTTCGGGAAGGATATCGTCAAGCGTCTTGCCGCCAGCCAGTTCAGCCTTCAACTTGTCGGTCTGGGCCTCCAGCGCTGCATCCGTCAGCGCTTCGATGGCTGGCTCCATGGCGTTGATGCGCGCGACGACGCTATCCAGCGATTTGACATAGCGGTCATTGCTGGAGCCGAAAATCCGTTTGGCGATGCCGCCCAATCCGAGCATGAAAATCCTAACGCGAGGCAAGGTCGCAGCGGCGCATTCTGGCCACCGTACACCCGGCGCGATGTAAGGGCGCAACCACGCTTCGTCAATTATCGGTGGAATGTATAATGCCAAATCTCAAAGATACCGACCGGTCAGCAGGGCCAGGGGCCTCCGGAGGGCAGGGCCGAAAGACCCTGCCCGGCGCAGGCATTTTCTTGCTTTCGATAAGTCATTCAACGCGGTTTTTGATATGGCAGCCGGAAGTCATTCGAGAGCCGCTCGTCAGACGACCAAACCGCTTCGAATTCCGGGTGCTGCGGTTTCGGGCCACGGCATCAACTGGCCCCGACGCTAGTAATCCCGTTTCCATCTGAGGCTGGCGCTGGTGCCGCCAAAGGTTGCCACCTGCGACAGGATCGACAGCGACCGGGTCAGCGACAGCTCGATATTGGTCGCTGTATAGCCCTGCGCGTCGGTCGCCAGTTCGACATAGATGCTGCGGCCGATATATTGCCCGGCGGCCACCGCCGTCTTGCGGCCATTGGCGGTTTCAACCCCCAGCACGCGCAGCCGATCGATGCCAAGGCCCTTTCTGACCGAGCCGATCGGATTGAAGCCGCCGCCGCCGCCCCGCAAGGACGCCAGGGCCCCGGCAAGCTGAATGGCTTCGGGGGCCGACAAATTGGTCACCGAGGTGCCGAACAACAGCCGGCTGAGCACTTCGTCTTCGGGCAGGGACGGGATCGAGGAGAACCGCACGCTGGGCAATTGCGCCGTGCCGTTGATGGCGAGCTTTGCCGTAAAACCGTTGGACGTCGATTCAGCCGCGATATCGATGATCGGATCGGGCGGATAGACGCCCTGGAACCGGATATCGCCGCGCGTCAGACTGAAACGTTTGCCGGCAAAATCATAATCGCCGCGCTGCAGTTCGACCCGCCCGGTCAATTCCGGCGTGAAGGCGCCGCCCCGGACCTTCAGATTTGCCCGCCATTCGGATTCGAGTCCGATACCGCCGACAAAAAGCCGGCGGTCGGCATCGATCTGCAAATTCAGCAACCAGCGCGTCGGCGGCACATAGCTGATAACGCGCCGGCCGAGCACTCTGGTATTTTTCTCGGTCACGGCCAGAACCGGCACATCGGCGACGCTGGCGCGGCCCAGTTGGTAGCGCGCCCTGTCGATCTTGAGTTTGCCGGAAATAACGCCACCATAATTATCGGTGGCGATCCGGACAGTCCCCGTCGCTGTCGCCGAAAAATCGTCGCGCTTGGCGAGTTCGGCGTTTTTCAGCCGCAGCCGCACGTCCAGTGGAAAGCCGCGTTCCGGTGACAGATCGATACCGCCGGTCCCAACAACGACACCATCGCGGCCGGCCCGCGCCGAAAATCGCACCAGATCGAGGCGCGACGCGGTAAAGCGGCTATCGAGCGATAGCTGATCGAAGACCGCGCCGATCGCGACGCTTTCAACGCGGCCGCCTTCGGTGCGGGCGGTGCCGGCAATGATCGGCTTGCCGAGCAGGCCGCTGACATCGGCCGTTATCGACAAGGGCCCGCGCACATCGATCGATTCATAGCCCGTCAGGCCCCAAAGCGCCTGCGCCGGGCCA
>JBBRIC010000140.1:0-4783 GCA_038221665.1 Sphingomonadales bacterium
GGCTGCATTCGTCGCGCTATCTGCAATGTGCCCGGGTGTTGATGGAGCCGGCGCGCGCGGCAAAGCTGGCCAATGCCCTGGCGCAGAAGATACCGGCTGCGGTGCGGGCCAAGATCAGCGCCGTCGTCGCCCCGGCCATGGGCGGCTTGATCTGCGGCTATGAACTGGCGCGCGCTCTGGGTGTCGCGTCGATGTTTGTCGAACGGCCGACCGGCGTTTTTGAACTGCGCCGGGGTTTCCGGCTCGAACCGGGTCAAATGATCTTGATGATGGAGGATGTGGTGACAACGGGCCTGTCCGGCCGCGAAGCCATCGCCGCCGTCACCGCCGCTGGCGGGACGGTGATCCATGCGGCCGCATTGGTCGATCGATCGAACGGCAGCGCCGATCTTGGCGTGCCTTTTACCCCGCTGATCCGCCTTGAAGTGCCGAGCTATGCGGCCGATGCGCTGCCCCCCGAATTGTCTGCGATCCCGGCGGTCAAGCCCGGCAGTCGCGCGGCATGACGGGGGACGTGCAAACTCGCCGTCCCCTGCGGCTTGGCGTCAACATCGATCATGTCGCGACCATCAGGAATGCCCGGGGTGGTGAGCATCCCGATCCGCTGCGGGCCGCGCTGTTGGCGGCAGAGGCCGGCGCCGATGGCATCACGGCGCATCTGCGCGAAGACCGGCGGCATATCACCGATGCCGATCTCGACGCCCTGATCGGCAGCATCAGCCTGCCGCTGAACCTTGAAATCGCAGCGACCGATGAAATGCTGCAAATTGCGCTCCAGCATCGCCCGCACGCTGTCTGCATCGTCCCCGAACGCCGCGCCGAACGCACCACGGAGGGCGGGCTGGATGCCGCCGGCCAGCATAATGTGCTGGCGCCGATCATCACCCGTCTGCGCGATGCCGGCATCAGGGTCAGCCTGTTCATTGCGCCCGATGCGCGGCAATTGGAGGCCGCTGCCCGGCTGGGCGCGCCGGTGGTTGAACTCCATACCGGCCCCTACAGCCATGCCGAAACCCCGGCCGAAATCGATTTTGAACTGGCGCGGCTGCGCGATGCAGCGGCGCTTGGCCACAAACTCGGTTTGGAAATCCATGCCGGCCATGGCCTGACCTTTGACAATGTCGGGCCGGTGGCGGCCATGCCCGAGATTGCCGAACTGAACATCGGGCATTTCCTGGTCGGCGAAGCGGTTTTCACTGGCTTTGGCCCCGCCATTGCCCGCATGCGCGCGGCGATGGCTGCGGCGCGCGCCGACCCCGCATGAACCTGCCGCCCGGCCTCATCGTCCTTGGCCTTGGCTCCGATCTTTGCAATATCAGCCGCATCGAAAACAGCATCGCGCGTTTTGGCGATCGTTTCCTCAACCGCATTTTCACCGACATCGAACGCAGCAAGGCCGATCGCCGCGCCATGACGCGCGCCGGCACCTATGCCAAACGCTTTGCCGCCAAGGAGGCGTGCGCCAAGGCGCTTGGCACCGGCTTTCGAAAAGGCGTGTTTTTCCGCGACATGGGGGTCGTCAACCTGCGCTCCGGCGCCCCGACGCTGGCCTTGACCGGCGGTGCCTTGGCACGGCTGGCGGAGTTGACGCCTTTGGGCTATCAGGCGGCTGTCCATCTGACGATGACCGACGACCACCCCTGGGCGCAGGCCATCGTCCTAATCACTGCGAGTCCTCGATGAACCAAGCTGTTGTGGCCACCAAAAAGCCGACCAATTGGGCCAGTGAAGCCTGGCAGTTGTTCCTGCTCGTGCTCGCCGTGCTCGGGGTACATTCGCTGATCGCGAAGCCGTTTTTCATTCCGTCCGGCTCGATGTTGCCAACGCTGTTGATCGGCGACAGGCTGATCGTTTCGAAATTTCCCTATGGTTTTTCCTATCTGTCGCCATCGTTGAACATCCTGCCCGAAATGCAGGGGCGCATTTTTGGTCGGCTGCCGGAACGCGGCGATATTGCGGTCATCAAACAGCCCAATGACAAGGTCGATTATATCAAGCGTGTCATCGCGCTGCCCGGCGATACCGTTCAGATGAAGGAAGGCCAATTATGGCTGAACGGGGTTGCCGTGCCGCGAACGCGGGTCGCCGATACCCAAATTCCGGTCACTGCCAACAGCGATTGCAACACGCCGATCGATGCCCAGTATCGCAGCGTCGATGCTGCCGGCGCTGCTGTCTGCAAATTGCCGACGTATCGCGAAACCCTGCCATCGGGGCGCAGCTATCTGACGCTCGACCTCCAACAGACGCCGCAGGACAATACCGAGCCGATGATCGTTCCTGAAAACACGCTGTTCCTGATGGGCGACAATCGTGACAATTCCGAAGACAGCCGTTTTGATCCGATCCTTGGCGGGCTTGGCATGCTGCCGATGGAAAATCTGGTCGGCCGCGCAGAATTCATCACTTTTTCGCTGGATGGGTCGACCGACTGGAACCCGCTGACCTGGCTGTCTGCCGTGCGGCCCGGCCGCTATTTCATCAGCCTTGATAAAGCGCCAAAGCAATAGGCCGATTTCAGGCGGCTTTGGCTGTCATGCTTCGGCGTCGCCCAGCGGCAAACTGAGCTCGCGGGGTGGTTCGCGGTCGAGCAGGCCAGCGGCTTTCAGATCGGCCAGCCCCGGCAGGTCGCGCCGCGAGGCAAGGTTGAAGTGCGCGAGAAAGGCCGGAGTCGTCGCATATTGCAGCGGCCTGCCCGGGCTTTCGCGGCGGCCGGCGGGGCGAATCCAGCCCGCCTCCATCAATACATCGATGGTGCCGCCGCTGACCGCGACGCCGCGGATTTCCTCGATTTCGGGGCGCGTGACCGGCTCATGATAGGCCATGACAGCGAGCGTTTCGACAGCCGCGCGCGAAAGCTTGCGGATTGACTCACGGGCTGGCCGCAAATGATGGGCCAGATCGGCCGCGGTCTGGAAATGCCAGCGACCGCCGCGCTCGACCAGATTGATACCGCGCGGCGCATAGCTGGTGGCAAGATCGCGCAACAGCAGCAGCAGATCGCCGCGTTCCCCGACATGACGGGCGATTTCGGTCAGCGTCAGCGGCGCTGCGGCGGCAAAGATGATGGCTTCCAGCGCCCGCAGCGTTTCGGCAGTCTGGAGTTCGTCGGGCAGGTCAGGCGCGGTCATGGCCTTGCCCGCATCAATATCGGCGCAAAGGCTGCGCCTTGCGACAGGCTGGCCTTGCCTAGCCGGGTCAATTCGAGCGCTGCCACGAATGTCGAGGCCAGCACCGATCGTGCATAGCCGCTGTCGGCAAGATCATGGGGCAAAAAGCGCGACAACTCCGTCCAGTCGATGCTGGCGCCAAGCAGTTGTTCGAGACGTTCGATGGCTTCATCGAGCGCCATCACCGGTCGCCGCCGCACGATGTGCGTCGATTGGCTGTGGCGCGCCCTGATGGCGCCATAGGCCGACAATAGTTCAAAAAAGCTTGTGTCATAGCGAGCGATGGTTTCAAGTTTCAGGCCCTCGGGGGCTGCCCTGGTGAAGCTGTCGCGGCCATGTTGCGGCCGTGCCAGCAGCCTGGCGCCGGCAGCTCGCATGGCATCGAGGCGTTGCAACTGGAATTGCAGCCGTAACGCCATATCCTGTGGATCGGGCTCGGCCTCGGGGTCGGCCGGCAGCAGCAGGGCCGATTTCAAATAGGCCAGCCAGGCCGCCATGACGAGATAATCGGCAGCAAGTTCAAGGCTGAGCGTTTTGGCATCGCGGATGAAGCCCAGATATTGATCGACCAGCGCCAGGATCGAAATCTGCGCCAGATCGACCTTTTGGCCCCGCGCCAGCGTCAGCAACAGGTCGAGCGGCCCCTCCCAACTGCCCAATTGCAACACCAATGTCGGCGCGGCGGCGCGGGGCGGGCCGTCATCGAAACCATCGTCGCTCATGGCGTGCTCAGGGCCATGGCCGGCGGTTCAGGCCAGCGCCAGCAACTGGTCACGCGCATCGGCCCATTGCTGCATCGGCGTCGCATCGCCTGGGCCTGCCCAGGCCATGGCGGCGGCAAGCCGGGTTTCGGCCACAGCCGAGATCGCCGGCACAGCCTCGCAGATCGCCCGCATTTCGCCAAAATCGCCCGAGCAATGCAGCGCGATATCGCAACCGGCGGCCAGGCTGGCAAGCGCCCTTGCGCCGAAATCGTCAAGGCCATTGCTGCCGGGTGCAAGGCCTGCCGAGGCCGGGTTGCCCAGCGCCTGCATCCCCAGATCGTCCGACATCAAAAGGCCATCAAAGCCGATGTCGTGGCGGATGAGATCGATGACGATCGGCGACAGGGTGGCGCAGCGCAGCGGATCGAGCGCGGTGTAAGTGACATGCGCCGTCATCGCCATCGGCGACATTTGGGCAAGGGTTCGAAACGGCCTGAAATCGCGCTCCAGTTCGGCGCGGCTGGCGCTGACCATCGGCAATTCGAGATGACTGTCCGCCGCCGCCCGGCCATGACCCGGGATATGCTTGACGACGCCGACGACGCCGCCGGCCTGCAAGCCATCGAGACAGGCACGGCCCAGCGCCGCCACCCGCATCGGATCGCTGCCATAGGCACGATCGCCGATGATGTCATGGCCATCAGGATCGCGTACATCGAGCAAGGGCAGGCAATCGACGCTGATGCCAAGGTCGCGCAGCATCGCCGCCAGCGCCAGCGCGTTCAGCCGCAGTGCCTCCATCGCGGTCACCGGCGCGATGTCGAAAAGCCGGTCAAAGCGCGCGCCGGCCGGAAATTCCGGCCAGTGCGGCGGCCGCAGCCGGGCGACGCGGCCCCCTTCCTGATCGAC
>JBBRIC010000141.1:0-4695 GCA_038221665.1 Sphingomonadales bacterium
CCGGCCCATCAGCACGCGCGGGCACGGCCCATCGCGGCGGATGACCAGCAAGGTCGCTGCATGTTTGGGGCGCAGCGGCGGCAATGAACGGTCGGGCTGGTCATCGATCATGCGCGCAGCCTAGCTTTCGGCACGCCGCCCGTCACCTGTCGCTTCTGCGAACGGCCGCAAACGACGGCCTGCCCTGTCAGACCAAAGTGGTCAGCGCCGATACCTCATAAGGCAGCAGTTCATCGCTGCGACCAGCACCGATCTTCAAGGCCCAGTCGGGATCAACGATCAGGGCGCGGCCCACGGCAACCAGATCGAATTCGTCGCGATCGAGGCGTTTCAGCAAATTATCAAGGCTTGCCGGTTGCGAAGCCTCCCCGCCATAGGAAGCGACAAATTCGCCCGACAGGCCAACGCTGCCGACGGTGATGGTCGGCACGCCGGCAAGTTTTTTGGCCCAGCCGGCAAAATTCAGCCCTTCTGCGCCATCGAGATCGGGAAATTCAGGCTCCCAGAACCGCCGTTGCGAACAGTGAAAGACATCGGCGCCGGCATCGGCCAGCGGTGCCAGCCATTCGGTCATTTCGGCAGGGGTAGTGGCGATCCGATAGTTGAAATCCTGTTGTTTCCACTGCGACAAGCGAATGATGACGGGGAAATCGGCACCAACCGCCGCGCGCACCGCCTTCAGGATTTCGGCGGCAAAACGCCCGCGTTCGCCGATGCTCACCCCGCCCCAGCAATCGCTGCGCTGGTTGGTGCCGGGCCAGAAAAACTCATCGATCAGATAACCATGGGCACCGTGCAACTCGACAGCATCGAAACCAAGCCGTTTGGCATCGGCGGCCGCTCGCGCAAAGGCAGCAATGGCATCGGCGACATCGGCATCGCTCATTGCGGCGCCATTCGATTTCCCCGGCATATAGACGCCGGATGGTGATTCAGCGGTCACAGGCTTTGGGTTGCGGCGGTTCGGCAGCGCGCCGACATGCCATAGCTGCGGCGCGATCAGGCCGCCGGCGGCATGGACGACGGGCGGCACCTTGGCCCAGCCGGCAAGGCCCGGCCCATGAAATTCGGGCACATCGGGGTCGTTCGCAGCGCCCGTCCGGTCAATTGCAGTGCCTTCGGTGACGATCAGCCCGACCCCGCCGGCGGCGCGTTTGCGATAATATTCAGCGACATTGTCACCCGGGATGCCGCCCGGCGAAAAACTGCGCGTCATCGGCGCCATGACGATGCGGTTGGGCAAGGTCAGGCCCTTTAGCTGGAACGGGCGGAACAGGGAATTGGTCATCGGCGGCCCTTCGATCGTCGCAAAATTTGCAATGGTGGCGCATCAATGCCCAAATTCAGGCGTTATCGGCAAGCCATAGCGGCGTATAGCTTTTCTTCGCGGTTGCCATGCACGCGTTTGTTCGATATCACAGGAGGGCTTTCATGGACCAGTTTTTTACCCGCATCGCCAATGCCATCGCGGGGTTTGTCGGGCGGCCACAGGCCTTTGTCATGGCGCTGCTGCTGATTATCGGCTGGGCTGCCACCGGGCCGCTGTTTCACTATTCCGACACTTGGCAATTAATGGTCAATACGACGACCACGATCGTCACCTTCCTCATCGTCTTCCTGATCCAGAACAGCCAGAATCGCGACGCCGCGGCGATGCAGGCCAAGCTCGATGAACTCATCCGCAGCCTCGATTCGGCCCGCAACGCCTTTATCGGCATCGAACATCTGACCGATCGTGAGGTAGAGGCCATTCGCCGCGCCCTTGAGGAGGAAACCAATGCCGAGGGCAGCGACGCTGGTAGGGACGCTGGCAGGGACGCCGCCAAGAGCGCCATGGTCGATCGGCTGTTGAAACGCATCTGACCACAGGTTGTTGAAAGCGCCGCCAGAGGCTAAAGCCCGGCGCCCGACGCGCAGCCAAGGCCTTTGTCATTTCTACCGCCATTCCCCTTGCCGAGGCACCCGGCGCCATCGGCTATCGTCCGCTGCTGCGGCTGGCGGCGCCGGTTGTCGGATCGCGGCTCGGCATCATGGCCATGGGGCTGGTCGATACCATCGTCGTTGGCCGGCATTCGGCCACCGAGCTTGGCTTTCATGCGCTTGGCTGGGCGCCGACGGCCGTGGTGCTGACAACGTCGATCGGGCTGTTGTCGGGCGTGCAGGTGATGACCAGCCAGGCGATTGGCGAGGGCCGCGCCGCCGACACCGGCGCCATCCTGCGGCGCGGCCTTGGCTATGCTGGTTACATAAGCATCGCTGCGGCGTTGCTGCTGTTTTTTGCCGGCGGTTCGGTCATGCACCATCTGGGGCTGGGCGCCGCGCTCGCCGATGGCGCGACGCCGGTATTGCAGATATTGGCGCTGTCGCTTGTCCCCATCCTGATCGGCGATGCCGCGATGTTCTGGCTGGAGGCGCATGGCCGTGCCGTGCCGGGCCTTGTCGCCATCTGGGCGTCCAATGTCGTCAATCTGCTGATCAATCTCTGGCTGGTGCCGGGTGACAGCGGCTTTCCGGTCGCAGGCGCCGTCGCCAGCAGCTGGGCAACGTTCTTGTCGCGGCTGTTTTTTGCGATTGTCATCCTCATCCTCATCGCCCGCTGGCCACAGGCGCGATCGCTTGGCGTCTTTACGCCGGCGCGGCGCGACCCGGCGGCGGCGGCTCAGATGCGCCGCATCGGCTATGGTGCCTCATCAAGCTATTTCACCGAGACCCTGGCCTTTGCCAGCATGTCGATCTTTGCCGGCTGGATCGGCGTGGCGGGCGTTGCGACCTGGGCAATCGTGCTGAATGTCGCGGCGTTGATCTTCATGGTGCCGCTGGGCCTTGCGACCGCCACCGGCGTACTCGTCGGCCGCGCCTATGGGGCGGCCGACCATGCGGGCGTCAGAAAGGCAGCCGGGCAGGGCTTTGGCCTGACGGTTGCCTTGACCCTCGCCATCGCCATCGGCGTCGCTCTGGGCAATGGCCAGATCGCGTCGGCCTATACGCGCGATGATGTCGTGCGCGGGCTGGCGGCGGCGGCGCTGTTGCTGTCATGCCTGTTTTTCATTGCCGATGGCCTGCAGGTCGTCGCCGCACAGGCGCTCAGGGCGCAATCCGATGTCTGGATGCCGACCGCAACACATTTTGCCAGCTATGTCATTGTCATGATGCCGCTTGGCTATCTGCTCGGGGTCCGGCTGCAATGGGGGGTGGCCGGGCTGGTCTGGGCGGTGATTTTCGCCAGCCTGATGTCGGCGAGCTTGCTTTGGGGGCGGTTTTTGCTGTTGACGCGGCGGGGCGCTGCCTGATGCCATGATCGCCAGATATGGCCTTCACTTTGGCGCTTGCCCTGCCTAGAATCCGCTGGACAGGGAGAGCTGAATGACACGCGCATGGATTTTCGGGGTGGCGGCGCTGGCGTTGTTTGCGCCGCTGGCAGACTCTGGGGTTGCCGCTGAGACGACACAGGCCGCGAGCAGCGAAGATGCCCGGCTGACGGCGTTCCTCGATGCGCAATTCGCCGAGGAAATGGCCCAAAAGCCGCAGCTTGCGACGCGTCTCGGATCAAGGGAGGGTCAGGACAAGCTCAACGATATCAGCGATGCTGCCGAAGCCAGGATGCTCGACTGGCGGCGGGCGAGTGTCGCCCGCATGAAGGCCGGCTTTGACCGGTCGAAACTATCGCCCGAAGCCCTGGTCAACTATGATATCTGGGCGCTGGAGCTCGACCGCGCCGCGCTCAGCTACAAATACCGCCAGTATCGGCCACCATTTTATTCCTTCCTTTATTCCATCCACAGCCAGTTGCCGGATTTCATGGTCAACACCCATGGCGTTGAAAGCGCGGCCGACATGCGCGCCTATAATGCCCGGCTGCGGGCGATGCCGACGGTGCTGGACGAAGCAATCGCACAGAGCCTCGCCTCCGACAAGATCGGCGTGCGGGCGCCCCGCTATCAGATCGAGCGTGTCATCGCCGGCAGCAGCACGCTGACCAGCGGCGCACCCTTTGGCGATGGGCCGGATTCGCCGCTCTGGGCCGATGCCAAGGCCAAGGTCGCCAAACTTACGGCCGCAAACAAGATTTCCGCGACCGAGGCCGACAGCCTGTTGGCCGACGCGCGCGCGGCCTTGCTGGCGCTGCAACCCGCCTATGGCCGGGTCACAGCCTGGGCCAGGACCGAACTGCCAACGGCGCCATCTGGTCGGGTCGGGGCGATATCATTGCCGGGCGGGGCGGCATATTACGCAGCGGCGTTGAAGCTGGCGACCACAACCGATCTGACCGCCTCACAGATCCACAAGATTGGCATCAAGGAAGTTGCGCGCATCGAAGCCGAACAGGATGCGCTGGCGCAAAAGGCTGGTTTCAAGGACCGTGAGGCGTTTTACGCCGACCGGGACAAACATTTTCCGCCGGCGCCCTGGACCGACGCGCTGCGCAGCGAATATCTCAGCAGGGCCAATGCCGCCGTGACTCGCAACCGCAGCCTGTTGCCAAAATATTTCAACACCCTGCCAGCCTATGGCATGGAGGTGCAGCGCGAACCATCGTTCAGTGAAGTCGCCGGCGGCGCGGCCCATGCGTCGGGGCCAAGCCCCGATGGCGTCAGGCCGGGCCGGGTCTATCAGCATATGCTCGGCGTCACCGGCGATTTTGCCGCGATCGAAGACCTGATGTGCCATGAGGCCGTACCGGGCCATGTCATGCAG
>JBBRIC010000142.1:0-4690 GCA_038221665.1 Sphingomonadales bacterium
CCGACGACAGGATGAAATGCCCGTCGAGCAGCGCCCCTGCAGCGCGGAATTCAGCGAGAATGTCAGCGTCGGTCATGCTGGATCGCAAACCACATCTTCAGGCGTTGGCGCAACCCCGGTAACGTCGCAGATCAGTTTCGCAGGCGTTCGACCGAGACCACTGCCTTCACCTGGCGCAGCGCTGCGATGATCCGGGTCAGATGCTTCACATCCTCGACTTCGATGTCGATGACATCGGTATGAAATTCGCGGTCGCGGTCTTTCAGGGCCAGATTGACGATATTGGCCTTGTGCGCCGCAATCGACGCCGCCAGCGATGCAAGCGATCCCGGCTGGTTGTGGACGACGACGCCGATGCGCGCCACACCGCCCTGCGAATCCGGACCCCAGCCGACCTCCAGCCATTCGCTGTCTTCATGGGCGAGGCTGATGCAATCGATGGTGTGGATGGTGATCGGCTGATCGGCATGGCGGATGCCAACTATGCGGTCGCCGGGCACCGGATGGCATTCACCCATCACAAAGCCGACGCCCGGCGTCATACCGGCGATGATGACGGCAGCCGGGCCGGGCTTGGCACGCAGCCGCTTGGGTTTCTGGCCGGCGGTGGAGCCGGGAACCAGCCCTTCCGAAACCTGCGCATCGGACAATTGGTTGCGCGCCATCGCCAGTTCCAGAACAGCGCGATCATGGAGTTTCAACCGGCCGAGCGCTGGCCCCAATGTTTCATCGTTCAGTATCAGTTTCAGCCGCGTCGCCAGCGATTCGAGCAGTTTTGCGCCCATCGCCTGGGCCTCGCCAAGCGCCTTGTGCCGGACATGGCGGCGGATCGCGGCGCGGGCCTTGGCGCTGACCACAAAACCCTCCCAGGCCGGATCGGGCGCCTTTCGCCGCGAACGCAAAATCTCCACCTGATCGCCGTTGACCAGCCGCGTGCGCAGCGGCACCACCCGGCCATTGACCTTGGCGCCGACACAGAAATCGCCCAGGTCGGAATGGACGGCATAGGCAAAATCGATGGGCGTTGAATCGCGCGGCAATTGGTGGAGCGCACCCTTGGGCGTGAACACGAAAACCTGATCCTGAAACATCGCCAGCCGGGCGTTTTCGAGCAATTCCTCAGGGCTGGCCGCATCGTGCAGCACCTCCAGCAAATCTTCGAGCCAGGGGTAGGCCTCCCGCGCCTCCGCGCCTTCCCCGCCCTGTTTATACGCCCAATGCGCGGCCAGCCCGAATTCGGCTTCCTCATGCATGTTGCGCGTGCGGATCTGCACTTCGATCCGGGCGTTTTCGCTGTGCAACACGGTGGTATGGATGGATCGATAGCCATTGCGCTTGGGTGTCGACACAAAGTCCTTGAACCGCCCCGGCACCATCTGCCAGCGGCTGTGGACCACCCCCAGCGCTCGATAACATTCCATTTCATCGGCAACCAGAATCCGGAACGCCATGACATCGGGCAAGGCTTCAAAATTCATGCCGCGGCCCTGCATCTTGCGCCAGATCGAAAACGGGCGTTTTTCGCGCCCCGTCACTTCGGCCGCAATGCCGCGCTGCGCGAGCACGAGTTCAAGGCCAGCCGCAATCCGGGCCACGGTATCGCCGCCGGCAGACCGGAGTTTTTCCAGCCGCGCCAATATCGTTGCATGCGCTTCGGGTTCGAGTTCGCGAAATGCCAGTTCCTGCAATTCGTCCATAAAGCCGTACATGCCGATGCGTTCGGCAAGCGGCGCGTAAATATCCATGGTTTCGCGGGCGATGCGCCGGCGCTTGTCTTCGGATTTGATGAAATGCAGCGTGCGCATATTGTGCAGCCGGTCCGCCAGCTTGACCAGCAGCACGCGGATATCGTTCGACATGGCAAGCAGGAACTTGCGCAGGTTTTCGGCCTGGCGCTCGGTATCGGTCTGCGCTTCGATCTTGGATAATTTGGTGACGCCATCGACCAGCCGGCCGACCGATGGGCCAAACAACCGGTCGATCTCGGCCTGGGTTGCAACCGTATCCTCGATGGTGTCGTGGAGGATGCCGGTGGCGATGGTTTCGGCATCGAGCTTCAGATCGGTCAGAATGCCGGCGACTTCGATCGGGTGGCTGAAATAGGGATCGCCACTGGCCCGCAACTGGCTGCCATGCGCCCGCATCGAAAACACATAGGCGCGATTTAGCAGATCCTCATCCGCCTCGGGATCATAGGATTTGACGCGCTCGACAAGTTCATATTGGCGCAGCATGTCAAGATAGTGGCGACGAAGCGGCGGCCATGCAACCGTCTGTCATCCCATACTGAAATCGCGTTGCGATCGCCGGGAGGTCATGACCCCCCCACCGGACGCCGATCGAACTACAGCCGGTAAAATTGCCAGCGTTGCCGCGTCACTCGTAGTCGGGACCCAGATTCTGGTTGCGCGGTGGCTGGGCAGCGGTGATGCGCAAGGCCTCGGCCGATGCCGACAGGGACCCGATGACATCGGGCGTATCGTCTTCGTTGGCGACGACGCGCTGCATCGATGTGACCAGCGCTTCCTGCAGGTCGGTCGGCTTGACATTCTGCTCGGCAATTTCACGCAGCGCCACAACCGGGTTTTTGTCACGATCACGATCGACGGTGATTTCGGCGCCACTGGAAATGGCGCGGGCGCGGGTGGCGGCAAACAGCACCAGGTCGAAACGGTTGGGGATTTTATCGACGCAATCTTCGACAGTGACGCGAGCCATGGGCAGTTTTTCCACAAATTTTCGGATAGGGGCGTCTGACCGCAAAGGACTGCAAAGTCAAGTCGGACTTGACCTTGGCTACAGCTTCGTCTAACCGCCGCCGCTTCGCAATTGGCCCTGCACCCCCGGTGAAGCAGGCGCCGCACCAGGCAGCGGGCCGGGTGGTGCGAGGCCGGGGATGCGTGACCGGACATGTTTCGTCTGGCAGCATGGACCTTAGCAAATCGAAAGCGAATGCATGTCAAAGCGTCATAACAGCAAGTATAAACTTGATCGCCGCATGGGCGAAAATATCTGGGGCCGGCCCAAATCCCCCGTCAACAAGCGTGAATATGGGCCCGGCCAGCACGGCCAGCGCCGCAAGAGCAAGATTTCGGATTTCGGTGTGCAGCTGAAGGCCAAGCAAAAGCTCAAAGGCTATTATGGCGACGTCACCGAAAAACAGTTCCGCAAGGTCTATGACGAAGCCGTCCGCATGAAGGGCGATACCTCGCAGAACCTCATCGGGCTTTTGGAACAGCGGCTCGACATCATCGTCTATCGCGCCAAATGGGCGCCGACGGTATTTGCCGCCCGCCAGATCGTCAACCACGGCCATATCATCGTCAATGGCAAGCGCTGCAACATCGCATCGGCGAAGCTGTCGCCCGGCGATATCGTTGAACTCGGTACCAAGGCCAAGGACATGGCGCTGATCATCGAAGCCCAGGGCCTGACCGAGCGCGACGTGCCGGAATACGTCGCCGTCGAAGGCCCCAAGGCTACTTATGTGCGCGTGCCGACATTGGATGAAGTGCCCTATCCGGTGAAGATGGAGCCAAATCTGGTGGTCGAGTTTTATAGTCGCTGATCGGCTGACAGCAGCGAAGCTGCGGTCAGTCTCGATCAAGACCGGCCGGCGGGGTGGCGGGGCATTCCCGCCGAACCCGTACGACGCAGGCCCGGGCTTTGCCCGGGCTTTCTTCGTTCTGATGCCTATGTAAGAGGCAATTTGGTCGGTGCAAATTCAATGTGCTCTAACGGCTGCTAACGACCCAGTTCACGCCGTTCCCCGATCGGCGCGTAAACGACAGCTGTTGTCGTAACCGGCCAGTCGCCTGTTGCCCAGGCGCGTGGAAACTACGCGCCTTCATTCCGGCCGTTGAAGTAGTTTCGAGCCGAGCTTAAAATCTGCTATCGTTTGATTTGATACTGAATGCAAAAGTGTCATTCTGAGCGAGACATCGGGTCAAATAACAGGATAAAGAGTCGTTGATGCCTATTACCCCTACCATTGACAACTTGGTCGACCTTAAGATCGCGCACCTCAATATGTTACAGAGCACAGTAGCACGCATGTCTGGATTTAGCGCCAGTGCTAAAACGTTCTGCGTCACGATCCTTGCGGCAATCATCGCACTCTCAGTGCAGGCTGGTACGGCCAAGTTGGCCTTAGGCGCGATTGTGGCGGTCTTCTGTCTTGGCTTGCTTGACCTGTATTATTTGACCCTCGAACTCCGCTTCCGCGCCGAATACGAACGCGTTGCGCAAAGACCACTTTCAGATGCCGCCGATTTAGGCATTAAACCCCCAAAGGTTACACGCGAGAATCTGGCCAAGGCCGCGAGAAGCCTGTCTATCCTGCTGTTCTACATCCCAATCCTACTGGCATGCATTCTCGCTTTCGTGTATACTTCGGCGGATGAGCGGCAACCAATCGAACAACTATCTGGGCGACATATTGAAAGCGCTGTCGGCGAGCAGCGGGCAAGTCCCACCGGCGCCAAAATCGACGAGCCTAGCAGCCGTGATTGCGGCACTTTCGCAACCAAACACATCGACGCATGCCAGCAAAGCGCCACTCCAACAGAAGCCTGCGTTGGGCGGATTGTTCGGACTGGCGAGTCCGCCGGCAGCTACCCTGCCAACGCTGCGCACAACTAACCCATTCTTCAAGCCCCAACCGTCGCCGCTTGGCTTGTTTGGCATACCC
>JBBRIC010000143.1:0-4687 GCA_038221665.1 Sphingomonadales bacterium
CCACCACGTGCCGAGGTTCCACGTCACCGCCGCGAGCAGCAGCGCGAAGATCATCGCGAAACCGGCATTGCTGCCGACATGCAGGATCAGGTCGACCGGCAGCAGTGTGACGATCGTATAGGCGACCGCCCCGCTCGACAGCAGCACGCCGAGCAGATTGCAGCATCCCGACCACACCACCGCCACGGGTGCGGGAAGCGAGTGGGTATAGATGACGGTGGCAACGGCATTGGCGGTATCGTGAAAACCATTGACGAATTCAAAGGCCAGCGCCGCAAACAGCGCCAGCCCAAGCAGCAGCACGGCGCCGATTGCCAGGGGCGGCACATGCGCGGCACCGATATCCTGGTTGACGCTGTACACGACCAGCGCAATGGCGCCGACCAGCACGCCAGCATAGACGGCGATGGCCAGCTTGCCCGGTCCCTGTGCAAAATCCGGACGTGAGCTTTCCGCCGGCGCGCCGGTTGCAAAGGGCGCGTCCGCAAAGGCGGCACCAGCGTCGATATTTGCCATTGTTACTCCATGACGTCACGCCATGACGTCACGCCATGACGTCGCTGCCCGCGATCCAGGGCCGACACGGGCTCAACCTAGTCAATCTGTGTTACATTTATGTTGCGGTGTGCCGACGCTGCTCCAAACAAGCCGCCCTCTTTCGCAGCGCCGGCAAAGTCCTTACGGGGGGGTGCATGATGAACCCGATGATGAAGCCCTGGATCGAAGCCATCCACGCCTATACACCCGGCAAGGCCAGTTTCGATGGCCGCCCGGTGGTGGCAAAGCTGTCATCGAATGAAAACCCGTTCGGGCCTTCACCCCTGGCCATTGCCGCGATGGCCGCGGCACTGGGCCAGAGCCATCGCTATCCCGATCCCGCCGCAACGGCACTGCGCGCTGCGCTGGCGGCGGTCCATGGCATCGATCCCGATCGCATCATCTGCGGCACCGGCTCCGATGAATTGATCCACCTTGTCGCCGGGGCGTTTGCGGGCGCTGGCGATGAAGTGCTCTATGTCCGCCACGGCTTTGCCGTCTATGACATCGCCGCGCGGCGTGTCGGCGCAACGCCGGTGGTGGCCAGTGATGACGATTACACCTGCGATGTCGATGCGGTGCTGGCAGCCGTGACGCCCGCCACCAGGGTGGTGTTCGTGGCCAACCCCAACAACCCGACCGGCACGTTGATCCCCGCGCGCGAGATTCGCCGCCTCCACGCCGGCCTGCGCCCCGACATCGTTTTTGCGCTCGATGCTGCCTATGCGGAATTTGCCGAAGGCGAATATGAAGACGGGCTGGCGCTGGCCGACACCCATGCCAATGTCGTTGCCCTGCGCACATTTTCCAAAATCCATGGGCTCGCGGCCCAGCGTATCGGCTGGGCCTATGCGCAACCGGCGATCATCGATGCAATGCAGCGGATCAGGGCGCCATTCAACGTACCAACCACCGGCCAGGCCGGCGCCATCGCTGCGCTCGCCGATAGCGACTGGGTTGAAAAAACCCGCGCCCACACGATAAAATGGCGGCGATGGCTTTCGGATGAAATTACCGCGATGGGCAATTGCGGGCTGCGCGCCATTCCATCCGCTGCCAATTTCGTGCTGGTCGAATTTCCGGAAAGCGGGCCGCTGACCGCCGCCGCTGCCAATGCGGCGCTGCTGGCCGATGGCATCATCGCCCGCTATCTCGCCGTCCAGGCCATGCCGCGCTGCATCCGCATTTCGATCGGCACCGAGGCTGAAACCCGCGCCGCCGTCGCGTCACTGCGGCATTTTGTCGAAGCCGCCGGCCGCTGATGCTGGCGTTTTCGCGTGTTGCGATCATCGGCATGGGCCTCATCGGCTCATCGCTGGCCCGCGCCATCCGGGCCCATCTGCCGACGGTGCGCTTGACGGTCAGCGATGCCGATGCCGATGTCCGGGCGCGGGTGCTGGCGCTCGATCTTGCCGATGATGTTGCCGACAATGCCGGTGCCGCCGTTGTCGATGCCGATCTTGTCATCCTCGCTATGCCGGTTGGCGCCATGGGCGATGTTGCTGCCGAAATCGCGGGCGATCTGGCGCCCGGCGTCATCGTCAGCGATGTCGGCTCGGTCAAGGCCAAGGTGCTTGCCGATCTGACCGCCGCTTTGCCCGGCGTCATCGTCATCCCGGCGCATCCCGTTGCCGGCACCGAAAAATCGGGGCCTGATGCAGGCTTTGCAACGCTTTTCAAGGATCGCTGGTGCATCCTGACGCCGCCGGAGGGTGTGGATGGCTGGCAGGTCGGCCGGCTCGGTGATTTCTGGGCCGCATTGGGCGCCAAGGTCGAGATCATGGAGGCCCGGCATCACGACCGGGTGCTGGCAGTAACCAGCCATCTGCCGCATCTGATCGCCTATTCGATCGTAGGCACCGCCTCTGACCTCGAAAGCGTCACCCGCAGCGAAGTCATCAAATTTTCGGCCGGCGGCTTTCGCGATTTCACCCGCATCGCCGCCAGCGACCCGGTAATGTGGCGCGATGTCTTCCTCAACAATCGCGAGGCCGTTCTCGAATCGCTCGGCCGCTTTACCGAGGATCTGGTCGCCCTGCAGCGCGCCATCCGCTGGGGCGAAGGCGATACGCTGGAAGCTCTGTTCACCCGCACCCGCGCCGTCCGCCGATCGATCATCGACGAAGGCCAGGACACCGACACCCCGGATTTCGGCCGGCCGCATTAGGCCAATGGATGGCGCGGTTACCGGGGGGAGGGCTTGATCCTACTCCGCCGCTTTCAATGACGTCACCAACCGGGCCCGCGCGAACCAGGCGTCATCCAATTCCGGCGCCGCATCGGGATTGCTGGCGATCTGTGCTGCAATTTCCTCATCGGTCAGCGCATCAAGCCATGCCAGCTTTTCCGGCGTCGACATTTCGGCAATCGCCGCCGCCAGTCGTTCAGGCGTGACCTCGATGGTATTTTCGGGTTTCTCGTTCATTGGCTTTCCTGACACTCAATGTCCGTCTGCTCCCACCCCGCCACGTCTAGACGACGACATAGACCCTGTCAGCCTGAGCGCCGCCGATCAGGCCGAGCGCCTGAAAGCGGGTTTCGCCATAGTCGTGGCGGTCGTCGACTTGCTCGATAAATGGCCCCTCAACGATGGCCGCCGCCGCCATCAGCGAAAAGCCGTGTTTGGCGCGGTTGATAACGTCTTTGTCCGGGTCGAACTCGATCACTCCGCCGCGACGCCCAACAATCCCCCCTGCCGGTCATCAACCTCATTCGCCGCGCCGCTCTCGCTCAGCGCCTTCGCCCCCTTGCGCGAATCAAACGCATCCCAGACCTCGTTCCAATTCCCCTTTGTCGCGGCCTTTGAATATTCCGTCGCGCGGGCTTCGAAGAAGTTGGCGTGTTCGACGCCGTTGAGCAGCGGTGTCAGCCACGGCAGGGGGTGTTCTTCGATCATGTAGATCGGCTTCATGCCGAGCTGTTTCATCCGCCAGTCGGCGGTGAAGCGGACGTATTTCTTGATGTCGCTGGGCGTCATCCCCGGCACCGGGCCCATTTCAAAGGCGAGATCGACAAAGGCATCCTCCATCCGCACGGTTTTCTGGCAGACATCGGCGATATCATCGCGCAGCTTGGCTGTCAGTACCCCGGTTTCGGCGCAGAAGGCGTGAAACAGCTTGATGATGCCTTCGCAGTGCAGGCTTTCATCGCGCACCGACCAGGTGACGATCTGGCCCATGCCCTTCATCTTGTTGAAGCGCGGGAAGTTCATCAGCATGGCAAAGCTGGCGAACAGCTGCAGCCCTTCGGTAAAACCGCCGAACATCGCCAGCGTGCGGGCGATATCGGCATCGCTGTCGACGCCGAAACCCGCCATATAATCATGTTTGTCGCGCATTTCCTTGTAATTGAGGAAGGCGCTATATTCGCTTTCGGGCATGCCGATGGTATCGAGCAAATGGCTGTAGGCAGCGATATGCACCGTTTCCATGTTCGAAAACGCCGCCAGCATCATCTTGATTTCGGTCGGTTTGAAGACCCGGCCGTATTTTTCATGATAGCAATCCTGCACCTCGACATCGGCCTGGGTGAAAAAGCGGAAAATCTGGGTCAGCAGATTGCGTTCATGATCCGTCAGCTTCTGCGCCCAATCACGGCAATCTTCGCCCAATGGCACTTCCTCTGGCATCCAGTGGATCTGCTGCTGGCGTTTCCAGAAATCATAGGCCCAGGGATATTCAAAGGGCTTGTATGATTTGGAGGCTTTGAGGAGCGACATTTGGGAGTTCCTTTGATCTGAATTGTCATTCCGGGTCTGACCCGGGGCCCTGCTATCGGATGAGGGCGGCGCGAAGAAAATCCGGGTCCCGGGTCAAGCCCCGAGTGACGAAAGCGGTTGGGAGGGGGCCGTGGCGGTGAGTCGTGGAATTCCACGCCGCGGCCCCCTCACCCTCCGTTCGGGCAGCGTGCCCGTCGGTCCCGGCGCTTGCGCCCCGGTCATGCCCTGCTGACAGGCACGGCATTCTTGCAGCCGTCCGGCGTGACGTCGAACGGGATCGGCCCCAAGCCTCTGGCCCGGCAAAGCCGTGCCGCCCGCCAGGCACCGACCCGCCGGCCGAGCACTGCGCCTTGTCGGCCGGCAGGATGCCGGCAGCCGGCTTGGCTATTGGCACGCCAGGCATTCGTCATAATCCCTCATTTCCATCCGCAT
>JBBRIC010000144.1:0-4643 GCA_038221665.1 Sphingomonadales bacterium
CCGCCGCGCCGATGGCTTTGTCTTTGACATGGGGCCGACGGTGTTGACCGTGCCGCATTTTATCGAGGAACTGTTTGCGCTGGAACGCGACCATGCCCGGCTTGGGGAACCCGATTTTCCGGCCGAAGTGCTTGGCGATGACCGGCGCATTCTTAGCGGCATCAGCGGCGGCACCCAGACCAGCCGCTATATCGACATCATCCCGATCCTGCCTTTTTACCGCATCTATTTCGATGACGGCAGCTATTTCGATTATGACGCCGATCCGGTCCGGGTACGCGAGCAGATCAAGCTGCTCGCCCCTGAAGACCTTGAAGGCTATGAAAAATTCCACGCCCATGCGCGCGAAATCTTCAACCGCGGCTTTTTGCAACTGGGCTATACCTATTTCGGCAGCCTCGGTTCGATGATCGGCGTGGTACCCGATCTGTTGAAACTCGGCGCCATCCAGCCTTTGTTCAACCTCATCAAGAAATATTTCAAATCCGATAAAATGCGCCAGGTCTTCAGCTTTGAACCGTTGCTGGTCGGCGGCAACCCGTTAAAAGTGCCGGCAATCTATGCGATGATCCATTTTGTCGAAAAAACCTGGGGCATTCATTTCGCCAGGGGCGGCACCGGCGCGCTCGTACAGGCGCTGCTCGTCAAATATGCCGAAATGGGCGGCCGCATCCGCTATGATGCCGAAGTCACCGGAATCGATGTCGTCAAACGCGGTGGCAAGCGCGTGGCGACCGGCATAACACTTGCCAATGGCGAGAGCATTGCCGCCGATGTCGTGGTTTCCAATGCCGATTATGCCACCACCTATCTGAAAATGGTGGACAAGGCGCATCGCCGCATCAACCGCGACGCGCTGGTCAAATTCCGCAAGCAGAGCATGTCGCTGATGGTCATTTATCTGGGCTATAGCCGCCGCGAAGGTGACCCCGATCTCCAGCACCACAACATCATCCTCGGGCCGCGCTATGAGGAATTGCTGACCGATATTTTTGACCGAAAGATATTATCGCCGGATTTTTCGCAATATCTGCACATCCCGACGCTGACCGACCCAAGCCTTGCCCCGCCCGGCCATCACGCCGCCTATACGCTGATTCCCGTCCCCAACAATCAAAGCGGGATCGACTGGTCGAAAATGGGCGCACCCTTTGCCGACAAGGTCATCCGCTTTCTGGATGAACGCGGCTATATTCCCGGCCTGCCGGATCGACTGGTCCACAAAAGCTTCATCACCCCCGATTATTTCGAACAGACCCTTGGGTCCTACGCCGGCAATGGCTTTGGCGTTGAACCCGTGCTGACCCAGACGGCTTTTTTCCGCCCGCACAACCGCAGCGAAGACGTGAGCAACCTTTACCTTGTCGGCCAGAGCACCCAGCCCGGCGGCGGCACCCCGTCGGTCATGATGTCGGCCAAGATGACGGCGCGCGAAATCGCCCGCGACCGGGGCGTTGCCGATGCGATCGTCAATGGCGTGCCGGTCGCGGCATAACGCTGGCTCTGCTTTTTACGCGTCATCCCTGGTCAAGCCCCGGATGACGGCAATTTGAACGCTGGCTAGCCTAACCCGCCACCCAGAGCAGCAGCGCGACAAAACCGATGCTGCCGACAAGGGCGTGTACCGCCAGCGCCGGCCCGATCGCGGCCGGCTTTGGTTTGGCGATGATCGCGACGAACAGCCCGGTCAGCAATGACGCCGCGAGCAGCGCCGCCATCCAGTTGACAAGGCTGCTGCCGGCGATGTGGCTGCCATTGGGGGCGCCGCGCAGTTGCACGGCCATGATCTCCAGCCCGGCGAGCCCCAGCAGCAAATGCACCATGATCACCCAGCCGGTGTTGCGCACGCCCTGCAGGTAACGCACCCCCATGTAGACACCGATCAGCGTGGCAATTGCGGCGGGCAGGGCAAACGCCAGGGTCGTTGTGAAACCGCCATTTGCCATACTTTAAATCCCTTTTGTCGCGCTCTACCCCAGCGAATATACAGCCAGCGCCCCAAGTCCCGCCGCCAGCGCCAGCCAGCCCGTCGACCAGCCAGCGCTGCGCGATACTGGCAATGGCGGCAAGGGCGGGCCGGCCGGCGCGGCGCCGGGAATGGGGTTGGCCTCCACCCATTGCCGCAGCAGCCGCGGCAATTGCACCAGCGCCCGGGTATTTTCGACAATCGCATCGGCAATCAGGGCCTCGGGGCCCATTTCATCGCGCACCCAGGCCGCGACATAGGGTTCGGCAACTTCCCACATGTTGACATGGGGGTCGAGCGTCAGGGCAACGCCTTCGACCATAACCATGGTTTTTTGAAGGAGCAGCAGATGCGGCTGCACCGCCATGTCAAAGCTCCTGGTGATGGCGAACAGGCCATCCAGCAATTGCGTGATGTTGACATCCTTGGCGCGCTTGCCGCGAATGGGTTCGCCGACCGCGCGCAACGCCGTTGCAAAGGCCGCGACATTATGGTGCGGCGGCACATAGCCCGCTTCGAAATGGATTTCGGCGACGCGTTTGTAATTGCCGGTGACAAGGCCGTGGAGGATTTCGGCGAGATACAGCCGGGCACGGCGGTTGATGCGGCCCATGATGCCAAAATCGATGACGCCAAGCCGGGCGCCATGGGCTTGCGTGGCTGGTATGACGAACAGATTGCCCTGGTGCATATCGGCATGGAAAAAACCCTGCGCGATGGCCTGGGCCAGAAAGCCATGGACCAGCACCTCCGCCAGCCGGCGCCGGTCGAACGCCAGTGCGGCAAGCCCTGCGGTATCGCCCATCTTGACGCCATCGATCCAGTCGATGACCAGCACCCGCCGCGACGATCGCGCCCAATCGATGCCGGGCACGACAAAATCGGGTTCGGCAAGCACCGCCTCGGCAAGTTCCGACGCATTGGCAGCTTCACGGCGCAAATCGAGTTCCGCCTCGGTCCAGCCCTTGAAGGTTGCGATCACGGCGCGCGGCCGCAGCCGGGCAAATTCACCGCCCAGCAGTTCGATATGGCCGGCCGCCCATTCATAGGTTTCGATGGCGTCGGCCAATTGTTTTTCAATGCCCGGGCGCAGCATCTTGATGGCGACATCGCGGCCTTCGCTGGTGACGCCGCGATGCACCTGCGCCATCGAGGCTGCACCGACTGCAACCGGATCGATCGATTGAAACCTGTCCTGCCAGCGGCCATTGGCGTAGCTGGCGTTGAGAATTTTTTCCATTTCGGCAAAGGGCAGCGGCGGCAGCATGTCCTGCAAGCGCACAAGATCGAGCGCTGCCTCGGGGCCGATCAGGTCGGGGCGGGTGGCCAGCGCCTGGCCCAGTTTGATGGCGGCGGGGCCAACCGCGCCAAGACCAGCGGCAAAATCGGGAATTGTCGGCGCGCCGCTGCCGATCCGGGCGATTCGGGCGACCAGCCGCGCCGCCAGTGGCAGGCGTTTGTCCTCGAACGGCCGCAAGGCGCCATGGCGGGCAAGGCGCCGGCCCCAGACGAGCATCCGCCAAAGGTGCGTGACGGTCGCCGTCAAGGGACGCGGATCGTCATGTACGCTGCTGTCATCACGCGCTAGATTTTCCAGCCGCTGTGCATCGCAACGGCGCCGCCAAGGATGGCGCGGGTTTTCACATTCTTGAACCCGGCTGCTTCGATCATCCCGGCAAATTCCGCCATGCGCGGGAATTTTCGGATCGATTCGATGAGATAACGATAGCTGGCTTCATCCCTTGCGACATATTTGCCGATCTTTGGCACCAGCCGCGTTGAATAAAGATCATAAAGCTCGGAAAATCCCGGCCATTCGGTGGTTGAAAATTCAAGGCAGAAAAACCGCCCGCCAAATTTCAGCACGCGCTGCGCTTCAAGCAGCGCCGCCGGAATGTCGGTGACGTTGCGGATGCCAAAGGCGATCGTATAGGCATCGAAACTGCGGGTCGGAAAGCGCAGGGCTTCGGCATTTTCGGTGCGCCAGACCAGGCTGGAGATACCGCGTTTCGCCGCCCGGGCAATGCCGACATCGAGCATGCTGGGGTTGATATCGGCGACCGTCACCGACGCCCCCGAGGCCGCGAGCCGAAAGGCGATGTCGCCGGTGCCGCCGGCCATGTCGAGAATATGCTCATCGCGTCGCGGCCGCACGGCGCGCACGAAATCATCCTTCCAGACGCGGTGCAGGCCCGCCGACATCAGGTCGTTCATGATGTCGTAGCGCCGGGCGACCGAGGCGAACACCTCTCCGACCTTTCTGGTTTTTTCCTCGGGCGCTATCTCGGCATAGCCAAAATTTACAGTCTTGCTCATGAAAGGCTTCCTAGCTTGGCCTTGGCGCGGGGGCAAACGCGCCATATGTCACTCCCGATGAATCGAACCCCTTGTGCCTGAACTCCCCGAAGTCGAAACCGTCATGCGTGGCCTGGCGCCGGTCTGGGTCGGGCAATGCTTCCAACGCATCACGCTCCACCGCGGCGATCTGCGCCGGCCTTTCCCCGATGGGCTTGGCCAGCGGCTGACCGGCGCCACCGTCATCGCCTGTCGCCGCCGCGCCAAATATGGCCTTGTCGATACCGATCGCGGCGACACGCTGATCATCCATCTCGGCATGTCGGGGCGGATGCGGCTCGATCCCGATGCCATCGGCAAACATGATCATGTGGTTTTCGAC
>JBBRIC010000145.1:0-4483 GCA_038221665.1 Sphingomonadales bacterium
AAGCAACACCGCCCCGCAGGGGTTGCCCAAAGGGCAATCATGGTGATGCTACCTGATGTCATCATGCTCTAAGCTCGAAATTGGTGGCATGACCGTCAGACAAGAGCCTTCGGCAGGCAGCGCCGACAGGTTCTGCCTGCCCGAGGCTGTTGGCCTGTTATCGATCCGGCAAATCCGGCATCGTCCACAGCCCCGTCCGCGCCGGCCCAGGCAGCGGCCAGCGGGATTTGCGCGCCAGCGTTTCCGACAGGGCCACCGCGACACAGCGAAATTTTTCGCCGCGAGTCGTCGACATTCGTGATTCGAGCACGTCGGGCCCGCCATCGCGGACCTTTCGGCCGATATTGCCATAGATACGCGCCGCCGACAGCACTGCCCAGGCCGCCCGGTTGGACAGCGCCGGGGTGCCGAAATGCGCCGACGCCTCATAGTCTTCTGCGGCGTTGACCAGCCGCGTCACCAGCCGGTGCAATTGCCGCCGGTGCGTTGGAAAGGCAAAGCTGTTGGGCGCCAGATTGACGCTGGTCAGCCAGTCATCTGGGATATAGCGGCGAGAATTCATGGCGTCTTCAACCACATCGCGGGCGATATTGTTGAGCTGAAAGGCGATGCCAAGGTCCGACGCCCGATCGAGCGTGGCCCGGTCATCGGGCGACACGCCCATGACGATCGCCATCATGACGCCGACACAGCCGGCGACATGGTAACAATAGCGCAGGGTATCCTCAAAGCTTTCGAACGCGCGTTCCTCCATATCGATGCGAAAGCCATGGACCAGATCGCGCGGATAACGCGCCGGCATGTTGGTTTCGGCAACGACGCGCGCCAGGGCCTGATAGGCCGGTTGATCGGTCGGCTGGCCGGCCAGCGCGCGTTCGGTCTGCCAATGCACGTCGGCCAGCCGCTCGGCCGGCGGGCGGCGATCATCGTTGCGCCCCTGCCCCAGCACCTGGCCGTCGATCACATCATCGGTATGGCGGCACCAGGCGTAAAGCAGCATGGCGCGGTCGCGGGTGACCGGATCGAACAGCCGCGATGCGAGCGCAAAACTTTTGGAACCGCGCGCGATAGCCTGGCGGGCATGGCCGATGACATCGGTCATGCCAGCCCCAGTTCATAGCGGATCAGCGTTGATACCGCCCGCAGCACCGGCAGCGGCGGTTTGCCGCTGAGGATCGTGCGCCAATCGCGCAACTTGGGCCGGGCCGCATAAAAACGCCCGACCAGCGCTTCGTCATGCTCGTAAAAGCGTTCGAGCACGCGATAGCGTTCATCGGGAAGCGCCGCGAGGAACAACATGCGATTGAGCAATCGGTACATGCCCCGGGCTTTCCAGGCGCTGACGCTATGGTCGCGGATGCTGCGATAAAGGCTGGCGGCATCGAGCACCGGCAGCGCTGCGACCAGATCGGCAATCTGCACCGCGTCCGGAAAACTATAGCCTGTGACGGGGTGGAACATGCCCGATCGCAGGCCGACCCGTGGCACCCCGGCCTCGCCTTCATCCCAGAATGCCTCGATCTTGCCGCCGATGCCCAGCGGCAGCACGCCAAGTTCTTCGCGATGCACGGCGGTGATCGTCCAGCCTTGCGAGGCGGCATAATCATAAAGATGCTGGCGCAGCAATTCGGGCGCCAGATCCTTGCCATCGCTGAAATATGTATCTTCGATCAACACCCGGGTCGGCCCGAATGGCAGGGTATAGACAAAGCGATAGCCATCGCGCTGGGGCACGGTCGCATCCATGATGATCGGACCCGACAGGCCGTGCGGCGCGGCAAGTTCAACCTCCAGCCCGAGGAATTTCTGCCAGCGCAGATCAAGCGCCTTCGTTGGCCCCTGGCCGCGGCCATCGATGACAGCGCTGGCGGTCAGCACTTGCTGATCGGCGAGCGTCACGCTGGTCGGCGAAATGGCGACAACCGGCAATCCTGTGAAAATATGGCCTGGCGGCATCACCCGGGCGATTTCCGCCGCCAGACGATCCGACGTGGCACTGCCATAGCCGGCATCGAGCCGGCGTTGCAGGCGCGGAAAGCGCACTTCGTAACTGTCCCAGCGATGTTCGAACAGCGGCGCGGTCCAGCGTTGCTGTTCGGGGCTGAGATCGTTGGTGAAGGATGACCAGGTGTGGTTGCCGCCCAGCGTCGCGCCGGATTCAACAATGGCGACGCGCAGTTCCGGCCGCAGTTCGGCAAGACGCAAGGCAATCAGGCCATTGGCCAGCCCCCCGCCGGCAAGGATGATGTCGAACGCCACGCGCCATTCTTAGGCAAGATTGCCGGTCTTAAGCAAGGTTTCAGGCCAGCGAAAGCTGATGACACAGATCGTCGACAGGCGGCGGTGATTGCGCAGCCACGGCCTTGCGGCATCGCCGCAGCTGTTGCCGATGGGGACGAAATTGCGTATCACAGCTCCGCATAGAGGAGAGACGCCATGAACGCCGCCCACCCCGCCGCCGCCTTCATCCCGGCCGATCTTCCAGAACCCGGCTATGACGATCTGGCGCACCTGCCGGGCATGACACCGGCGCGTATCCCGGTGCTGCGTACCATCAATTTTCTGAAAGACCCGCTCGGCGCCAGTCATCGCATGGTCGATGCGCATGGCCGGGTGTTTCGCCGCCAGGATTTTGGTGGCTGGGGCGTCTCGCTGATCGGGCCGGAAGCCAATGAGCTTGTCATGTTCAACAAGGACAAGATTTTTTCATCGTCACTGGGCTGGAATCCGGTGCTCGAAAATCTGTTTCCCAATGGTCTGATGCTGATGGATTTCGACCAGCATCGCGTGCATCGAAAAACCCTGTCCATCGCTTTCAAAACCGAACCGATGCGGCATTATCTGGGCGAATTGAATACCGGCATCACGCGCGGTATTGCCGGCTGGCCGGGTGCACCGACGTTCAAATTCTACACGGCGATCAAGGCCTTGACGCTCGATCTGGCCGCGGCATCGTTCCTTGGCGTGCCTTGGGGCCCCGATGGAGACAAGATCAACCGGGCCTTTGTCGATATGGTGCTGGCCTCGGTCGCAGTGGTCAGGAAACCGTTGCCGCTCACCCAGATGCGCCGGGGCGTCAAGGGCCGGGCCTATATGAGCGAATTTTTCGGCCGCGAAATCCCCAGGCGGCGCGGCGTTCCAGGCGATGATATTTTCAGCCAGGTCTGCAACGCCAGCAATGATGATGGTGAGTTGTTGACCGATCAGGAAATCATCGATCACATGAATTTCCTGATGATGGCGGCGCATGACACGACGACATCGGCGATCACATCGGTCACGCATTTCCTTGGCACGCACCCCGAATGGCAGGACCGCATCCGCGACGAGATTCTGGCCATCAAGGCCGAAACCGGTGGCGCGCTGACCTATGAGGCGCTGGCAAAACTTGAAACCATCGAACTGGTTTTCAAGGAATCACTGCGCCTTATCCCGCCGGTGCCATCGATGCCGCGACGGGCGCTGAAGGATTTTGTGTTCATGAACCATCATATCCCGGCCGGGACCCATGTCGGCATCAATGTCATGATGACGCACCGGCTGGCCGATGTCTGGCCGGACCCGGAACGTTTTGATCCGCTGCGCTTCACGCCCGAAAATTCAAAGGGCCGTCACAAATATGCCTGGGTGCCGTTTGGCGGCGGCGGTCATATGTGCCTTGGTCTGCATTTCGCCTATATGCAGGTGAAGGCGTTTTTCTGGCATCTGCTCGCTGAAAACCGCATCGTGCTGGCGCCCGAGTACAAGGGGAGTTTCATCATGTTCCCCATTCCAAAACCCCGCGACGGCCTGCCGCTGCGCATCGAAAGTCTGTAGATGGCGACCTTGAAACGAAACTGGCCACGGCGGATCGCCATCGGGCTGGGCGTGATTGTCGCCATCCTTGCCGGCTTGCTGATCGTCTTCAACGTCCCCGATATTCCGGTTGCGGAACTGCGCGCGAAATATGGCTCACCCGCGTCGCAATATGTCGAGCTTGCCCCCGGCACGGTCATCCATCTGCGCGATGAAGGCCCGCGCGATGGCTTTCCGGTCCTGCTGCTGCATGGCTCCAACGCGTCGCTGCACACCTGGCAGCCCTGGGTGGACCGGTTGACGCCGCGATACCGCGTTATCCGGTTCGATTTTCCGGCGCATGGCCTGTCGGGCCCGGTGCCGTCGCGGGATTATTCAGCCGACGCCTATGTCGCCATCACCGAGAAAGTCGTGGCGCATCTGGGGCTGACGCGCTTTGCCATTGCCGGCAATTCGATGGGCGGTGGCGTTGCCTGGCGCTATGCCGTGCGCCATCCCGACAAGGCGGCGGCGCTGATCCTCGTTGACAGCGCCGGCCAGCCCGAGCCCGGCAAATCAACGCCGCCGATCGGTTTTCGCATCATGCGCGTGCCCGTGCTGCGCGATCTGCTGGCGTCGGTGCTGCCGCGCAGCCTGATCGAACAATCGCTCCATCAATCGGTCAGCGTCCAGAGCATCGTCACGCCTG
>JBBRIC010000146.1:0-4467 GCA_038221665.1 Sphingomonadales bacterium
GATGCCAAGCGGATCGTGACCTCGTTGCTCGATATCGAAAAGCCGGTGATCTGCCGGATGAATGGCGCCGCAGCCGGGCTGGGCGCCACCATCGCCTTGCTTTGTGACATCATCATCGCCGATGAACGCGCGGTCATCGGCGATCCGCATGTCAAGGTCGGGCTGGTGGCGGGCGATGGCGGCGCGGTCATCTGGCCGCAATTGATCGGCTATGCCCGTGCCAAGGAATTTTTGATGACCGGCGATCTGATCCCGGCTGCGCGCGCCGCCGCCATGGGCCTGATCAACTATGCCGTACCTGCGGACGAACTCGACGCCAGGGTTACCGAGATGGTCGCAAAGCTGATGGGCAACCCGAAATGGGCGGTGCGCTGGTCAAAAGTGGTGGCCAACCAGCCGTTACGGGTGCTCGCCCAGCAGCTGATGGATGCCTCCATCCCCTATGAAACATTGTCCAACCTCGCCAAGGATCGCGCCGAAGCCGTCAATGCCTTTCGCCAAAAACGCAAACCGGTCCTGAGCGGCGAATGACGCTGTCGAGCTTTGCCGATGAACCGGCGCATATCGGCCAGTTGCGCGCCACCGTTGCCCGCTTTGTCGCCGAACACGCCCCGCGCGCCGCCCGCATCGCCTGGGACAAGGCGCATTGCTGGCCGCGCGATGTCTATGCCGAACTCAACAAGCTGGGGCTGACCGGCCTGACCATCGCCGAGGCATATGGCGGCGCTGGTCAGGATATTGTCGCCGCCATCGCTGTCATCGAGGAACTTGCCCAGGCTGGCCCGGCGCTGGCGGGACCCTATATTCACACGGCTTTTTATGGCGGCATGAACCTGTCCGAAAATGGCTCGCCTGACCAAAAGGCTCATTATCTGCCGCGCCTCGCCAAGGGCGAATTATTCTTTGCCTATGGGCTTTCGGAGCCCGATGTCGGCGGCGATCTGGCCAGTGTCACCACCCGCGCCGATCTGGACGGTGATGATGTCGTCATCAATGGTGCAAAGCGCTGGTGCTCGGGCGCCGATTGGTCCGACGTCATCTATACGCTGGTGCGATCGGGCAAGCCCGAGGATCGTTACCGCAACCTGTCGTTCGTGCTGATCCCGACCGATACGCCCGGGATCACCATGCAGGCCATCGAGCATTCGAATTTGCGCTACATGGCGAGCCAGGACGTCTATTTCGACAATGTGCGGGTGCCGGCGGCCAATATCGTCGGCGGGCCGCAGATGTGGAACCAGGGTTGGAAGCTGCTTGCCGGGCGGGCGCTCGATGTTGAAAAACTGGAGATCAGCGCCGTCGCCTTTGGCATCGCCCGCGCCGCGCTTGCCGAGGCCTGGGACTATGCGCAGGGCCGCAACCAGTTCGGTCGGCCCATCGCCCAGCACCAGAGTATCCGCCACAGGCTGGTGACGGCAAAGACCAAGCTGCAGGCGGCACGGCACATGCTTTACCATGCCGCCTGGCTGGCCAATGAGGGCCGTGCCTGTTCGGTTGAAACCAGCATGGCCAAGCTGTTCGTGGCCGATACCGGCGTTGAAATCGCCCTGATCTGCCAACAGGTGATGGGGGCCTATGGCCTGTCCGACGCCTTTGACATGGAACGCCATGTCCGCGACCTGCTCGGCATGCCGATCGTTGGCGGGTCGAGCGACATGCAGAAAAACAACCTCGCCAGCCTGTTGAAGCTATGAGCGTCGTTGCGGCCGCCCGCGCCATGGCGCCGATCATTGCAGCGCGTGCCGCCGATACCGAGGCGCAGCGCCGTCTGCCCGCGGACCTCGCCGCCGAAATGGCAGCAGCCGGCCTGTTTCGGATGGCGGTGCCGCGTCGTTTGGGTGGCGCCGAGGCAAGCCCTGCGGAGATTTTTGCCGCGCTGGAAGTGCTGGGGGCTGCCGATGCCGCAACCGGCTGGTGCGCGATGATCGCCAGCACGACGGCGCTGGCAGCTGCCTATCTGCCCGACCCCTGGTCCGATATGGTTTTTGGCAATCCACAAACGATTTCGGGCGGCGTTTTTGCACCGCTGGGCAAGGCGATCAGCGACGGCGATGATTATATCGTCTCGGGGCGCTGGTCCTGGGCCTCGGGCTCGGCCAATTGCCAATGGCTGGTTGGCGGTGCCATGATCTTTGACGACGGCGTCATGCGCAGCCTTGGCGATGGCGCGCCCGACCATCGCATGATGTTCATGCCGCGAACGGACGTCGAATTGATCGACACCTGGGATGCGTCGGGCCTGCGCGGTACCGGCTCGGGCGATATGGCGGTCAGCAATGTGCGCGTGCCAAAGGCGCGCAGCGTGTCTTTTTTGACCGACAAGCCGCGCGACGATGGGCCATTATACGCCTTTCCGCCGTTCGGCCTGCTGGCGCTGGGGATCGCTGCGGTTGCCAGCGGCAATGCCCGGGCCGCGCTCGATGATCTGAAGACGCTGGCGATCACCAGGAAAAGCGCCGGATCCGCGCGCACACTGGCCGAACGCGGGACGGTGCAGGCCGATTTTGCCCGTGCAGACGCGGGGCTCGAATCGGCGCGGGCGCTGGTCGGCGTGGCGATCGCCACTGCCTTTGCCGCTGCCACGGCGGGCGAGGCGCTCGACACCATATTGCGGGCGCGGCTGCGGCAGGCGGCAACGCATCTGACCCGCACGGCCGCCGAGGTCACCCGCATTGCCTTTGATCTGGCCGGTGGCGGCGCTGTTTATGCCAGCCATCCGCTGCAGCGCCGGTTCCGCGATGCCCATGTCGCAACCCAGCACATGATGGTTGCCTCGCCGACCTGGGAATTGACGGGCCGGGTGCTATTGGGCCTGCCAACCAATGCGATGGCGCTGTAAAGCCGGTTGCGCACGGATTGATACCAAAAACCGCTTTGTTTGACGCATCGAAAGCCAAAAAACTGCCTCCGGCGGTCAGGGCCCGGGGCCCTGCACCCACTTTTGTTAGTTGGGTAAAATATTCCCTAATCTGGTTTTAATAACTCCAGTGGGTGCTGGGCCTAGCGGCCCGGCCCGCCGGAGGCCTTTGGCCCTGCAAACAGGTCCGTAACTGTAAGATTTGCGATGACCCTCTCGATCTTACCATCATCGCATCGGATTCAGCGACGCAATATCAGGTAGAAAGCGCCGCCGCCGCCGTGGCGCGGGTGTGCCGGGCGCAACGCCGCGACATGGCGGCGATGGCCGCCCGTGTCGATCCAGTGCGCCAGTTCGGCCCGAATCCGGGCCGGGCGGTCAATGCGACCCTTGCCCGTGACGATCAGCACGATGCGATCGCCGGCGGCAATCGCCTGATCGAGCGTTGTCGCCAGCAGCGCATGGGCCGTCGCCAGATTATGGCCATGAAGATCGACGACCCGGTCGGGGCGGACATCGCCCGTTCGCAGGCGTTTGTCCCAACTGCCATCCAGCGTTGCCGCCGCCGCCGTCGGGCGCGGGGGGCGCGATGGCGCCAGCGGCCGCGGCGGCGCAATCGGGACACTGACGACGGGATCGCGCAAGGCATGAGCAGGTTTTGCGGGTGCGGGCAGCGGCGCTGGCCGTATGCGGCCGGGAAGTGGCCGGATGCTTTCTGCAACACGCAGCCACAGCGCCTGTTCATCGGGTGACAGCCGGCGCGCCACCTTTCAGTGCTGCTGCAACAGCCGCGCCGCCGCGACCTGCGGCAGCAGGATCGAAACCACTGCCGGCGCCGCCAGCGCGCCCGCTTCGGCACTGGCGATCGGGCCGGCGCCGCGAAACAGATCGACGCGGTTGGCGCCCTTGATCGCGCCGCCGCTATCCTGTGCGACCATCGTCATGGTTTCGGGGCCAGCGCCGGGCACAGTCGTCGTTATCAGCAGCGGCGCCCCAAGCGGCACAAAAGCCGGATCGACGGCAACCGAGATTTTTGGCGTCAGCGCAATACCCATGGCGCCGGCCGGGCCATCATCGGCGGACAGCGTCGTCAGTTCCCGAAAAAACACATAGCTCGGGTTGCTGGCCAGCAGCGCCGGGGCGTCGGCGGGGTGGGCGCGCAGCCAGCCCAAAATGCTGTTCATGTTGACGCCGCCCTTGGGCAGGGCGCCGCGCGCTGCCAGCACCCGCCCGATGGCGACATAGTCGCGACCATTCTGGCCGGCATAGCCGATCCGCATGATAGCGCCATCGGGCAGGCGCAAGCGGCCGGACCCCTGGATTTCCAGAAAAAACAGCGCATAGGGGTCAGCCGCAAAGCCAAGCTCCAGTCCCTTGCCGGCGAGGGCCCCGGCCATGATCGCGGCGCGGTCGGGATAGGGGCGCAGCGCCGCCGCCTCGATCCGCCCGCTGACCTTGCGGCCTTTCAGATCATCGGCGAACTGGCCGAGATCGACATCCACGAGGTCGGCCGGGCGACGATAGATCGGCACCGCATAGCCCGGCGCCGCCAGCCTTGAACCGGCAATCTCGGGCTCGAAATAGCCGGTCGCAAAGCCCTGACCCGGCAC
>JBBRIC010000147.1:0-4358 GCA_038221665.1 Sphingomonadales bacterium
CGCGGGCGCGTGGATGGTGATGTGGTCTCCGTATATATAGTCGATGTTGCGAGTGCCCAACGGACCCGTCGTTGTCTCCTGCCAGACTATCTCCGACGTCGGGAAGGGCTTGTTTTGCGTGTGAGCGGTGTTCACCGTCCCTAAACGGACACGCTGGCCGCGACCGCTTTCGCCCCAATTGCGGACGCGTCAGTGATAGCACGAATTGCCTGTAGGCGGACGCTGGCTCATTATATGTCAAAGGTTGTGAAGCATGACGAGCTGGGCTGAGGTAGTGAAATTTACGGCATGCTTTGATGGTGTGGAACTGTCTAATTCTTATGGTGAACCGTCACTCAAAATAGGAACTGCGCTCCTTTCTCGTCATCGGTTGTGGGACAACTCGATTGTGTTGAAGGGCATCGACCCGGATGAGCGGGATGAATTGATGAACCGGGAACCCGGCGTTTTTTTTCTCGAAAAACATTATGTGGGATATGATATTGTCCTTGCCAGACTTGCTCATGCCGATTTGCATCAGATTGTACCTTTTATCGAACGGACGTTGCGAAACTTGGCTCCAAAGCGGAAAATAATGGCTTATGACAAGCGAGCGCATCACCAGCAGTAATGCGCCGTTAAGGGCGTATCGATTTGGCAAATATTTTGCGCAGCTGAGCGAGCCAAATTCATGTCAACCCGTCCAGGTAAAGAGTGATTTTTGGCAGAACGGTATCAGCATGTTGCCGCCAGGCCGCCTCATCAGCCAAATCAATAGCGACAAAAATTGGATGAGCTGGGAACGCCACCCCAACGGTGAAGAGTTCATTCTTCAACTTAGTGGCACGCTTGAGCTTATATTCGAGCTAGACGGCAGTCAGACTAAGCTAATTCTGCAACCGAATGACTTCGTAATCGTACCGCCCGGGGTTTGGCACACTGCAAATGTTCCGCTTCCCGGTTCTGCGCTTTTTATTACGCCCGGTGAAGGCACCGAGAATCGAGAGCGCCACTAGCCCAATGGCAGCTTCCCACCAAAAGCAGCCATCGCAGCGGTCCCGCTTCGGCGCCTATTTACACGCGCCTACTCGGTCTTGCGGATGTCCTCGTCGAGCACGGCGACGCGCAGACCGAGCTTCTTCACAACCATAATGTTGTGCGCCGATTGCCCGTCGGCGGCGAGGCTGAGCCATTGGTCGGTCGGCAGGCCGCCCTTCAGGGTAAAGGCGAGATGAAGCCGGTTGCCGTCGCTTTCGCCGACGATCAGTCCTGTGGCATCGGTTAGTGTGCCGACATAATGGCCCGGCCCGTCGGAATGAATAAGCCACGTGCGATGGCGCGCGGGTTTATCGCCTTCGGCCACGATCTGGTCGAGCACAAGCGTGCCGTTTTCGACCCGGCCGCTGCCATGCACAATGGTCTGCTCGGTCGCCGAGAACAGTTTTCTCAGCTGGCCGGTACCCAGCGTGTGGCCGGAAAAGAACGCCAGCGCGTTAAAGGCCGGTTGCGGGGCGGGCACGACGACCGGCGGAGCGCCGACGCACGTCGTCAGCAACAGGGGGGCGATGAGGCTGGGGGCAATGCGACGTATCATCAGTCAACGCGCGACGGCGTCATTTGGTGCTGTGCCAGCATTCACCGTTCTGGAGTGGTCGGTGTAGATACGCTCCTCGGCAACGCCGAACTTCAGCAGTGCTTCGCGCTGCTTGGTGAGGTCCTGTCTGTCATTCGAGCAGCAGGCGTAGCCAATGGCGATACCGGTCATTGTCGAATCCATCCGTTTAACCGCCCCTCACTGCGAAAATCATCGTGCCATTGATATGAGACTGGCGCTTCAAGAGCATCAACAAACCTGATTTTGGAGCAGTGCAGGTGTGTCCGCAAGCCGATCGGCTTGCGGACACACTGAACAGGTAGATCAGCGTACTCATCTCGATCACTGGACGAATCTATCGCGACCGCCGACGGGTCGGCGTTGAGCAGCTTGGCTCGCAGCCGGCTCGGATGACAGCGAATCCCGTCAAGATTTGTGCTATCGACCATATTGTCAGGAGCCGGGCGTTGAACCGCAGACACCCATTATCGGGAGCCAATGCTACTGCCGCCGCAAGCGCAGGTCTGGGTCTGGCGCGGCGGGCCGCCTCTTGTTCGCAATCCGCCGCACCTGTCCGGGTGCAAATGGCGGCATGTAGCGATACCGACACGCGCTATCTGGCGCTTGTTGACCAGCTATGAAACGTACTCTGATTGCCGCAACCTTCTACTTCCTCGTGCTGTTCGCGCTTGGCTTCGTTCTCGGTACCATCCGTGTGCTGTTCGTTGCGCCAAAGCTCGGCGTGCTGAGCGCGACACTGTTGGAGGTGCCGCTGATGCTGACTGCGGCATTTTTCGTGTGCCGGTGGGCAATTCGGCGCTGGCAGGTGCTGTCTGGGCTTTCAGGGCGCGGGGCAATGGTGCTGTGGTTTCTTTTGCTGCTGGCACTGTTCGAGACACTGGTCGGCGTCGCCTTGTTCGGCCGGACGTGGGCTGGAACATGGGCGGGGCTGGCTACCCCTGCAGGGTTTATCGGCCTGACCACGCAAATCATCGCGGCACTACTGCCGCTGTTCGTCGGCAGATCCAGGCGGCGATGACGCTGTCTACCCGGCGGCAGTGGTTGCTCGGCGTGGGCGCGGGGGCACTGATCGGCGGTAGCTATGTTTGGTCACGGTTCCGGTGGGCGGTTGAAGCCGCAGATCGTCGCATTGTCGGGCGCAGTTCAACCGTCACCACACCCTTCGGCACGCTCGAATACGCCATCGCAGTTTCCGGCCCGCCGCTGCTGATGATCCACGGCACCGCCGGCGGGTTCGATCAGGGGCTGCGCTTTGCGGAGAAACTGAAGCGGCTTGGGCATCGAATTATTGCGCCTTCGCGCTTTGGCTATTTACGCAGTCATTTTCCTGCAGACCCGTCGCTCGTCAATCAGGCCGATGCCCTTGCCCTGCTGCTCGACCATCTCGCCATTGACCGTCTCGCGGTCGCAGCCGGGTCCGCAGGGGCGCTATCGGCGACCGCCTTTGCCCTGCGGCATCCAGACCGCTGCGCGGCGCAAGTGCTGCTCGTGCCCGCAGCGAATGTCGATGGCAGCGACCCTGTTGGAATGAGCGCGTTGCAGGAAACGGCTGTGCGCACGTTGCTGATGTCCGATTTTGCCTATTGGTCAGCGTTGAACACGGCGCCTGAAAAGCTGATCGGCACGCTGCTCGCAACTGACCCGGCGTTGTTAGCCAAGGTCGATCAAGCCGAACGCGCCCGGTCCTTTGCCATACTGTTTGATATCATGCCGATCAGCGCACGGATAAAGGGTATGCTGAACGATGCGCAGCAGGCCGGGCATCCGGCGCCGATGGTTTTTTTGCAGTTACGCATGCCGGTGCTGCTGATCTCGGCGGAAGACGACCGCTTCGGCACAGCCGCCATCGCGCGCAAGATCGCAGCGATTGTGCCTCAGTCCGAACTAACCATCCTGCCCGATGGCGGGCATATCTGGCTGGACCATGACGAGGAAGTTGCGCAGCGGATGCACCGGTTCCTCGCATTATCCGTTTAGCCGCCGGCTTGCGGACATCGGGCATTGGTCACTTCAGCGGCATAGCGCCTGCGGATTGGCCCTGCTAAAGGAGTTTGGGGGTCTGAAGTTTGCGGGCTGTCCCTCCTTGTGGATCGGCGTCGAAGCGGGACCCCACCAGGTTCGAGGCAACTGATTGTAATGGCAGTCTGTTCTTTCGCGGAGGGGGTCCCGATCGGCGCCGATCGGGACCCCCTGCTAATATCGGGTTCAGGCATAACTTCAATTGGTTACGTAGCAAAACGGGAGGGTTCCACTTCGACGCCGATTTACAGCCTTGGCTCACCATTCTTGCCCGCAAAGCTTAGGGCATGCGGGCCATTGGAGCTTCCTAAGTGCGCGATCTGCCAAACGCTCGGATGGTCGGCTTAAGGTTACCCGGCATGCGACTTCGAGCATCACATAACAGCTTCAGCTAACCGCGCCTGACTTCGCAGAAGCTGCGATCGAGGAACCAACCGAGCCATGCCGTTCAACTGCTTAGAGCACCGCCCTTTTTCGGTCATGGGACATTAATGAACGAATGGCAGTGGTCGAGCGGCGATTTAGCCTCGTCGCATGTGCGATATTGGGTCTTCGCCGCCGCATCGAAGTTGCGAGGCAGTGGCTGACTCCAAACATTATGAAGCCAGGTGGTCAACGAGGCCGTGTCGGCCACCCGAACCCATAAAGGTGTGATCCGGGGCGCCCCCTGGCTTCAGCCTCAGCGGCTTAACTGTCCCCGCATCGCTCCCTTTGGGAAGGCGGCCGTATGGACGTTGACGTAATA
>JBBRIC010000148.1:0-4227 GCA_038221665.1 Sphingomonadales bacterium
GATCACTGATAAGCCGCCGATCATCGGCGCTGATCATCGATGCTGCTTCGGCGCGGGCCTCGATCAGCGGAATCACCGCCAGTGCCGCCGCCGTGCCTCCAGCCAGCCGCGCCATGCCGATGATGAGATCACGGCGGCTGCCGCCGCCATGGGTGAACCGGTCATAAAGATCGATCATGGCTTGCGAGATGGCGGGACGATCGATGGACATAACGATCCTTTCACGAAATATGATGCGCCGACGCTATCTCGGGCTGCTCCGCTTCGCTAGGGTGGAAGCCATCGAGGGGCCTTTCAGAATGCGGATTTTGCTGCTGGCACTGCTGCTCGCCACGCCATCGCTGGCGCGGGCGCCGGCTGCTTTGGTAAGTGATCCGCCGCGCGACGCCGTGCATCCGGCGCGCATGGAAGTGTTGCATATTCCATCCGGCGATTTAGCGATCAATGGCGTTGCCTATCTCGCCGCCGGCGCCGGGCCGCACCCCACGCTGGTCATCGCGCATGGGTGGCCCGGCAATGAAAAAAACCTCGATCTGGCGCAGGCGGTACGTCGGGCCGGCTGGAACGCGATCACTTTCAACTATCGTGGCAGTTGGGGAAGCCCGGGGTCGTTTCGCTTTGCCCATGTTCCGGAAGATACGGCGGCCGTACTGGCCTATCTGCGGCGGCCCGCCATCGCCGCGCAACTGGGCGTTGATCGATCCCGACTGGTGCTCGCGGGGCACAGTATGGGGGCCTGGGCAACGGCGTTGACCGCAGCCCATGATCCCGCGTTGAAGGGCGTGATCACCATTTCGCTCGCCGATCTCGGGCTTGTGGGCGGTGCACCGCGGGCACAGCTGATCGAGCGGTCAGCTGCGAACAGCGAAACGCTCGCCGATACATCACCGGAAATCATGGCCGACGAATTGATCGCAAACGCCGCCGTAAACCGTGACGCTGCAGGCGCTGCCGGCCTAGCCAAATTGCCGATGCTGGTGTTGACATCCGATGATGGCTTGGCGCCGGGCAGCGATTCGCTGGTGGCTGCCATCCGCGCCGCCGGCGGCACCCGGGTTACAACGGCACATGTCCCGACCGATCACAGTTGGTCAGATGCGCGATTGCAGCTTGAAACGCTCGTGATCGATTGGATTTCGGCGCTACAATAATCGCGCCGGGCCGCTAGGCAAGAACCACGTCCGCGACAAAAGCATTGCTGCGCCGCTCGGCAGCGAATGTGGACATCGGGCCATGGCCGGGGACGAAGGCTGTTTCACCGCCCAATGGCCAAAGCTTGGTGGTGATGGCGTGGATGAGATCGCCGTGGTTGCCGCGCGGGAAATCGGTGCGGCCGATACTGCCTTGAAAAAGCACGTCCCCGACGATTGCGAGGTTGGACGGGGCGTGGTGAAAAACCACATGGCCGGGGGTGTGGCCGGGGCAGTGATAGACATCGAAGCTGAGGTCCCCCACCGTCACCGTGTCACCATCGAACAGCCAGCGATCGGGCGTAAAGGCGGCTGCGCCGTCGATGCCATATTGGGCACCGACCATGGGCGCCTGATCAATCCAGAACTTGTCATCGGGATGCGGGCCTTCGATCGGCACGCCAAGGCGTTTGGCGAGCACGCCGGTAAGCCCGCAATGATCGATATGGCCGTGGGTTACGAGCAGTTTCTCGATGGTAACGCCGTGCTGTTTCGCCACCGCCATCAAGCGATCAAGATCGCCGCCGGGATCGGTAAAGGCGCCGCGCATGGTTTTCGTGCACCAGATCAGGGTGCAATTCTGCTGGAGCGGCGTGACCGGCACGATGACAGCTTGGAGCGGCGGAAGTGCAATCATCGGTTCGGTGTGGCGAACGACCGACGATGGCGCAAGTGCCATATCGAAGCGCCGAGCGCCTGTTGCGCGATCCATCCGCAGAGGCATTGCCGCCTTTTGCTTAATTTAATCTTAATGATCGTGGATAAGGTGTTGCCGAAATGAAAAATGCACGATATGAACCGAATTGTGAATGAAACGTAAAAGGCAAGCTCACGCTGCTGGACATGCGCCATCCATGAAACAAACGCTTTCAGCAACCGCAAACAGGTGGGATCATAACGTGCAAAAATATATCAAAATCAGAATGCTTGCCACAGCGGTGCTTATTGCGGGCACCATGGGCGGCACGGCAAATGCCATGAACCTGGTGACCAATGGCGGGTTCGAAATCCTGACCAATGGCATCGGCCAGATCGACAACAACACGATTGCAACCGGCTGGTCGTCGGCAGGCTATAATTTCGTGTTCGATGGGGCGACGGCGGACAGTGTCGGCTCGACCGGGCAATATGGCGGCCTCACGCTGTGGGGGCCCGCCAACGGCTTCACCAACGGCCTTGGCCCCAGCCCCGATGGCGGCAATTTCGTTGCCGCTGATGGCGCCTTTGGCGTTGCGCCGATCGAACAGACGCTGATCGGCCTTGTCGCTGGCAAGTCCTACGCCGTGAAATTCTATTGGGCCGGTGCCCAGCAGGCCGGGTTCACAGGTCCGCAGGATGAGCATTGGAACGTCAAGCTTGGCAACGGCCCCGTTCAATCAACCGCGACCTATTTCAATTCGACGGGCGGCTTCAGTGGTTGGCGCGCGGAACGCTTCATCTTCACGGCTGCAGGCGCTTCCGAAGTATTGTCGTTCCTCGCCGTCGGCCACCCAGACGGCGTGCCGCCATTCTCGCTGCTCGACGGGGTCAGCGCTTCAGCGGTGCCAGAACCCGCCAGCTGGGCCATGCTGATTGCCGGCTTCGGCCTGGTGGGCGCGACAGCGCGTCGCCGCCGCACCAACGCTGTTGCTGCCTGAACGGCAATTTGCGCATGAAATGCCGGGCAGGGGAAACCCTGCCCGGCATTTTGCTATCGGCAGCACATTGATATCGACCGACCCCGACCGTCCTAATTGAGCAGCGTCGCGTTCCAAAACGCCAGCCGCGCCAGGAATTCGAAATCCTGGTTTTCCTTCTTCTGGTAGCCATGGCCTTCGTTGCTGGCGATCAGATGCCAGGCGGTGCCGCCCTGCCCGCGCACAGCCTCGACCATCTGGTATGATTCCGACGGTTTCACCCGCGGATCATTCGACCCGGTGACAACCATCAGCGGCACTTTCAACGCCGCAACGTGCGTCAGCGGTGAAATTGCCAGCAGCTTGGCGCGCTGGGCCGGGATGCGCTCGTCGCCATATTCAACGCGGCGCAGGTCGCGGCGATAGCTTTCGGTGTTTTCAAGGAGGGTCACGAAATTGGAAATCGGCCGCGCGCAAATGGCGCCCTTCAGCCGATCACCATAGTTGATGGCGGTGGCGTAGCACATATAGCCACCATAGCTGCCACCGGTTTCGGCGATATGCGAGGCATCGATATCGGGGCGGGCGGCAAGCGCATCGAGGAAGGCGCCGATGTCCTTTACCGAATCCTCACGTTTGAACGGGCCATTGTCGAGCCCGACAAATTTTTTGCCATAGCCCGTTGATCCGCGGACATTGGGATAGAAAACTGCGATGCCTATTTCGTTGATCAGATAATTGGTGCGCCCGAGAAAACCGGGGCGCGTCTGTCCTTCGGGGCCGCCATGAATATCGACGATCAGGGGCCGCTTGCCGGGGAATTTCGTCGGATCGGGGCTATACAGGAAACCCGAGACCGCGAGGCCATCGAAGGACTTGACCGTCACCAGTTCCGGTTCGCGGTTTTTCGCAGAGTCGAGCCCGCCGGTTTCGCTCGTTGTCCAGCGTGTCGCGACAAGCGTTTTGGGGTCAAGGCTCCACGCGTCGGCGGGGGATGTAGCGCTGGCCAGCGAAAATCCGATCGCCCCCGAAGCGGCGATCTTCAAGCCCGAAATAACGCCAGCCGGCAGCGTTGCCTCACCGATAAGCGAAGCTGTCGCCGAATCGATCAAACGCAGCCTGCTGATGCCGGCTTCGTTGCGCGTGTACGCAATAAAACGGCCGTCTGGCGCGATATCGAATTCTTCGACATCCCACAGCGATGGGCCGGTGACGAGTTGGCGAAAGCCGTGGGCGCGATCGATCGTTCCGAGCCGTTGCAAGTCGTTACCAAGATCGGACGTGACATAGACCATGCCGTTCTGGCCATAACGGGCGCCATTATAGCTGGCGACGCCCGGCCGATTAAGGCGTGACAGGATGCCCGTCGCGACATCGATTTCGTACAGGTCCGATTGCTCGATGGAATTGCGATTGCTGAT
>JBBRIC010000149.1:0-4224 GCA_038221665.1 Sphingomonadales bacterium
CGCGCGGCAAGATGAAGTTCCGCACCGTCTGGATCAGCGATACCCATCTTGGCACGTCTGGCTGCAATGCCGAGTTGCTGCATGATTTCCTGCATTCGATCAAACCCGAAACGCTCTATCTCGTCGGTGACATCATCGACGGCTGGCGCCTGAAGCGCGGCTGGTATTGGCCACAGCGCCACAATGATATCGTTCGCCGCGTGCTGAAACTGGCGCACAAGGGCACCCGCGTCATCTATGTGCCCGGCAATCATGATGAGGGCGCCCGCGATTATGTCGGGCTTGCCTTTGGCGGTGTCGAAATCGTTTCGGAGGCGATCCACACGACCGCCGATGGCCGAAGGCTGCTGGTATTGCACGGCGATGAATTCGATGGCGTCGTGCTGTATGCCCGCTGGCTCGCCTTTCTGGGCGATATCGGCTATTCGGGGCTGCTCCATTTGAACGTCTGGTTCAACCGCGTCCGGCGGCAGTTCGGCCTACCCTATTGGTCGATTTCGGCCTATATCAAGCATCGCGTCAAAAATGCGGTTTCGTTCATTTCGCGTTTTGAGGAGGTTGTCGCCCATGCGGCGCGGGAACGCGGTGTCGATGGCGTGGTTTGCGGCCATATCCATTCCGCCGAAATCCGCGATATCGATGGCATCACCTATATGAATGACGGCGATTGGGTAGAAAGCTGCACGGCGCTCGTCGAACACAGCGACGGCCGCATCGAGATCATCGACTGGGCCGAACATCACCGTCGGCTGGCGAACGCTGCGGGTATCGATGCGAGTGCCGACAAGGTGGTTGCCGCTGTAATGCGTCCCGAACAGGTCCCGGCCTGATGCGCGTCACCCTGGTGTCCGACGCCTGGACGCCGCAGGTCAATGGGGTTGTGCGCACCCTGTCAACGGTCGTCGATATCATCACGGCGCGCGGTCATAGCGTCCAGACCATCACGCCCGATCGGTTTCTGTCCCTGCCGATGCCGAGCTACCCGGAAATTCGCCTGGCGTTGACCAGCCGCCGCCGGGTCGCAAAGGCTATAGCCGGCTTTGATCCCGATGCCGTTCATATCGCCACCGAGGGCCCTTTGGGCTGGCTGGCGCGCAGCTGGTGCCTTGCCCATAAAATCCCTTTCACCACCAGTTTTCACACCCGTTTCCCGGATTATATCTCGGCACGAACCGGTATTTCGCCAGCGCTGTTGTGGCGCCTGCTGGCCCTGTTCCACCGCCCGGCCCAGCATATTCTGGTCGCAACCCCGCGTCTGGCGGCCGAATTGGCGGAGCATGGCCTCACGCAAACGCGGCCGTGGACGCGCGGTGTCGATCTGGCGCTGTTCCGCCCGGATCTGGATCATCACCCGGCCTTTGCCGATATGCCGCGGCCGATCGCGCTGCATGTCGGGCGGGTGGCGGTCGAAAAGAATATCGAGGCTTTTCTCGCAGCGCCCTGGGCAGGCAGCAAGGTTGTCGTTGGCGATGGCCCGGCGCTCGATGATCTGCAACAACGGTTTCCAAACGCACATTTCATGGGGGCGCTGCATGGCGAAGCACTGGCGTCGACCTATGCTGGCGCCGATGTGCTGGCCTTTCCCAGCCGCACCGATACCTTTGGGCTGGTGATCATCGAGGCGCTGGCCAGCGGCACGCCGGTCGCGGGCTTTCCGGTTCCCGGGCCTCTCGATATTCTGGGGCTGGAGGGTTGCGGCACCGAAAGCCTTGCCGGCGGCCGTATCGGTGCGGTGGCGGAAAATCTAGGCGATGCGCTGCGCATGGCATTGACCGCCGATCGAAGCGAATGCCGGCGCTATGGCGCGCGGTTCAGCTGGGACCGTTCGAGCGATCAATTCCTCGACGCGCTGACCGAGGTCGATCTGCCGCTGGCCGATCTGGCGGCCTGATCGCGGCCGCCAAAGCTGCGTTCGCTTTCGGGATGATCCCCGGTTTCGAACCCTGAAGTCGTCATCCGGGCCTGGCCCGGGATGAGGAACGACATTTTAGCCCAGCATGCGAAAGCGTTCGTCCATCGCCAGCTGCGTGCGGCTTTCCAGCCCCAGCTTGGCATAGACCTTGTGCAGGTGCATTTTCACGGTGCCTTCGGAAATCCCAAGCGCGCCGGCGATATTGCGGTTGCGCTGGCCGGTGGCGACAAGCCGGGCGACATCGCGTTCGCGGCGCGTCAGTTGCACCGCGCTGTTGACGGCGTCGGCATGGTCCTGCGCCCGGTTGCGGGCCGACAGATCATACCATTTACCGCCGGCAACGACCGTTGCAATACAGTGTAAAAGGCTGTCGGCGCCATCATTTTTGAGGATCAGCCCGGCGGCACCGCTGGCCAGCGCCGCTGCGACGCCCGGGTGTTCGGCACTCGCCGCCATGACGATCATCGGCACCTGCCGGCAGGCGGGATCGCGCAACATGGCAACAACGCCCGGTTCCGACAGATCAAGGTCGACCAGCGCAAGGGTGACGCCGCCTCCGGCGATTATCGTTGCCGCATCGATGCCATGATGGGCGCGGGCGACAACCGGGAAACCCCGGGCGCTGACCAGCACGGACAAGGCCTCGGCAACCAGCGGCAGCCGATCGGCGATCAACAGGCGCACGCGGCCGCCACCACCACCGAAATTGTCGTTCCCATGGTTGCCGCTCCAAGCCATCATTGTCCCTCTCCCGTATCTGCAAGCTAATTACGGCCAGGGGGGCGCAATGGTTGCATCCCGATCGACGGGCGGGATGGGGGCTTGCCGGCCGGCAAGCTGGCGGCTAGCGTTTTTGAAACAGGGGGAATTTTGGTGATGAGCGTGATTTCAGCGTCCCGCGACATCGGTTCGCTGCCGGTCGGCTGTCTTGCCGGTTTTGCCGTGCTGCAACCTGTAAAGGGCCTCAGCAAGGCCGGCGCCACCATCGAGGATGCCCGCTGAGATGCCGAACTGGATGCGCGCCTTGCTGGTCTTGCTGTTTATCGGCGCCGCGGTGCTGGTCGGCCTTGCGAGTTGGGACAATCTGACCGCCAGCGGCTCGGTTGCCGATCCCCGACGCGACTATCGTGTCCGCATCGTCCGCGATTCCTGGGGTGTGCCGCATATTTTCGGCAAAACCGACGCCGACGTCGGCTATGGCCTCGCCATCGCCCATGCCGAAGATGATTTCCGTAACCTTGAAGAGGTGATCGCTGCCGTGCGGGGCAGGGGCGGCGCGATCACCGGCCAGGATGGTGCCAAGGTGGATTTCGCCGGTGCGCTGCTCGATGCCAATCGCACGGCGCGGGATCATTATGGCGAATTATCGCTGCCAACACGCGCGCTTGTCGAAGCCTATGCGCAGGGCATCAACGATTATGCGGCCAAACATCCCGCCGAGCAGCGAATTCGCGGCCTTTTCCCGATCAATGGCCGCGATATCGTTGCTGGCTTCATGCTGCGATCGCCGTTTTTCTTTGGCCTTGACCGGCCCTTGTCGGCACTGGTCGCAGGAAAGCCGGTGCCACGCGATGCCGGCCCCCCTGACGAACGTGGCTCCAACGCCTTTGCAGTTTCGGGCAAGCGCGCGGCCGATGGCGTTACCCGGCTGATCGTCAATTCGCACCAGCCCTGGGAAGGCGGCGTGACCTGGTGGGAAGTCGTTGTGCATTCTGATGAGGGCTGGGATTTTGCCGGCGCGCTGTTCCCCGGCGCGCCTTATCCGTTGCTTGGCCATAACAAGACGCTCGGCTGGACCAATACCGTCAACAAACCCGATCTGATCGACACCTATCGGCTGACCGTAAATGCGGAAGGCACCGCCTATCGCTTCGATGGCAAATGGGAGCCTTTGGAAAAACAGACTGCCTGGCTGCGAGTGAAGCTGGGGCCGTTGGTGCTGCCGATCCCGCGGACCTTCTATCGATCCAAACAGGGCCCGGTCATCAAGAATGATCAGGGCTATTTCGCGCTGCGTTATGCCGGCATCGGCGATGTCCGCCAGGTCGAACAATATTACCGGCTGAACAAGGCCAGGGACTTCGATGCCTGGCGCAAGGTCATGGACATGCAGGCCATCAATGGCACCAATTTCATCTATGCCGATGCCGCCGGCCATATCGGCATGTTCTATAATGCGCGCTTCCCGGTGCGGGCACCGGGGTTTGACTGGAAAGGCATAGTGCCGGGCGACACATCGAAAACCTTGTGGACATCGTATCTGCCCTGGCGCGCCGACCCGATGACGGTCGATCCGGCGGCGGGCTGGGTCG
>JBBRIC010000150.1:0-4168 GCA_038221665.1 Sphingomonadales bacterium
TTCCGATCCTGAAGGATGCGCCGTTCTTCCAGCTGCTCGAAGTTGATGGCGCGGTTCGCCACGCCAATTATTCGATTAGTGGATCGAGCACGACGTACACGGGCAGCGCCCAGTGGAAGCCGGTGCAGGACATCCTGCTCCGCGCTTCCTATGCCACCGGTTTCCGGGCGCCCAGCATCGGCGAATTGTTCGGCGCCGCTTCCCGCAGCGATGCGCCGATCGATGATCCCTGCACCAACGTCGCCGGATCGCCCTGGCGAACGAGCGCGACCGTGAAGGCCAATTGCATCGCCAATGGCGTGCCTGCCAGCGGCAGCTATCAGGAGCCAAATGGCGGCCAGGTTTCGGTCACGACCGGTGGCAACAATGCGTTGAAGCCCGAGAAATCGAAAACCTGGCTGTTCGGCGGCGTCTACAGCCCGGTTTGGGCCCGTGAAAGCGGCTTTGCCAGCGTGTTGAGCCTCGAAGCCAATTACTACGACATCACCGTGGATGGCGCGATTGCGCCCATCGATGCGGCGATCACGCTGCAACGCTGCGCCTTTGGCGGCGATGCGCTCAGCTGCGCCGCCATCAGCCGCACGCCCAATGGCCTGATCACCCGCGTCAATGGCCTGTTGCAGAACATCGGCGAAGTGAAGACCCGCGGTATCGACGTGATGTTCAACTACCGCAGCCGTGCCACGTCGGCGGGTAATTTTGGCTTGATGATCAATGGCAACTTCCTGCTGAAATACACCGAAAGCACCCCGGCGCAGACGGGTTTCACCACCAGTGATTATCGCGGTACCACGCGCGGGTTCCCCGATCAGTCCTATCCCAAGTTCAAGGGCACGGGCATTCTCGATTGGCAGATCGGTGATTTCGGTGCGGCCTTCACCGGGCGTTACATCGATGCCGTGTATGAAGCCGATGGCAAGAAGCTGAAGAGCACCTTTTATGGTGATGTCCAGCTGGTTTACACGCTGCCGACCCTTGAACGCCGCGCGGCGCTCACTGTGGGCGTCAACAACGTCTTCAACCGCAACCCGCCGGCATGCTTCAGCTGCACCGGCCCCAACTATGATCCGACCACCTATGACGTGCCGGGCCAGTTCGGTTATGTCCGCCTGAGCTACAAGATGTAAGCCGAGCCATCTGGCGGCAATTCAGGGGGAGGGGTGCGAACCTCTCCCCCTTTTTGCATGTCATTGGAGCGGCAGATAAAGGTCCGTTATGGCCTCGTGCTCCGGCACATCCGGGAAGAAGCTTATCCGTTGGCAATAGGGCGGGAAATCTCGGATTTCTTCGCCGCTCCGGGGCAGCCAGTACCGGTACAGCCAGGTGAAGCCGGGTTCGAGATTGCCCGCCGAGCCGATGATGCGGAGCACCGCGCATCGCCCGGCGGGAATGACGCCCGGGACCATATCCACATCGGCGGCGGTTAGCGGGCGTGACGTAGCGACGCAAAGATCGATCTGCATATCGTCGACCGGGGTTGAGTTCGGATCGGTGTGGAACACATTATAGGTGGCGTGGCGCGCCGGCGGCAGCCGATTGGCTCTGCGCCAAGCGATGAAGCGCTGGATAGTAACGCCGATGTATGCGGGATCGCCACGATGCTGCATCAAGGCGACGGGAATGTCGGGACAATCGATCAGGCGAACATCGGCTGGCGTAAAATCTTTGGTCACGGGCATGGTCCTTGTGGTTGGTGGCTCGAAAGCCGCATGCCACGACGCCCAATCGGGCGATTTCCGGAAAGCCGTCGGCGTTTGTCCGGTCGTCTGCTTGAAAGACCGGCCAAATGCATCTGGCGCTTCATAGGCAGCATCCAGTGCAATCGCCGTGACGCTGTCCTGCCGAAACGCGAGGCGATAGGACGCGCGTTTGAGGCGCTGCAACTGGACATGGCGGTGCACGGTGATCCCGAAGCACGCCACGAACTGCCGATGGAAATGGTGCCTGGAAAAGGCGGCGACCGCGCTCAATCGATCAAGACCCAGATCCTCATCGAGATGCCGATCGATATAATCGAGCACTCGCTGCATCCTGGCGTGATAATTTGCTGCCGCCGCAGTCGCCATTGCATCCTCCGTGACAACGGCAGCGATAAAGCGTGCAGCAGGCCCGCACCCGGCCAATCTTGCCCTATTTGGCGCTGCCGTCCAGCACCTCGGCTTCGATCAGCGCCACCGGGATGATGCCGGCGTCCATCACCTTTTGCATCACGTCCTTCAGCACGAACGGCCGGCCGGCTACCTCGTTGGCGTGGGAAACGGCCGCGAGCAGATGATCGAGCTGCATCTTGCCGGTGACATAGCTGGGGCCATAGCCCGGCTGGCGGGCATACAACAGCTGTTCGAAGCCAACGAGGCGGGAATTGGGATCGGACCAGCCACGCGGCGTCCATTCGGCGTGAAATTTTCCGGCCTGCGCCAAATCCATCTCGTTTGACTGGACATGCAGCGATGCCAGCCCGCGCGCGGCGCGGTTGGCGAGCATCGCCCAGACAAGCTCGCGGCCGTGCGGAATGTCGTCATAGAGTCCCGCCTGCATCACCAGTTCCTCATAGGCAGTAGCAAAGCCTTCGGAACGGTTCGAATAGATGGTGAACAGCGGCGGCACCCGGCGGATCGGGCTGGCGTGGGGTGTCTCGCGCATCCGCGCAAGGTCGATCCAATGGGTGAAATGCGACATCAGCGGGAACGGGTCCTGCGCCGTCACATGGCTGAAGAAGTTGCGCTCCGCGAGCGGGGTATAGTCCATCGCCTGGTTGGCGATCGCCGTGCGGCTCCACGGGGCATCGGGCATCAGGCCGGTATCGGCAAGGAACTGGCTGAAGCGCGCCTGGCGCGCCGCGACAAGCTTTTGGAACGCCGCGGGATTGTCGAGCGGCGTGATCGGCGGGAGATCCCGATTGCGCACTTCCTCCAGCCGCATCGCCGACAGCGATCGATCGAGCTCGCGGCCCAAAAGCGCTACCTGCGAATCCCAGTCCCAAGGCAGCAGTTCGACGTTCTTCACATACCAATTGTAGTTTTCCTTGCCGAGTCCCGTCGGACCTGTCTTTTTCGGCGCTTCTGACGCCACCCAGGCGGCGAAATCGTCGGTCGCCGCCTTGGCGTCGGCAATCGCCTTTTTCAGCGCCGGGGACGCGCCGGCCATGCTGGCGGGAATGCGGCCATCGAGGGTGTTCATCACCAGCGTGCCAGCACCCAGCTTTTCGAGCATTTCGCTCTGCTCGGTGAAGGCACGGCTGCCATATTTCCACAAATCGGCGGCGACACTGGCTGCCAGATTGGTTTTGGCGTTGGCCAGATTGGCTGGAATGGCGCCGATCTGGGCCGTCAGCTTGCGATCATCACCGGCCGAGAGCGGATATTTGAAGGCATAAAGGTTGATGTTGGGATGGGCGGACGGACCCTCGTGTGCGGGAACATCGCTCCAATCGGCAAAGACATTGGCGTAAAAGGTCGGGTCGCGTGCCCAGGGGGTAAGGATGCGAAGATCGAAATCGAGGCCGTTCATCTCGGCTTCGACAAGGCGGTAATCATTTTGCGCGGGCAGCGGCCAACCGCTTCGATCGATGCCGGCAAGGCGCTGGCGATAGGCCTTCAACGCCTTGCCCAGCTGCTGCATCGCAGTCGGGCTGTAATCCTGCCGGCCATCGGCAACGACCGGCAGCAAGGTGCGCCGCCAATCGGCAAACAACATGGTGAGCTGCCCATATGTCGCGGGCATCGCGGCAACGGCTGCTGCGGGTTGGGCAGCCGTTGCCGATGAAAGCGCGGTTGCGGCCCACAGCACGGTCACCAAGCCGGCAAACTGCCTCGATATGCGTGGTGTCGACATGTTTCGTCCCCTGTTTCCGGTGAGCCATCGCATGGTGCGCACGCCCCAGCATGGGGTCAACCGATCGCGGATGACAAGTACGCAAGATTGATGATTGCAACGATCGCGTCATTGACACGATATAGTGTTACATTTAGAAAAACGCTTTATCTCTAAGTCGTTCATCGGAAAGTCCAGTTCATGGCCGCTCGCCGCCTTATCCTTGCAGCGCTGTTCGCCGGCACCGCAACGCCCCTATGGGCGCAGGCAGTTGGCACAGCCGGTGCTGCCGGCGATCCGTCACACGCCGATATCTCGCCTGAAATCATTGTGACAGCGCCGTTTTCGCGGGATC
>JBBRIC010000151.1:0-4138 GCA_038221665.1 Sphingomonadales bacterium
GTTGCAGACGGGCGGCGCCGGCCTGCGCCCCCGCCCGACCACCCAATTCCAGTGTACGCTGTGGGTGGTCGGGCGGGGGCGCGGGCCGGCGCCGACTCCGCTTGATTGCAAAAGGCTCTAGCCGTTCCGGCGCAGCGCCTCGCGCACCAGCCCGATGCGATCCTGGCCGAAATACATGTCGGTGCCGCCGACAAAGCAGGTTGGCGTGCCAAAACCCCCCCGGGCAATGAATTCATCGGCATTGGCGCGCAGCCGCGCCTTTAATTCGGGGCTGTCGGCGGCGGCCAGCGTCTCTGCGGCATCAAGCCCTGCCGCTGCACAGGCGATGGCCAGCACGTCGGGCTGGGTGATGTCGCGGTCTTCGCCCCAGTAAAGCTCGAACACCCGGCGCGCAAAAACCTCGCAGACGCCGGCATCGGCGGCGATGATGCAGGCCCGCATGGCGCGGGCCGAATTGATCGGGAATATGCTCGGCTGCCATTTGATTTGCAGGCCCGATCGCTTGATCCAGTCCTGCATGTCTTTCCAGAAATAACGGGTTTTGGGCGAAGCAACCTCGGCGCGCATTGCATAAACGGATTTGTTGACGCTGTTGAAAACGCCGCCAACGAGGAATGGTCGCCATTCGATGGCAAAGCCGTCCTCGGCGGCCGCGGCTATCAGCGCCTCGAATCCCAGATAGGTCCAGGGGCTTGAACAATCGAAGAAAAATTCCACCTGCGACATTCGCGCCTCCGATCTATTGCCGATCAAACGCCGGCTGCCATTGTCTTCAACCGAACCTGCGCTACCATGGCAGCATGGAAACGCTGTGACGAGCATGAACAGGCGCTGGTGGCTGCTGCCGATGGCGTTGGCCGTCATGGCCTCGGCGCCGATCGCATCGGCGGATTTTGAAACCCGCTTCAAATCCGCAGCGACGCTTTATGATACAAATCGCGCCGCCGAGGCGCTGCCGATCCTTGATGCCATGTTGACCGAAAACATCGTTCCTGCCGAAAAGGGGCGCATCCAGTTGCTGCGGTTCTTTGTGCTGGCCCGGCTGGAACGCATTCCAGAGGCAAGGGCAGCGATCGAAATCGCCATCGCCAATACCGAAGCACCGGCGCCGGCCGCGCTGGCGGCGCTGTTCAAGATCCGCGCCCTGATGGGCGACAATGCTGCCGCCGCCGACAGCCTGTTGCTGATCGCCAACAGCGACCCGCCGACGCTGAACGGCTTGCCGACCGACATGATCGCTGGCGTCAGGCGCGCTATCGATGCCGATGCGGCGCGCAGCTTTGATCTCGATTATGCGCTCAACGCGGCCAATTGGTCGCCACCCGACACGACATTGGGCGACGCCGATAATCTGCGCTTGCGGTTGGTGGCGGGGCTGGTGGCGCGCGACCGGATCGAGGACGCACGGGCGATTGTCGATCAATTGCTCAACCCTGTCGCGCTCGTCCGGGTCGGCATCGACCGGCGCTTTGTGTTGCTTTGGCCGCAGGTCGAAAAACGTCTGGGCCCGGGCTCGGACACCGCCGATGCGGCCTTTGTCGCTGCGGCGCGGGCGCGCTTTGAACGCCAGCCAAAATCGCTGATCGCGCGTCTGGGGCTGGCCGAAGCGCTCAACATCGCCTCGCGGGAACCAGAAGCGCTGGCGCTGGCCAGCGTCGCACCAACAGCGGCCGAACTGGCAGCGCTTGCCGATCGCGAGGTCTGGTTGATCGCCTTGCAGGCAGCACTGCTGGCCGATGCCGGTCAGATCGATGCCGCCCTGGCGCGCTACACCGCGCTGACGGCAACGCCTGTCGCCAATCGGTCAAGCATTATTGCCGCAATGGTCAATCATCCGTTGCTTGCGGTGCGGTTCAACCGGCCAGCGGCCGCGCTCGCCGCCGTCGATTTTGCCGATCGCGCGACGCCCGGGATCAGCGCCTTTGGCCGCGCCAAGCTCATCGAAGCGCGGACCTGCGCATTGCAGCAATCGGGGCGAAAGGCCGAAGCGCTGACAGCGGCCGCACCGTTGCTGGCCGCAGCGCCCGAAAAGTCCGACCCGATCAGCGAGGATGCAAGGTTATCGGCTTTGCTCTGCCTTGAAAAAATCGATGCAGCGGCCAAAATCGTCATCCGCCACCTCGGCGATCCTGAAACGCGCAGCGACATGCTGTTTGATCTGCAACCCTTTTTGATCGCCGATCGCGCCGGCCAGCAGGACAATGCGGCGCGCGCCCGGCTGCGCACACTGAAGGCGCGGCCCGATGTGAAAACGGCGTTTATGAAGGCGGGACGCGATCTGCCGGCAGCCGTGTCGCCGCCGCGTTAAGCCGCAGCCTTTGTCGTCATCACGCTCTAAAGCGCTGCCAGCACCTCGGGCGAATTCCATTTCAGCGTCCCCGCGACGCGCCAGATTTCGCGGCCCTTTTCATCGTAAAGGATCGACATCGGCAGCCCCCGCGCCTTCATGGCTTCGGCAAAGGAGCCCGGCTGGTCGAGAACCGGCGTCAGCGTTGCAAAGCGGCCGGGCCTGAAAAAGCGATCGACGACCTGCCAGCCTTCCATATCCTGGCTGATCGGCAGGACCAGCAGCTTGCCCTTGCGGGCCGCGGCGAGCCGGTCGAGATCGGGCATTTCGGCGATGCACGGCGCGCACCAGGTCGCCCAGAGGTTGACCAGCACGCGCTGGCCCCGGAATTGGGCCATATCGCTTTTCTTGCCACCATGTTTTTCAAACGGCGTTGTTGGCGCGGGGCTGCCGGCGTGGCTGCGGTCGATGGCGTTGATAACGGGTGCCGAGGCCGCGCGGGCGGCGCCATAGCCGCTTGCTTGCGATGCGGCGGGGTTTCTCGTATCGCCAGCGTCGCAAGCGGCAAGCGCCAGCGCCGCGCTCGCTAGCAGCAGGAGCTTTTCAATCTCTACGCCCATCGATCAATCCAATCCAATGTGGGGGGGCCGGTTCGGGGCAGGCCCCGCCGCTGTGATGCGCGAGATAAACGCCTCCATCGCTATCGACAAGCGGCTATGGCGCGAGGATCTGGCCGGCAGCCGCGCCCATGTGACGATGCTGGGGCAGCAGGGCATCATCCCGGCCGAGGCCGTGGCGGCGATCCTGGCCGGGCTGGCAGCCATCGAGGCCGAATATGCGGCCAATGGCGTCCCCGAAGATACCGGGCTTGAAGATATTCACATGACGGTTGAAACCCGGCTGGCCGAATTGATCGGGCCAGCCGCTGGCCGGCTGCATACGGCGCGATCGCGCAATGACCAGGTAGCGACGGATTTTCGGCTCTGGGTAAAGGCGGCCGCTATCGAAACGGATCGCGGCCTTGCCGCGCTGATGGCGGCGCTATTGGGCCGCGCCGACGAACATGCGGCCACGATCATGCCCGGCTTCACGCATTTGCAGGTGGCGCAGCCGGTGACGCTTGGCCATCATCTGATGGCCTATGTGGCGATGCTGGGGCGGGATCGTTCGCGCTTTGCCGATGCGCTGGCCCGCATGGATGAATGTCCGCTGGGCAGCGCGGCGCTGGCCGGCACCGGCTTTCCTGTTGACCGCAATGCCACCGCCAGCGCGCTTGGCTTTGCCCGGCCGACGGCCAATTCGCTCGACAGCGTCTCCGATCGTGATTTTGCACTGGATTATCTGGCGGCAGCGGCGCTGACCGGCCTGCATCTGTCGCGGCTGGCCGAAGAAATCATCATCTGGGCCTCGCAACCCTATGGCTTTGTCAGCTTGCCCGATGCCTGGTCGACGGGATCATCGATCATGCCGCAAAAACGCAACCCCGATGCCGCCGAACTTGTGCGCGCCAAGGCGGGCCACTTGCTCGGCGCCTTTCAACAGCTCGCCATCATCATGAAGGGGCTGCCATTGGCCTATTCAAAGGACATGCAGGACGACAAGGCGCCGGTGTTCGCAGCCCATGACACATTGGCGCTGTGTCTTGCCGCGATGACCGGGATGATCGCCAGCCTGACGTTCAAGGCTGCCGCCATGCGCGCCGCCGCCGCCAGCGGATTTTCAACCGCCACCGATCTTGCCGACTGGCTGGTGCGCGAAGCCGGCGTGCCGTTTCGCGAAGCGCATGACATCACCGGCCGCGCCGTCCGCGCGGCCGAAAGCACAGGCACCGACCTCGATGGCCTGTCGGAC
>JBBRIC010000152.1:0-4073 GCA_038221665.1 Sphingomonadales bacterium
AGGCCGTCGCGGCGATCCTTTCCATCTGGCTTTTGGTCATCGCCGGATAATGTTCAAGCGTCAGGGCGGCGAGCCCATCATCGCCGCGCACCAGTCCGGTGAAGCTGACCAGCGCCCCGATATCATGCCGGCCGGCGGTCAGCGCGGCGGCTTCGGCGGCGCCATCGAACGCCTCGGCCTGCACGCGGCTATTGATCATCCGCCGGTAACTGGCGGGAAAATGGCGATTTCGCGGGCACCGGCGATGCTGGCATCAAGCCCTGCAAACGCCTCATCGATGGCGACCCGGATGGCATCACGATCGCCAAGCGCGGCGGCATGGCCGGGCGATCGTGTTGCCAGCCAGTTGAGCAAAGCGGCCACCGTCAGCACTTTCGGCGGCAGGGTCAGCGTTTCGCCATCGCAGCCGATGCGGGTGCGCACCCAGGCAAAATACAGCAACGTAACCGTCATGCCATATGCTTCAGGCCGACGCGCAGATAATCATAGCCGGTGATGAGCGTCAGCGCCGCGGCGATCCAGAGGCTGGCGAGGCCGATCTGCAGGATCGGCAGCCCCGGCAAAAACCAGGCCGCGGCACCCGCCAGCACCAGCGCGCCAAGGGCGATCATCTGAAAGGCGGTCTTCCATTTGGCCAGTTGCGAAACCGGCAGCGACACCTGCAGACTGGCAAGATATTCGCGCAAACCCGAAACGATGATCTCACGCAGCAGGATGATCAACGCCGCGATCACCGACAGGCCATGTACCAGCCCCGAATGGACCAGCATGACGATCACCGCCGCCACCATGATCTTGTCGGCAATAGGATCGAGAAAGACGCCGATTTTCGATACCGTGCCCTGCGCCCGTGCCAGATAGCCATCCAGATAGTCGGTGATGCCGGCGATGCAGAACAGGATGAACGCCGCCAGCCATTGCCAATGCCCCGGCCCCCACATCAATGCGACCAGCAACGGCACGGCAAGGATGCGGCTCAATGTCAGCAGATTGGGCAGGCTGGACAACACGCCCCATCCCTAGGCAATCATGCTGCGTTCGAAAAGTCTTTTGGGGAAAATTCAGATGTTGGTCAGTGACGCCGTCGCCAGCCGCCGATCGGTGCGCGGCTTTCTCGATACGCCGGTCGACCCCGCCATTATCCGCCGCGTCGTCGAAATGGCAGCGCGCGCGCCGTCGGGGGGCAATCTGCAACCCTGGCATATCGATGTCATCGCCGGTGCGCCGCTGGCCGATCTGAAAGCGATCATGCAGCAACGCATCCGCGACCTGCCGACCGGCGAACCAACGGAATATGACATTTATCCAAAGCTGCTGCCCGAGCCGTACAAAGCCTATCGGTTTCAGGTGGGCGAAGAACTTTACCGGGCGCTGGGCATCCCGCGCGAAGACAAATTCGCCAGGCTGATGTGGTTTGCCCGCAATTTTGCGTTTTTCGGCGCGCCGGTGGCGTTGTTTTGTTCGGTCAATCGCAGCATGGGGCCGCCGCAATGGAGCGATCTTGGCATGTATCTGCAATCGCTGATGCTGTTGCTGCGCGAGGCGGGGCTGGATAGCTGCCCACAGGAATGCTGGGCCATTTACCCCGCGACAATACGCGATTTCATCGGGATTCCCGACGACCGGATATTGTTTACAGGCATGGCGATCGGCTACAAGGATGACGCCGATCTGGCCAATGCCGCCCGGCCGACGCGCGCGCCGCTGGCCGATTTTGCCAGCTTCAGGGGGCTTTGAGGCCATGGACATTGCACATCGCATCGACAGCCCGCGCATCGCGCCGCTTGCGGTCGAAGAGTGGGATCCGGCACTTCGCGAACAATTGCTCGGCAACCGCCCGGACGAAATGGGCAGTGGCGAGGCGCCGGTGTTCAACATTTTCAAGACGCTTGCCAACCACCCAAAGCTGGCCGGCAAGTTCGGCATCTGGGGTAACCAGATCCTGTTTCGATCATCGCTGTCCCCCCGTGATCGCGAACTTGCCATATTGCGCGTCGGCTGGCTGGCGCGCGCTACCTATGAATGGCAGCACCATGTGGCCATTGCGCTGGACAATGCCGGCATGACGGCGGCCGATATCGATCTGGCGCGCCAGGGGCCGACACCGGGCAGCGACGCGCCCGACGATGTGCTGCTGCGGGCTGTCGATCAACTGGTCAGTGCCCATTTCATCGACACTGCGACGTGGGAGCTTCTCGCCAGCCATATGAGCCAGACCCAGTTGATCGACCTGGTTTTCACTGTCGGCCAATATGTGATGGTCAGCATGGCGCTGAACAGTTTTGGCGTGCAGGTCGAAGCCGATTATCGCTGAAGCGGGCGCGGCCGGGGCGACAAATCCGGATTTCGCAATTGTTGCGGCATCAAGTCGCAGCCGTCTGAAAAAGCTTCGGCCGAGCGAGGTTAACCAAGGTTATTATACCTTGTCGGCGCGTAAAAATTAATGAATAGAGCGTCATGTTCTGGTTGATCGGAACATTTTTCAGGGTTCAGGGGGCTGTAATGCGTAAGCAAGTTATGATCTGGCGGCAGGGCATTGCCGTTGTTGCACTGCTGGCTGTGCCTTTGACGCCCGCCATCGCCAGTGCGCCGCCAAGCGTGGGCGTCAGCGCGCAACTTATCAAGCAGTCGGTCAGTGTTGTGCTGTATCCAAGCAATCCGGTCGCCAGAAGCTCGTCCGACGATCAGGTAACCCTGAACTTTGGCCCGGGCCTTTATTCCGGTCTGTCGGTCGAAGGCTTGTCCGATCTTGCAGGCTCGACGGTTAATTTTCGCAACGGCCTGATCATTTCGGGCCGGAATTCGGTCGGTACCATCACGACAGGCGTGGCGATTACCTTCACCAACAATACGTCCAGGGCTTTCCGGCCGGTTATCAATTCGACTTTGCTGGCGGCTGGGCTTGGACTTTACGTCTCCGATCAATTGCGCGACCCATTCGGGAATAATGCTGCCGATACCTGCAGTTCGGCAGCGTTGTTCAATTGCGCAGCGCAAACGCAGCAATCGTTTCGGTCGATTCAAAATTACGCCAATAGCTGGTCAGCCTTTGATTTTGATATTTCGGTCAATGGTAATTCGATCTATGCGCTCGGCGGCAAGGTCGGCACCGATGTGAACGGTGTGTTTTACACTGATTTCGCAAAGGTTCAGGCGAACGGATCAACATTGCATGCTGATACGATTCTCGATAATTTCCAGCTGATTTCCGATCCGCTGACGCCATGGGCGCGGGGCTATGCCTGGAATGATACCAATGTTCTGGTAAGACTGCCTGATCTGGTGGCGCCGGGTGCCAGCGTGACGGCAATTTACACAATCAAGACATCGTCGCTCATCAGCCCCAATGCATTTGGCACAAGCTTGCGCAACGGCCTGAATGAAACCCAGATCGCCTATGCGGCCTTTGCCGATCCGACCGGTGGTTCCGATCCCGATCAGAATATCGAGGCTCTGAGCATTTCGTCATTCCTGCGTCAGGCGCTTAATTCGGGGCCAGATACCATCGACGGTCTCGATCTGAGCGGCCAAGGCACATTCCGGCTGCCAGGCGATGGAAATTCCACCAATGAACCGATCGCCAGCAACCGCACCTACACCGCTACGATCCTCAATCCGGTGATCAACGACCGGGATGAATTCTTCACATCGTTCGTTGGTGGCGTGAACATCAATGTCGTGCCTGAACCTGCCAGCTGGGCCATGCTAATCGCTGGCTTCGGCCTGACCGGCACAATGTTGCGCCGGCGTCGTATGGCCGGCCGGCTTACCTCGGCGAGCAGTGCGAGCACTGGCGCCAGGGCGCGATCGGGGGCTTCCTCCATCGGAATATGCCCGACATTGTCGAGAATTGTCACCCGGGCATTTGGCAGTTTTTGCGAAAACCAGGCCGCCGATGCAACGGGGATCAGCTTGTCCTCACGGCCCCAGATGATCGCCGTTGGGTTGGTGAAGCTGGTCAGGGCCGCTCCATCATCGGGGCGGCGCGGGCCGGAAAACCGGTCCATGGTCGCGCCGCGATTGCCGGGATAGCGCAAAAATTCCCAATAGCGATCAACCTCGGCAGGCGTGAC
>JBBRIC010000153.1:0-3980 GCA_038221665.1 Sphingomonadales bacterium
GGAACAGCGGAACCTTGCGGCCGGCGGGCGCTGCTGTCGTCGTGCTGCGAATTTCAGCGTCCTGCACGGCAAAGCCGGCACTGACCTGCCAATTGGGCAGGATATGCCCGTTGGCGGCGAGTTCCAGCCCCTGCGATCGCGCCGCGCCTGTCAAAACGATGCTGCCGGCGACCGGGCCATTGGCCCGCGTGTTGGTGCGATCGAGCCGATAGAGCGCGGCAGTAAGATTGAGTGCAGGCGTGACGTCCCATTTGGCGCCGATTTCGTAATTCTGGAACTGTTCGGGTTTCAGCGTCGCGATCGTTGCGGTCAGGCTGGTGAACTGGTCGCCGGCCTGCGGCAGATATGATCGGCTGTAGCTGGCATATAGCGAGGCGTTCGGCTTTGGTTTCCACACCAGCCCCAGCCGCGGCGACCAGAGATTGTCGGTCCGTCCAAATCCGGCGCGCGTCAGATTGTCGGTATAATCGAGGCTGAACCGGTCATAGCGAATACCGGCCAGCAGGTCGAAATGCTCCCCGATGGCGATCTGATCCTGCACAAACGCAGCGAACAGATCGGCACGGGTATAATTGTCGCGCTGACCGGGGCCGGCGCGCAGCACGAATGGCGGCGGCACGAAGGGATCGTTCAGCACCGCCAGCGCGCGAGTGCTGTTGCCGGCGTCGAAATAGCCGTTCAAGCGCTGGCTGCGCGTCGTCTGGCGGCCGAATTCGACCCCTGCGAGCACTATATGGCGCACTGCGCCGGTGCCGACATGCCATTCAAGATCGGTCTGGCTGAGCAGATTCTGGCGCTGGACGGCGTCCTGATAGGCTTCGACACCAAAACCTTCCGAACTGCATTCATCCTCATCGACATCGTCGTCGCCGCCGCCGCCAAGGCCGGTCACCGCCGTGGCCGGAAACAGGTTGCGATATAATTTGTCATAGTCGCCATAGCGGGCGCGCTGCCGCAGCGTCAGTTGATCGGTCAACGCATAGTCGCCGATCAGGCTGACGATATCGCCGTTGAAAATCGAACGATTGCGGGCCCGGTCGCCAAAGAATGTGTCGCGAAAACGGCGATCGAGCAGCGGCTGGCCGTTTTCGGACGGAACACCGCGATCGGCCAGCCGATCATCCTCGGCATGTTCATAGCCGATGGCAACGCGGCCCTTGCCACCAAGCTCGAAGCCCAGCGTTGGATTTATCGCCCAGCGTTGCAGATCATAGAATTGGCGATGATTGCGGCCGTCTTCATAAACGGCGTTGAGCCGCGCGCTGAGGCCGGTCGCCAGCGGTGCGCCGACATCGCCGCCCAACCGCCAGCCGCCATAGGTATCGACACTGGCATCGGCACCGGCAAAGACCAGCTGTGTAAATGCTGATTTCGATACCCGGTTGATGATACCGCCGGCGCCACCGCGACCAAAGCTCAGGGCATTGGGGCCTTTCAGGATTTCGAGGCGTTCGACATTGTAAAAATCGCGGTAATATTGGACGTCGTCGCGCAGGCCATCGACGAAGAAATCGGCGCTGGAGTTGTTGCCGCGCAGCACGATCTGATCGCGGTTGCCCTCGCCCTGGGTGGCGACCGCACCCGGCACAAAGCGCAGGGCATCGGCGATCGACAGCAACGCCTGGTCATCCAGCCGCTGGCGGGTCAGCACGCTGATGCTTTGCGGCACGTTCAGCAGCGGTGTGTCGGTGCGGGTCGCGGTCGCTGTGGAGGTGATGCCATAACCCGGACGCTCCCCCGTCACGACGATCAGCGCGGCATCGGCGTCGGCCGCGGCGGCCCCCTGACCCAAGGCGGCAAATGTAAGAGCGGCAGAAAGGAACAGCCTGTTGCGAAACATCGGAATACCTGGGAATGATTATCAATAGCGTTGTTATTGATAATCATTCGCAGATTCGTCAAGCGCAAAAAATACCACGGCAGGCCTTCCCAATACGTCGATGCCGGTCGGGCAATCGTCAGGCGATGCGGGGCGTCCAGTCGCCAAAGGGCAGTGTGGCGGCATAGGCCGACAGCGGCGGCAGGTCGGGCCGGCGCTGGCCTTCGCGCAGCCGATAGGCATCGGCAACGATCATTGCCTGTTGCTCGATGCCATAGGTTTGAAAGCGTTTGCCCGGCCGCAGATCATAGCGGTAACGCGCCCAAGGCATCCGGCTGAGATACAGATTGCGGCCCTGCTGGCGCTGCCACACATGCGTCATTTCATGGATGAAATGCGCCCGCATCGACAATGGCTCGTCACAAAAATCACGACACCAGACATCGCCGTCCGGGTGGCACCAGATATGGCCGTCGGGCGCCATCGTCACCCGCCGCGGCTGCAACGGCCAGAATTTGCGGTGGCGAATGGTGACTGGCAATGGATCGAGCGTATCGCCGAATACCGACGCCACAAGTTCGCTTTCCGGCAGAGTCAGCGAGCGGATCGTCGGGGCCTCGCTCAAGGCTTGCCGGCGCCCATGACCATCGCTGCCGGTTCGCTGACGTTGCGGACGGCGGCGGAAACCGTCACCCGCGCGCCGCTGGCAAACACCAGTGTCAACGGCACGGTCATGGAACCTGCGGCCAGGCCAAAGATCATCAGATGCTTCCCGCCCGGTTGAAAGGCGACGCTGTTGCCGGCCGGCACCGGCAGCGCCTCCAGTTTATGCATCGCCATGATCCCGCCGGTCATCGTCATGGCATGCATTTCGATACGCAGCCCGGGCGCCGTCACCGCCAGCAGCCGGTCGGGCTGGCCACCGCCGGCGATGCTGAGATAGCCCGCCGCTGGCCGCCCCGGCACCGGATTGCGCCGGATGGACGCTGCACTGGCGACAGCTGGCCTTTTATCCCAGGCTTCCTTGACCGGGGTTGGCGTTTTTGCCGGCGTTGCCGCCGTCACGGGCTGCCCGGCCAGCGCCACAGCCAGAACGACATGACGCATCATCGACAATCGAACCTTTTTAACCAGAGCGCCGGCCATAGCGCCAAAACTGCCCGCCTGTCACGGTGCGACGGCAGGTGACGCCCGCGCGCGCATCGCCTACATCGGCTGCATGACACTGCGCATCGCTACCTGGAATATCAATTCGGTCCGCTTCCGGCTCGATATTGTCGAACGGTTTTTGCGCGATCATGCCCCCGATATCCTCTGCCTTCAGGAAACCAAGGTCATCGACGCCGCCTTTCCGCACGATCTGTTCGAAAGCCTTGGCTATCGGCACCGACTGCTCAACGGCCAGAAAATGCACCATGGCGTCGCGACGCTGTCGCGGCTGCCGCTGGTCGAGGAACGCCGGAACGACTGGCAGGACAATGGCGAGGCGCGGCATATTGGCGCCCGCATCGCTGTCGGGCCAGCCGCCGGCTTGCTGATCGAAAATGTCTATGTGCCGGCGGGCGGCGATACGCCCGACCCGGTCGCCAATCCCAAATTTGGCCAGAAACTGGCGTTCATCGATCGCATGACGCACTGGTCGGCGTCGCTGCGCGATCCGAGCGTCATCGTCGGCGATTTCAACATCGCGCCGCTGGAATGCGATGTCTGGAGCCACAAGGCCCTGATCGATGTCGTCAGCCATACCCCCATCGAAGTCGCAGCGCTGGCGGCGTTCCAGCAAAGCCATGACTGGGTCGATCTTGGCCGCCAGTTCATCGCGCCGCCGGAACGGCTGTTTACCTGGTGGAGCTATCGCGCCGCCGATTGGCGCAGTTCCGATCGCGGCCGCCGGCTCGATCATATCTGGGCGTCGCCCGAAATCGCTACCGCTGCGACGCGGTTCGAAGTCATCGAGGATGCGCGCGACTGGGGCAAGCCATCCGATCATGTGCCCCAGATCCTGACGCTCAATCCCTGACACCAGCATGGTCACGATCGCCCCATCCCATGCTGCCGAAGCCGCCGTCGATGCGCTGCGGCGCGGCCGCTGCATCGGGATCGGCGACCTTGCCATCCTGTCGGCGGAACTGGCCGATGCAACCGGCCTTGCCGCGCTGGA
>JBBRIC010000154.1:0-3926 GCA_038221665.1 Sphingomonadales bacterium
TTTCTGCTTTTTTTAGTCATGATGGTCATCCCGGGCTTGACCGGGGACCGGGTTGTTCTTTCGCAGCGCCAGCAAAACGGGGTCCGGGGTCAAGCCGGGGATGACGTCGATTCGAATGGTATCGATCCCAGCCGCCGCGCCCTATTTACCGCGTGTTTTCCGGTGTTCCTCCAGATCCAGCACCGCTGAATCATCTTCGAGCATGAGGCCCAGCCGGCGGGCGACTTCCTGATAGGCCTCGACCTCGCCACCCATGTCGCGGCGGAACCTGTCCTTGTCGAGTTTTTCGTTGGTTTTCATATCCCATAGCCGGCAGCCATCGGGGCTGATTTCATCGGCGAGGATGATGCGGCTGAATTCGCCATCGAACAGCCGGCCGAATTCCAGCTTGAAATCAACGAGCCGGATGCCGACGCCGGCAAACAGCCCGGCCATGAAATCATTCACCCGGATCGCCATGTCGGAAATGTCGTGCATTTCCTCCTGCGTGGCCCAGCCAAAGGCGGCGATATGTTCCTCGGTGACCAGCGGATCGTTGAGGGCATCGTCCTTGTAATAAAATTCCAGAATGGTGCGCGGCAGCGGCGTGCCTTCTTCAAGACCAAAACGCGTCGCCAGCGAACCGGCGACAACGTTCCTGACGACCACCTCGATCGGCACGATTTCGACCTGGCGGACCAGTTGCTCGCGCATGTTCAGGCGGCGGATGAAGTGCGTCGGGATGCCGATGGTGGCGAGCAAGGTGAACAGATGCTCGGAAATACGGTTGTTGAGCACGCCCTTGCCGCTGATCGTGCCTTTTTTCTGGGCGTTGAAGGCGGTGGCGTCATCCTTGAAATATTGGATGATGGTGCCGGGTTCGGGCCCCTCATAGAGGATTTTGGCCTTGCCCTCGTAAATCTGGCGACGGCGGGTCATGCCTTGTCTCCTGACGGCGACCCCTGGGCTGGGGGCACCTGTTGCTGCAAAAAAAATACCCCGGAAATACACCGGTGACGGCGCGGCCGGGGATGAAGAACATGCATAGCGTGCCAGCGCCGGGGTTACAATCATTGCTTCTGGCATTGCTTCTGGAGCTGCTTCTGGTGATCCATGCGAGCGGCAACGCCCGGGATCGCCGCATAATCGCTGGCGCATCAGGTTGTGCATTGAACCCTGGCCCGCCGGCCTCTATCTGTCAGGGCTAGAATGCTATGCTGCGGAGCCCCCGATGTCCCTTTTCGATGATCGCCAAAATGGTTTTGAAACCAAATTCGTCCATGATGCCGAGATGCAGTTCAAGCTGACGGCGCGGCGTGACAAGCTGGTCGGGCTCTGGGCGGCGGAAAAACTGGGGCTCGCGGGTGATGCGGCCGACAGCTATGCCAAAACCCTCGTCATCGCCGATCTGGCCGAGGCTGGCGACGATGATATCATGCGCAAGCTGATGACCGATCTGGCGGGCCATAATGTCAGCGAAGCCGATGTCCGCGCGGCGCTGCTGGCCAAGGCCGAGGAAGCCCGGCAGCAGATCATGGCGGCGATGTAGCACCATGCCCATGGCTGCCAGCGACATTGCGTCGGCGATCAAAGCCGCCCTGCCCGGCGCGATGGTGGAAATCACCGATCTCGCCGGCGATGGCGATCATTATGCGGCCGTTGTCACAGCGGCGCAATTTGCCGGCCTGCCGCGTGTGAAGCAGCATCAACTGGTCTATAACGCCCTTGGCGGCCGCATGGGCGGGGCGCTCCACGCCTTGCAACTGACAACGATAATTGCCCAAGGATCACAACCATGACCGACAATATAACCACCCGTATCCAGCAACTGGTCAGCGGCAATGATGTTGTGCTGTTCATGAAAGGCACGCCGCTGTTTCCGCAATGCGGCTTTTCATCGACGGCGATTGCGATATTGGAACGGCTTGGCATCGATACCGAAGGCGATGATTTTGCCAGTGTCGATGTGCTCGCCGACCCCGAAATCCGGCAGGGCGTCAAGGCGTTTTCGGATTGGCCGACCGTCCCGCAGCTTTATATCAAGGGCGAGTTCGTTGGCGGTTCCGATATCATGATGGAAATGTACGAGGCCGGCGAATTGACCGCGATGCTGGAAGCCGCCGGCGTCCCCCGGAACCCTGCTTGATCCGCGCGATTTCGTGAAGGCAGGCGATATCTGGCGCGGCACCATCGAGGTGCTGCGCTACGACGGCTGGACGTTTTTTGCGCTGGCGGCGCCGTTCACGCTGCTGGTCGATGTCTTCAACAGCCTGTTCGGCCCCGCCCAGCCGCAGACCATGGCGGAATTCACGCCGCGCATCCTGGTGCAATTGCTGCTGATCCCCGGCATCATCGGCGCCATCGCTCAATTGGCCGTGGCGCGGCTGGTGGTGGCACCCGGCAGCACACCGCGCAGCGCGTTGACAGCAGCGTTTGCGGCCCTGCCCGTCTATGTGCTGGCGCTGGCGATTTCGGCGTTTCCGACGGGGCTGGGGCTGGTTTTGCTGGTAATTCCGGGACTGTATTTGCTGGCGCGGCTGTTCCTTGTCGTGCCGATCGTGGTGGTTGAACGGCTTGGCCCCGTCGCAACGCTGCAACGCAGCTGGTTGCTGACCGAGGGACAGGGCGGCGCCATCATGCTGTTCATCGCGCTCGCCATATTGTTCACGCTCGGCGCCGGGCTGCTGGCTGGCGGCGTTGGCGCGGCGCTCGGCTCCGTTCTGACGCTCGCCGGCCTGAAACCCGTCGGCATTTTCGTGGCGGCGTTGCTGGCCGGGCTTTTGTCGACCGCCCTGTCGATCGCCAGCGCGACGTCGGCAGCGGTGATCTATCGGATGTTGCGCGCTAATTAATATTAAATCTCACAGATACGGACATGTTTGCAGGGCCAAGGGCCTCCGGCGGCATCTTTTTGTTTGCGATGAGTCACTCCAAGCGGTTTTTGGTATAAATCGTCAGCCCCCTGCCCTTTGTCCAGAAACGCGCTAAGAGTTGGCCATCATGTGGCGCTTGTTTCAATATCCGCTCTGCCCGTTCAGCCGTAAGGTCAGGCTGGCCTGTGCGGTCAAGGGCATCGATGTCGAACTGGTCAGCGAATTTCCCTGGGAACGCCGCGATGGCTTTGCCGCGCTCAACCCTGCGCAACAGACGCCGGTCATCTGCAATGGCGCCATTACCCTGTCGGACAGCGCCGCCATCTGCGATTATTTCGAAGAAACCGTGGCGCGCACGCCGCTGCTGGGGGGTGGCCCTGAAGAACGTGCCGAGGCCCGGCGCCTGATCGCCTGGTTCGACCAGAAATTCTATGCCGAAGTAACGGCGCCTTTATTGTCGGAACGCATGTATAAACGCTTGATTTCGCGCGCACCGCCCGATGCGGGGCTGGTGCGTGATGCCGGCCGCAACGCCGATGCGCATCTCGATTATCTGGATTTCCTGCTCGACCGGCGGCGCTGGCTGTCGGGGCCGGGATTTGGGCTTGCCGATATCAGCGCCGCGGCCCAGATTTCGGTGGCGGATTATCTTGGCGGCATCGATTGGGACAATCATGAGCCGACGCGCATCTGGTATTCGGCGCTGAAATCCCGGCCGACATTCCGGCCGCTGCTCGGCGATCGCATGGAGGGCCTGCCGCCGCCGGCGCATTACGACAAGCTGGATTTTTGAGCGGCTTGGCGCGTGGTTATCAGATAGCAGCATCAAACCCGTCATCCCGGGCTTGACCCCGGACCCAGTTGTTCTTTTTGCGCGCAAGTAAAACTGGGTCCCGGGTCAAGCCCGGGATGACGGGGTATTCCAAGTCTAACCCGTGCCGACCGGCAGTTCCAGCACGGCACGGGCCTGGCCGGCAAAATGCGCCAGCATTGCGGTCGTGATGGTGCCGCTTTGGCGGGCGCGGGCCAGCGGCACGCTGATGCGGGTGATCGCTGTCGCATGGCTGGCCAGCC
>JBBRIC010000155.1:0-3860 GCA_038221665.1 Sphingomonadales bacterium
ACACCGCAAAACAGCGCCGCACGATGCGCCGCCCGCGCACTGTGACCGCCACCTTGGGGTGGTAATGCCCCGATATTTCGGGGTCAGGCTCGCCCGGCACGGCTTCGTGGCGCAGCAGCAGCGCGCCGAAACGCGCCTCTGTCATCACCCGGCCGCCCATCGCGCCGGCCGCCGCCTCGTCGTGATTGCCGGTGATCCAAAGCCAGTCGAGGCTGGCGGTGAGCGCCCGCAGCGCCGCTCGCGGTCCATCGGGCAACCGGGACGGGCCACCGGCATCGTGGAACGAATCGCCCAGGCAGAACACCCGCCGCGCACCGGTTGCCTCCAGCGCATCGATCAAGGCGGCGATCGTATCGGCACTGTCATACGGCGGCAGCAACCGACCGCGGCGGGCAAAGGCGCTGGCCTTTTCAAAATGCAGGTCAGCAACCAGCAGCGCCGATTGCGCCGGCCAGAACAGCGCCCCGCAGGCCAATGGCACGAACGCTTCACCAGCGAACGAAAGGGAAACATCCATCCCCCGTCTGTGGCCGAAAAACGCAGCCAGCCGCAAGCTGCAAATGTTCAAAAGGCGGTTGTGGCGCCCCTGGCATCGATCCCGGCGTCATGGCCGGCAAGCAGCCGCGCAGCGACCGGCCGCAGCACGAGCGCCAGCAGCAACCCCGATCCCGCGATCGCTGCGTGCATTGCCCAGAACCGCGCCGGGCCGAGCGGTTCATAGAAGCGGCCGAGCCAGCCCAGCGTTACATTCGCGATGCCGACCGACATCAGCATGACGCTCATCATTGTCGTCACCAGCGATGCAGGGGCAAAACGCGACACAAAACTGTTGGCCGGCGGATCGTACCAGCCATAGCTGAAATCGAGCAGCGTGAAGAAAGCCAAAACCATCACCAGCGGCACCAGCGCGGTGCCAGCCGTCCAGCAGCTGATGGCAAGCAGGGCATAGGCGCCGGCAACCATGCTAGCCGAAACCACCATCTTGTTGAATGTATCCGGTTCCCGCTGCCGCGCCGCCAGCCAGCGCCAGACGGGGATGCAGATGCCGACGCCGACAATGGTCATCAGGCCGTCGAAGGTCAGCAGCCATGTGGTCGGAAAGGTCAATCCGAAGAAGTTGCGATCGACATGCGTGGAGGCCCAGATGATCAGCACGTCATAGGCCTGGAAGGACGCAATATTGACCGGGATCGTAACAAGAACCAGTAGCAGGATCGCGAGAACCGATCGCCACCCGCCATCACCGACCGGGGCGGTATCGGTTCTGGCAACATGCTTCTGCCGATCGGGCGGCAGATATTTGCCACCGGCGAGATAGATGCCGAGCCCGATAAACATGTCGATGGCGGCAACGCCAAAGCCATAGTGCCAGCCGTAAAGCTCGCCGAGTGTGCCGCAGACCAGCGGCGCGAAAAATGCCCCGATGTTGAGAGCGATCAGGAAGACGCTGAAGGCGCGCCCGCAACGCGCGTCGCCGGGGCTGTAGAGGTTGCCGACCTGGGCATACATGTTGCCCTTCAGGCAGCCGGCGCCCGTTACCAGACAAAGCAGCGCCAGCAAAAACGTTGTTTCGGCGGCCATCAGCAAATGCCCTGCGGCCATCAGCAGCAGCCCGAACACCACCGCGCGCCGTTGCCCCAGCACGCGGTCCCCCAGCCAGGCACCGATCAACGGGGTAAGATAGGTGCCGGCAACGTACAGGCCGAAGATCTGAGCCGACAGCGCCAGCCGCGTCATCGGCCCGAACACGGCTTCGAGCAACGCACGAAAACCTTCGAACCCCAGCACATTTTCGACATGGCCGGGCAGCAGCAACTGGTTGACCATGTACAGGCCGAGCAGCGCCTGCATGCCGTAGAAGGAAAATCTCTCCCACACCTGAGTAAAGGCGAGATAGGCAAGGCCGCGCGGGTGGCCGAAGAAACTGGTGTCCGCTTCGGCTGATATCACGCGCCCCCCCTTCGAATTTCGACGGCGTCGGTGGTGACAGGAGTGTCGCCGGTGCACAATCCCGGCGAGCTGGCCGGCGCATGGGCCGAACGACGTAGACGCGCGACTATTTTGCGGTTGCTACGGGCGGAACTACCTTCAGATAGGCAGCGATGGCGGCCCGATCGGCTTTGGTCAGCATCGCCATGTTCTTTTGCACTTCAACCATGGCGCCGCCAACAGAATCGTAATCGGGAGTGAAGCCGGTTTCGAGATACTCGGCGATCTCGCCTTCCGACCAGACGCCAATGCCCTGTTTGGCCGGCGTAATATTTGGAACTCTGCCTTTGCCCTCCAGTGCGGCCGCACCACCCAGCCAGCGGCTGCGGTCCGGCCCGCCGATGCCGCCGAGGCCACGCGGGGTATGGCATTGCCCGCAATGGCCGGGGCCCTCGACCAGATACTGGCCGGCGCGGGCGGCCGGTGACGCGGCAGCCGGAAGGTCGATCTCAGGGCGGTCGGCGCCTGCAAAGGCCAGCTTCCACACCCCGATGCCGCGACGGATGTTGAAGGGGAGGGCAAGATCATGGTCGGGCGACGCTGCCGCCACCGATGGCAGGGTGCGCAAATAGGCATACAGATCGGCAATGTCCGCCGGCGTCATCCGGGCATAGGAAGTGTAGGGGAATGCCGGGTATAGGTGGTTGCCTTCGGGATCGACGCCCTTCTGCATCGCGTTGGCGAAATCGATCAGGCGCCAACCGCCGATGCCGGCGTGCAAGTCGGGCGAAATGTTGGGCGGCTGAAAACTGCCGAATTGCGTCTTCAGCGCAGCGCCGCCGCCCAGTTCAAGCCGTGCGTACCCCTTCGCACCCGCAGCAGCATGACACGAAGCGCAGCCACCGGCCCAGAACAGTCGCGCACCGCGCGCCGGGCTGCCAACCAGCCCGGCAAAGCGGGCTTCATCGACGCGCGCCGGTATTGTAAGCAGCCAGAACAGCGCCGCGCCGACGCCGGCAAGCAACATAAGACCGGCGAGCAAACGCCGCATCAATCGCACCGATCCCCGATCACTGATTACCGATCACTGGACACAAGCCGGCCGAGCAACCGATCACGGTTTGTCGACGCGGAACGCCTCGTGGCAGGATTTGCAGTTTGCCGTTACCGAAATCAGCAGCGGCTTGAAGGCATCGAGCGTTGCCGGCTTGGCGTCCATCGCCTTTTTCGTATCAGCTTCGAACTTGGCAACCGCCGCCTTGAACTCGGCTGGTTTGGTCCAGATTGCCGGCGCTGCTTCGGTATCGCCGCCGGTTTCGCTGCCCTTGGGAAACAGCGCGCCATATTTGCTGGCAACATCGTGCATGCCGGAAAAGATCATCAGGGCCTTGGCAGCATCATACGGCGCGTCGCCCTTCACCATCGCGAAACCGGCCTTGGTATCCTTGCCATTCTGTTTCATCAGCGCCTGGCGCTGCGCGATCGGTCCCGACGGCTGTGCCACCACCGGCGCCACCACGGCCGCAGCCACCGCCGCAACCAGCCCAAATCCTGCCAATTTGCCAAGGTTCATCGTCGTTTCTCCGTAATGCAGCCATGACGTCCGAATTGTCGCAGTTGAACCGAGATTGTCGCAGGGGTCAATCGGAACACGCTGTCCGACTTGTCGCACGTTACGCTATTCCAGCCGCATTGCTTCAGCGGCGAGCGCATCGGCTTCGATCAGCAACGCGCTGTCGCCACTGCCGCCGACCGTTTCCCGGCCGACTTCCAGCAGGACCGGGACTGCCAGCGGCGAAACGCGATCGAGCACCACATGCACCATTCGCGCATGGGCCTGCTCCAACAGGCTGGCCAGCCGGTCGATATCGGTCAGCTTGCCGCGCGCATCGCGCCACGCCGCGGTCAGCAGCACATGACCGGGTTCGTGG
>JBBRIC010000156.1:0-3771 GCA_038221665.1 Sphingomonadales bacterium
ACCACTGCGTTCGGCGTCAAGGCGATGTTGGCGATATGTTCGACCGCCATCATGCCGGACCCGACGATCCCCCAGCGGATGGTTTCATTGCTTTTCATTCTGCTGCGCCCCGGGCTATTGAAGGAATATGGATATGATCGCTCTTTCTCCCGAACGCCGCCCGCTCGGCAAGTCTTCTCTGCTGGTGTCGCCGCTGGCCTGGGGCATGTGGCGCTTTGCCGGCGATGATGTGACGGCCGCACAGGGCCTTGTCGAAGCCGCAATCGCCGCCGGGATCAACTTTTTCGACACCGCCGATATCTATGGTCCCGACAATGAAGAAGAATTTGGCGCTTCCGAAGCCTTGCTCGGCAGGGTCTTTGCGCAAAGCCCGGGGCTGCGTGACCGGATCGTCCTCGCCTCCAAAGGCGGCATCCGGATGGGCGTGCCCTATGATTCATCGCCCGGCTATTTGCGCGCCGCCATCGAGGCATCGCTGTCCCGGCTGGGCGTCGAGCGCATCGATCTGTGGCAGATTCACCGGCCCGACATGCTCGCCCATCCCGCCGATGTCGCAGCAACGCTCGATGCCATGGTCGCAGAAGGCAAGATCGGCGCGATCGGCGTTTCAAATTTCACGCCGTCGCAAACCGGCGCGCTCGGCCGTCATCTGACATCGGGGCTTGTCTCGACCCAGCCGGAATTTTCGCCGCTGGCTACGGCACCACTGTTCGATGGCACCCTCGATCGCGCCATGAAGCATGGCCATGCCGTCATGGCCTGGTCGCCGTTGGGCCAGGGCCGGCTCGGCGATGGCGATCCACGCCCCGGCCGGATGGTCACGGCCGATGACCGGATCACCCGCACCAAGGCGGCACTTGCCGCGCAAGGCGAAGAATATGGTGTCGGTGTCACCGCGGCGGCCTATGCCTGGATCATGGCGCACCCGGCCGGCATCATCCCCATCATCGGCAGCCAGAATGCGGCCCGCATTGCCGCCAGCGCCGATGCCTTCAAGGTGCGCTGGACCCGGGCGCAATGGTATGCGGTGCTGACGGCCTCGCTGGGGGAGAATTTGCCATGACGCCACCCGTCGAAGTCAGCTGGTTTTCGGCGCTTTGCGATGATGACTATGAATTTCTAGGTGTTCCCGATCCGGCGCTGAAATCGAGTTGGGAGCATTGCCGCAATATCGTGCTGGCGGCCGAATCCGGCGGATTCGACAATATATTGCTGCCATCGGGCTATGCGCTCGGTATCGATTCAACGGCCTTTGCCGCTGCCATCGCCGTGCTGACAAAGCGCATCAAGCTGTTGCTGGCGGTACGGGTCGGCGAAATGTGGCCGCCGCAACTGGCCCGCCAGATCGCCACGATCGATCGCATTGCCGGCCTGACCGCGGCGGCCGGCGGCGATGTCGCCCGGCTCAACATCAACATCATTTCGTCCGACATGCCCGGCGAAACGCTGGCTTCGGCGCCGCGTTACCAGCGCACCGTCGAAGTCATGCAGATTTTGAAAACCATCCTCAACGGCCAGCCGCTCGATCATCAGGGTGAATTCTACCAGCTGAAACTCGATCCCCCCGGCGCAACGACGCTGAATGGCAAATGCCCGCCCTTGTATTTCGGGGGCCTGTCGCCCGACGCGCGTGAGGCGTCGGCCCGGGCCGCCGATGTTTATCTGATGTGGCCCGATACCATGCCGGCCGTTGCAGCGATCCTCACCGACATGCGGGCCCGCGCCGCCGCCCATGGCCGCAGCCTCAAATTCGGCTATCGTGTCCATGTCGTGGTCCGCGAAACCGAAAGCGCCGCGCGCGCTGCCGCAGACCGGCTGCTATCAAGGCTTGATAGCGCGACCGGCGATGCCATCAGGGCCAAATCGCTCGATTCAACCTCGGTCGGCGTGCAACGCCAGGCCGAATTGCGTGAAACCGCCAGCGATGGCTATGTCGAGGATAATCTCTGGACGGGCATCGGTCGCGCCCGCTCCGGCTGCGGTGCCGCCATCGTCGGCGACCCCGATCAGGTGCTGGCCAAGCTCAACGCCTATCAGGCGATGGGCATCGATGCCTTCATCCTGTCGGGCTATCCCCATGCCACCGAGGCCGATCTGTTTGCCCGGCAGGTGCTGCCCCGGCTCAATCACGGCCCGCTGGCGATCTGACCAATAGCTGTGCCATTGCCGTCAAGGGTGCGGCGGGGGAAAAACCCGACGCCAGCGTATTCCCGGGACGGGTGCCATCACCCGCTACCTCGAAGGGGAGATTTCGGATGCAGAAAATCACGTCACTGGCGCTTGCCACCGCGCTGATCGTCACGGCCACGACGCCCGCACTCGCCCGCCGCCGCCCTGCCCCACCACCGGCCGTAGCCGCCGCCGTCGAACAGGTCGTCACGGTTTTCAAGGCCGCGGACACCGACAACAGCCGCAGCATCAGTGCCGGCGAATTCAGCGGCGCTGGCGGCAATCCAGATAATTTCGCCGCCATCGATGCCAATAACAACGGCATGCTCGGCATCTTTGAATTTATCCGGATCGCCCTTGCCCGCTTCAACCGCAACAGCTGATCAGGTCAGGCCGGGCGAAAATCGCAAGGTCAGGGCCGCAGGCCCCGCCCGCGCCGCCCCGGTTTCAGCGCGCGCTGCGCCATGGCAACAAACGCGCAAAGTTCGGCCCGCGTGTCGCGCGGGTCGATGATCGATTCAACGCCATAATGTTCAGCGGTGCGGAATGGCGATCGCACGCGTTCCAGCCGGGCGCGGATTTCCGCCAGACGCGCCTTTGGGTCATCCGCCGCATCGAGCTCGGCGCGATAGGCGGCTTCGACACCACCGGCGATGGGCAGGGACCCCCAATCGCCCGATGGCCAGGCGAGCCGCCAGCGAAATCGATCGGCGGGGGCATGGCCACTGCCGGCCATGCCATAGGCTTTTCGCAAAATCACCGCACACCAGGGTATCGATGCTTGATATATGGCTGCCAAGGCTCTGGAACCCCAGCGAATTGTGGCTTCCTCCTCGGCCCGGCGACCGATCAGAAAGCCCGGGTTATCAACCAAATGGATGACCGGCAGATGGAACGTATCGGCCAGATCGACCATGCGTTCGACCTTCCTGGCAGTGGCCGCCGTCCACAGCCCGCCCAGATACTCGGGGTTCGACGCGATGATGGCGACCGGCCAGCCATCGATGCGCGCAAGCCCCGTAACAATCCCAAGGCCCCATTCCCGGCCGATTTCAAACCAGCTGCCCTTGTCCACCACCGCCGTGATGATCGGGCGTATGGGGTAGAGCTTGCGGCTGTCGCGCGGCACCGCACCGATCAGCCAATCCTCGCCTTTCTGGCGGCGGTCGTTGAGCGGGCCACGGGTAGGCAGTTCATCGACCGAACTTGGCAGATAGGATAAAAACCGCCGCAGCCGGGCAAACGCTTCGGCCTCGCTGTCGACCCGATCATCGATGGCGCCATTGGCCGCATGGATATGGGCGCCGCCCAATTCCTCCTTGCTGCGCACCTCACCGGCAGCAGCGACCACCGGCGGCCCCGCGACAAACATCTGCGACACGCCTTCGACAAGTAGCGAATAATGCGCCATCACCTGCCGGCCGGCGCCAAGACCCGCGACAGGGCCAAGGCCCAGCGCCACCACCGGCACGTTGCTCAGATTTTCGACCATCACCTCCCAGCCGGGAATCTCCGGGATATAGGTGTAGCCGTTGGTTTCCAGCGTGCGCACCGATCCGCCGCCGCCGGTGCCCTCGATCATGCGGATGATCGGCAGTCGAT
>JBBRIC010000157.1:0-3714 GCA_038221665.1 Sphingomonadales bacterium
TGAGGCTTATGGGGCGAACGAAAATCTTCTGTTGCCAGGGCATGCCCCGGCAACAGAAGCACTCCAACTGGCGGCATGATCGAAACCCGGGATTAGCTTAACTTCGCCGCCAAACTGTCCAAACAGGCGGGACCACCTCAGCTTCCGCGGCCTTTGCCGGTTCAGTCGAATACTCGCCGGGTGGTGCCCATCGTGGGAGGCGGAATAGAAGTTGCGATTGAACCCCCAGCCGTCTGATGCGGGTAAGATTTCCAGCGTCAGTTCGGAGCGGGCCTTGATGCCGTGCTCTTCCTTTGCGTTCCGGCGCACCAGTTTTGACGATAATGCGTCAGGTTTCAAATTGTGACGACCGAGCGCAAGCAGAGGCAGCCCTTCACCAAGCGCCCGGCCGAACCATTTGAAGCGCCGCGCGTCGCTGTCCGCAAACAGGCTGGGCGCGTACACATCCGACGGCGCGTGATTTTGGCCACCGTAATTGAAGAAATCTTGGCGCAATGGGTTGCGCTGGTCGGACCGATATTTCTGCGGAAACGACAAGCCGGCCACGCACGCGTCGGATCATGCTCATCGACAGGCTGCGTTTGCGATTGAACACCCCAGCAATACGCGCCGGGGTGTGAGCGATATCGCCCCGGTCCTTTTGCGTCACGTGCCGCTGATTCATGCGGCTGCTTGTCGCTTCGAAAGGCTCGATTTGGTTCGTCGCATGGATCGGCGATTTGTGAATATCGATCTGCGTTGCCAGCATATCAAGCCAGTCTTCCTTCAGCTTGCCGTTGCCGAAGTTGCGCACCGTCGCCTTATCGGAAAACGCAATGTCATAATTTCCAAAATTGCGGATCGGCATTGCGTCAGCGGCGGTGCCTTGGTGCCTTTTCAGGGCGCCGGTTCAAATTCCTTGTGGCTCGCTTGCACGGAATGTTCAGCCTTGGGCCTTGGGCGCTCTGCCTGAACGGCGCTTGGCCGTCGCGCGACCCCGATTTCGCCGGCCAGACTTTCGTCGAGATAGCGCCAGGCGTCGACTCGGGCCGGGAGCGGCATTGGGCGCATTTCGCACGGCAGGATTGCGAGCAGCGTTTCGACAGGCACCCAGCCACCCGCCTTTCGGAAACCGGCTTTTGCCATGGCAATGGCGACGGGACGGCCGGCGAGGGTTTCGATACGATGTTCGAGATAGACCCAGCGGTCGTCCCAGCCGAGCAGATGCGTTGATGCGATCGCCCGTTCCCAAAGCCGGAGTTCCCGGCGGAACTGGATGGTAACGCTGCCAAGAATGGGTTTCCAACCTTGTTTCAGGATGATTTGAACAAGGCCGGTACGCAATAGAAACTCCATGCGATTGACATCGATAAGCTGCATGTAGCGGCCATTGTTGAGGTGCAGATTAATGTCGATGTCGTGGGGCAGCACGCGAAAGCCGCTGCGCACAGTCTTGGTTGGGTGCAGCCTTGGGTGGCTGATGCCGCGCACGATGGCAGGGATCATGCGTCCAAATAATTTAAGCATCGGTTTGCCTTTTCAAAAGCCGTAATTCAGTTGCACAAAGCCTGCGGAGAGGTCGCTTACGCGGCCGAAATAGCTTAGCTCTGGCCCGACAAAAATATCGGCAGCAGCGGTAACTCGCAGGCGGTCGTTGATGGCGTAGGACAGTTTGGGCCGGATGGCGGCGTCGCCAGTCCGAAAATAGACGATCGTCGACAGTTCAAAATCGAGCGTGTCCTGCAGCCATTTGTGGGCAATACGCGCCGTCATGCCGTGCTGGGTGCGATCCAGCTGATTATTGACTGCCGCCGATTGGCTGGCAACGGCACGATCGATTGGGTTGGCGATCAGGCGCGGGTCGATATGATCGAAAATGTGGCGCAGGCTGTATTGCAGGTTGAGATTCCAGCCGCCGGCAACATCGGTATCGAAGCCGGCGACGAGCCAGAGATTGTCGTTTTTGCGAAAAATTGTGTCGGCGCCGCGATACTGGCTCCAGGCGATTTCGGCGCGCCAGCCGATGCGGCCGGCGGTGCCGGCGGCGTCGGCGGCGAAAACATCAACTTTTGGAAAGCGCTGCTGCACGCCGGTTACGATACCGGCCGGGCTGAGCAGCGGGATGGCGGTGCGCACGAAATCGCGGGTGCGATCGGTGCCGTGGAACCAGGCCAGCGACCAATCGATACTGCCGCCGCTGCGATCGAGCCTGGCCGCAAATTGGCTGCGATCGCTGACCTTTTCGTCGGCAATGACGATGGCGCCCGGGCGATTCCGATCAATGGGGAAGCGGTTGTCACGAAATTCAGGCAGCCAATAGGTATCGATGGTGAAGTCACCAACGCCGAGCCGGGCCTGAAGCGTCAGCGCGCCGCGACGTTGTTCATCGTCGCTTGTAACCAGTAGCGTGTAATCGCGCGAACTGAGCACATCCGATGGGTTAAGCCGGTCGGCGCGGCCCCAGACGACTATCTGGCGACCGGCCTTCAGACTGAAATCGCCGCTGGTATAGCGCACCCAGCCTTCAACCAGATCGGCATCCGTGCCTCGGCTGCTGTTCGTCTGGACAAAGCCTTCGGCAAATGTGTCGAAATTACCCGACCGAGGTGCAATGCGGGCGCGAATGCCGCTGGTAACGGTGAGCGTTTCGTCAGTCAGTTGCCGATCATGAGTCCAGGCCCCTGCCCGCAGCGACGTCTGGAGCCCAAGCCGGTCGGCAAGACCGGGCGCAGCTTCGGGTAGCGACTGCGCCTGGGCATTGCCTGCCAGAAAAACGGTGGTGAGCGCGGCGGCGGCTTTTGACAGATTCATCTGCTGCGCTCCAGGGACCGCGGCTGGAACTGGTCGTCGTTGACGGCCACATCGGTTTTGAAGCTGGCATATTCTATCACAGTGGTATGGCCGGTGACGACATTCTTCATGATCTGGCGCATCGGCTGGAAGCAGACGCGGGCAGGATCGACCAGCCGGATATCGGTGGCGGCATAGGTTTTCAGCAGCGCCAGTTGCGGGCCGTAATAATCGACCCTGACCGCGACATGATCGGCTGCGCGCAGCCAGGTTACGCGGCGACTATAGCCGGTTATCGCAGCGACAGCCGCGTCGCGGGGCAGCGATTCAACAACGATAGAGGGTATGCCGTCGGCATTTTCCTTGCGGATGATGCGGTGCGTCCATTCCTCGACAGGGTGGCCAAGGACATCGCCGTAGGAAAAATCAGTGCCGACAAAGGCGTCGCGGCGGTTGGAGGCGGTCAGACGGCGGACTTTTTTCAGCGCCGGCAGATAGACCCAGATATCATCCTCTGCGGGGTTTTCGACCGTCAGTACGGCAGTGCCGGCGATGTCAGCGGGCGAATTGAAGCGGGTGACTCGGCGGTTATTGATACCATCGGGCTTCAAATCGGTGGTGCTCGTGGTTTCGCGGATGCGCTGTTGGCCGGCGGGATTGATGAGGACGAAGCGGCCAACCGCGAGCGATCGTTGCGGCTTGCCGACCTTTAGACTGTCGGCCATCAACTTGGCGGCATCTGCCCCCGTTACAGTCTCGGCTGCTACAGGGGTTGCCTCCATGATCGTCGCCCCTGCCAGCGCAAGGCCAAGGGCGATCGCGGCATGCCGGGCCACAAGCACAGCCGGTAGTGCCGGGGCAGCGTTGGTCAACCCGTCGGGAAAGATCACCCGTGGTCTGATGGTGAGCAACAGCGCTGCATAGAGGGTCAGGGTCGACAGCGCC
>JBBRIC010000158.1:0-3698 GCA_038221665.1 Sphingomonadales bacterium
GTTCGTGATACGTTCACGTCTAGCGCAATTGAGAGAACATCCGTTGCGATGACCTCTAATAACGGCCACTGCCGTCGCCAGGTTCAGGCGAGATCAAAGACCAGCACTTCGGCGCCTGCGTCCGATACCAATGTCAGGCTCGCCACATCGCTGGCGGCAAAGCCATCGCCGGTGCCCAGCGCCTGATCGCCGACGCGCACAGCGCCCCGCGCCACTTGCAGCCAGGCATGGCCATGGCTGATCGGCACGTCGATTGCGCCACCCGCCGCCAGCACCACCCGGGCGATGCTTGCGTCGCTGTGGATCATGACCTGATTGGCGCCGCCCGCTGGCGAAGCGATGATATCAAGCCGCGTTTCGCCAGGCGCCGCCACTGGCAGGACTTTTTGTTCATAACCCGGCGCAATGCCTTTTTCGTTTGGCAACAGCCAGATCTGCAAAAGATGCGTGGCTTCCGACTTGCTGGCGTTGAATTCGGAATGGCGGATGCCGGTGCCGGCGCTCATGCGCTGCGCTTCGCCCGGCTGGATGACAGCACCGGTGCCCAGCGAATCGCGGTGTTCGAGCGCGCCCGAGAGGATATAGGTGACGATCTCCATATCGGCATGGCCGTGCGTTGGAAAACCCTGACCGGCCGCAATCCGGTCTTCATTGATGACCCTGAGGCTGCGAAACCCCATGAATTTCGGGTCCTGATAATCGCCAAAGCTGAAGCTGTGCGCGGTGTCGAGCCAGCCGAAATCAAATTGGCCGCGGGCGGCGGCGGGGCGATGCAACGTCTTCATGGGTTTACTCCCTGTCTGGGGTGGGTCTGGCGATGAAAATAGGGTGCATCACGCGTTTGCGCCATGCCGCAGCATCGCATTGCAGCCATGTCAAAACGCAATGATGTCGCCCCGCCAATCCAGCAACAGCCCCGATTGCGCCGGTGTCGCGGCATCGATGACGGCCAGCAGCTGCGCTGCCGATTCCAGCGGCGTCAGCAGCGTTGGCACGCCCTTTTGAAATGGCTTTGAAAGGCCGGTGTCGACGGTGCCGGGGTGGAGGGCAAGCACGATGCTGGCCGGGTTGTTGCGCGACTGTTCGATGGCGATACTGCGCATGATCTGGTTGAGCGCGGCCTTTGACGCCCGATAGGCGTGCCAGCCGCCCAGCCGATTGTCGCTGATCGAGCCAACGCGTGCCGAAAGCACCGCAAACATGGTTTTGCGCGATTTGGGCAGCAGCGGCAAAAATGCCTGCGCCAGCAGCGCCGGGCCGGTCGCATTGATGGCAAAGGCGGTGGCAAAGGCGCGGGCCGAAAGCTGGCGCAAGGCGCGTTCGGGGGCAAGGCCATCGGCGTGGAGGATGCCGGTGGCGCAAATCACCAGATCGGGCGCGACAGGCAGGGCTGCCGCGGAAGCCGCGATACTGGCGGGATCATCGAGATCAAGGCCGCTGCTTCGCGACAGGCAAGTCAAGCTCGCCACCGCCGGATCGGCCGCCAGCAATTCAGCAAATGCGGCGCCCAACCCGCCGCTGGCACCGATGACGACCGCGTTAAGGCCCGGTGCAAAGGACGATAGCCGCGTCATGCCCGCGTCAATGCCGGACGGCCCCGATCAATCCTTTTCCATCGTACATTGCAGCGGGTGCTGATGTTCACGGGCGAAATCAATGACCTGGCTGACCTTCATTTCAGCTACTTCATAGGTGAAGATACCGCAGATGCCGACGCCGCGCTGGTGGACATGCAGCATCACCTGCGTCGCATCCTCGATGGTCATCTTGAAAAACCGCTGCAATGTCAGCACGACAAATTCCATCGGCGTGTAATCGTCGTTGAGCAGCAATACCTTGTAGAGCGCCGGCTTGGCGGTTTTGGTGCGGGTCTTGGTGGCGACACCAACGCCGGTATCGCCGCCACCGGGACGGCCGGAATCAGTGTTATCGTCATTCATCACGAAGGGCAGAATCATAAAGGGCATCCTGCGAAACACGGGCTGAATAACGGCCTATAATCCGAATTTTCGAGACAGAAAAGGGCGGGTGCGTTGTCGCACCCGCCCTGCATTCTGCCGCCACAGCCGTTGGCTTATCTGGTGAATGTGGTCTTCATTTTGTCGGTGGCGATCGCCACGCGGTTCTGCACCGGTTCGAACACTTCGCCGGCCAGCTTGACCATCATTTCCGACAGCTTCGACATTTCGCCGACGGCGTGATCGAATTGCGTTTTGGCGAAATCGCTCTGCAGCTGCATCATGTCGTTGGGCGTCTTGGCGCTGGTCATCGCCTTCATGACGTTCGAGACTTCTTCGAAACGACCGCGCGAAACTTCCGTGACATGGGCGCCAAGCGCTTCGATGCCGGCAGCAGCGGCCTTGACCGATGCCATCAGCGCTTCGACGTTGCCGCGGGCCATTTCGGTCATTTCATCCAATGACTTCATGCTCTGCTCAACGGCTTCCTTGGACTTGGCCGAGATCTGTTCCATGGCGACCTTGCCGTTGTTCATCGCGGTTTCGGCGCCGGTGTTCAGCTTGCCCATGGTGTTTTCAACGGTGTTCTTGACGGTATTCTGGGCAGTTTCAAAATTGCTAGCCATGATTTTTTCCTTCTGATGGGGGGGGACGGGGGTGATGGTCGGGGTAATGACAGGCGCCGGCGCCGATACCGGCGCGGCAGGCGACGCGACCGCTGCTGTAACTGGCGGCGCGACAGCGGCCGGTGCCGCAATTACCACTGGCGCAGGTGCGACAGGCGGCGTTTTTGGCATCGGCGTAACAGGCGGGTTAACGATTGCCGGCGCCGCCTTGACGGGTGTTGGCGCAACGGAAACTGGCTTTACCGGAGCCGCTGCGACCGGCTTTGGCGCAACTGGTGCCGCTGCCGCAGGTGTCGGCTTCACGGGGGCCATTGCAACCGGCTTTGCAACGACCGGCGCCGTCCGAACGGGCGTTGATTTTACTGCTTGCGCTGGTACGGCGTTAACCGGCTTGGTCACGACGGCAACGCGATCAGCGGCCGTAACGGAGACCGGCTTGATACCACCAGGCTTGCTATTGGCCTTGCGGCCGGGGGCGTCATTATTGGCTGGCATCAAGCGCTCCACATTCGTGCTGCAATGCAACATAGACGCGCGCGCCGTGAACTTCAAGCCTTTTGTTGCAGTGCAACATAATTGTTTTCAAGGCCAGTTTTCCGGCTGCGGGCTTGACCAACGCGGGGCTGCCGGGCCAGCATTCAGGCAATGCATGGCTGGGAATTCTGGATCGATCGCGGCGGCACCTTTACCGATGTCATCGCGCGCCGGCCCGATGGCGCACTGCTGACCACCAAGCTGCTCAGCGCCAACCCGGGCCATTATGGCGATGCCGCCAGCGAAGGCATCAGGCGGCTGCGCGGCGATGACCCGGCCCCCATCGACGCCGTCCGCATGGGGACGACTGTGGCGACGAACGCGCTTCTTGAACGCAGCGGCGCGCCGACATTGCTCGCCATCACGCGGGGTCATCGCGACGCCTTGCTGATCGGCCATCAGGCCCGGCCCGATATTTTCGCGCTGGAAATCAAGCGGCCCCGCCCGCTGTATGGCGCCGTCATCGAAATCGTTGAGCGGGTGACGGCGGAAGGCGACATCCGCCAGCCGCTCGATGAAACGGCAACCGCTACGGCGCTGGCGGCGGCCTTTACCGGTGGCTATCGCAGCATTGCGATCG
>JBBRIC010000159.1:0-3638 GCA_038221665.1 Sphingomonadales bacterium
GATGTCCTACAAGATCGAGGATGATTACGGCGTCACCCAAGCGCAGGCGCATGTTGCGGTCCGGCCCGGCGATGTGCCGAAAGGTACCGTCGAGCCGCGGCCGCTGTTCGACGCCCCGCAATTTTCGCTGGTGCTGCCGAATGCGCGGACCCGCAATGGCGTCGGGCAAACCGTCAAGGATCTCAGCGAGGATCCCTACGCCGGCGCCGACGTCACCCTGACCCTGACGGCGCGCGACGAGGCCGGTAATGAGGGCCGCAGTGAGCCGTACAGCATGAGGCTTCCGGAGCGACTGTTCACCAAACCGCTGGCGCGGGCGCTGATCGAGCAGCGCCGCATCCTGGCGCTCGACGCCAACCAGAATGCGCAAGTCTACACCGCGCTCGATGCGCTGATGATCGCACCCGAATTGTTCATGCCCGAAACCGGCCAGTATCTCGGCCTCTACAGCATCGCCCGGCAACTCGAAGCCGCCCGCAGCGATGACGCGATGCGTGAGGTCGTGGCCAGCCTGTGGGCGCTTGCGGTCAGCATCGAGGATGGCGACATCACCGATGTCGACAAGGCATTGCGCGCGGCGCAGGAGGCGCTCAAGCAGGCGCTGGAGCGCGGCGCCAGCGACGAGGAGATCAAGAAGCTCACCCAGGACCTGCGCGCGGCGCTGGATAATTTCCTGCGTCAGCTTGTCGAACAGCAGCGCAACAATCAGCAAGCATTGGCGCGGCCGCTCGATCCCAATACCAAGGTGATGCGGCAGCAGGACCTCAACAACATGATCGAGCGCATGGAGCGCCTGTCGCGCTCCGGCGACAAGGATGCCGCCAAGCAATTGCTCGAGCAGCTGCAGCAGATGCTGGAAAATCTGCAGATGGCACAGCCGGGCCAGTCCGCTGACGGCGACATGGAGCAGGCGCTGAACGAGCTCGGCGACATGATTCGCAAGCAGCAGCAGTTGCGCGACAAGACCTTCAAGCAGGGCCAGGATTCGCGGCGCGATCATGCGCGCCGCAAGCAAGGCGAACAGGGCATGGGCGATCTGCAGCAGGATCAGCAGGGCCTGCGCGACCGGCTGAAGAAGTTGCAGCAGGAGCTTGCCAAGCGCGGCATGGGACAGGAGGGCCAACAAGGCCAACAAGGCCAACAAGGCCAACAAGGCCAACAAGGCCAACAAGGCCAACAAGGACAACAAGGACAACAAGGACAACAAGGACAGCGCGGCGAGAAGGGTCAAAAGGGACAGGACGGCGACGGGCAGCAAGGCGACGGCGAGGATGGCCTCGGCGAGGCCGACAGCGCGATGGACGACGCCGGCGGCAAGCTCGGTGAGGGTAACGCCGACGGTGCGGTGGATTCGCAAGGACAGGCGCTGGAAGCCTTGCGCAAGGGCGCCCAGAAGCTTGCGCAGGGGATGCAGCAGGGTGATGGCGACGGACAGGGCAACGGCCCGGGCGATCGCGCAGGCCGTCAGCAGAGCGGCGGCAACACCAACGATCCGTTGGGACGGCCGCTGCATGGGCGCGAATTCGGCGACGATCTGACGGTCAAGATTCCCGGCGAGATCGATGTGCAGCGGGTTCGCCGGATTCTGGAAGAACTTCGCCGCCGGCTTGCCGATCCGCAGCGTCCGCAGATCGAGCTCGATTACATCGAGCGGCTGCTGAAGGATTATTAGAGCGTCGCCTTCGCTAACCCTGACCCTGCTTCCGCGCCGCCAGCGCGCCCGCCACCGCCGCACGGATATCGGCCACCGAAAACGGCTTGGTGATGACGTCGTGGGCGATGGCGTTGAGACCCGAGGCGCGCTCGCGCTGATCGGCAAAGCCCGTCATCAATAAAATCGTCAGATCCGGAAAATCGCGGGCAGCCGATAGTGCCAGCGCGATCCCGTCCATCACAGGCATCTGGATATCGGTGAGCAGCAGATCGAATTTGCCCGCTTCGCGGCTCAGGATCTCGAGCGCTTCGGCGCCGTCTTCGGCGGTGACGGTGTCGTGGCCGTCCATGGCGATGGCGCGCGCCACCAGCGTGCGCATGGACGCTTCATCGTCGGCGATCAGTACGCGCGGCATCGATGCATGGTCTTTCGAAAGCGGGGCCGAGTCTCTTCAAGCGAAGCTGGGCCGGTTCAAATCCTGCCGGCGGCGATATCACGCTTGCTGAAGAAGCGTACATCGATATTACGCCCTTCGGGCGGCGGCGAAGCCAGCCGCGACTTGAACCAGGCGCGCTCGCCGGGCTTCAGCACGGACTGGTCCAGTACCGCGTTCCAGGCGTAGATCTCGGCGCCATGGGCGTCGCTGACGCTGAAACGCAGCCGCGGCAGCTCGACCGGCTGGCGTGCCTCGCCGACGATGACGCCCTCGATCACCAGCACCGGTTTGCCTTCCACGGTCTCGGTGGTGATCTTCATGTCCTTCAACGCAAGACCGCGCACGTTGACGTCGAAACCGACCATTTTGTAGAACGTCGCAGTTTGCGGCAGCAGCCGCACCACCTCGACGCGCCAGATCATCAACGCCAGCACCAGCGCGCCCATGGCGGCGCAAGCGGTCGGAAGGCTGACCAATGATCTGCCGGAGGCGCGGAGCATCGCCGGCGGTTTCAAAAGTCTGGGGAACCACGACGGCCGCCGCGGACGCGCCGCTGCGGCGTCTGCCAGATCGTCCCCGGCTACCGCCGGCCAGTCGGGGCCGGCAGTCTGCGGCCCGCCGTCGGCGTCGGCCGAAGCCGGCCAGTCGCTCGATATCGAAGGGCTCTCGACGACCGGGATTTCCTGCTCCTGGCTGTCGCTCCCCTCGGCCTGCGCGTTCCATTGCTCGGCTGAGGCCTGAGCGGAGGCCTGCTCGCCGGCTACCGCCAACGCCACCACCGGTGCGCCGGCTTCGATCGCATCCTCCGGCCGCGCCAGCCAGACTTCCTTGCAACGGGAACAGCGGACGGTACGGCCAGCCCCGCCCAGGGTAGCCAGATCAATGGCGTAGGACGTTGTACAATGAGGGCAAATGATGTGCATGGAGCCAATCTCCACAATGATACTGCGCAGATGCTACAAGGCGACCGTTAACGAATCGGAAACCATAACCGAGCACAACGGTTTTGTTCGGTTCGCAGCCGCGGCGAAACCGGCGAAATCCGGGCCCTCGGCCGCAGGTTTCCGGCCGTGCCCCACATCGAACGGAGCTGAGCTTGGTTCGGTTCGAAAATGTCGGATTGCGTTACGGGCTTGGCCCGGAGATTCTGCGCGACCTCTCTTTCGGGATCCCCGCGCACTCCTTCCAGTTTCTCACCGGTCCCTCCGGCGCCGGCAAGACCTCGCTCCTGAGGCTGTTGTTCCTGTCACTGCGGCCGACGCGCGGCCTCGTCAACCTGTTCGGTCATGACGTCTCGCTGCTCGGCAAGGATGAAATCGCCGATCTGCGCAAGCGGATCGGCATCGTGCTGCAGGACTTTCGCCTGCTGGATCACATGACCACTTACGAAAACGTGGCGCTGCCGTTCCGGGTGATGGGGCGGGACGAATCGAGCTATCGCAAGGAGGTCATCGATCTCCTGAAATGGGTAGGGCTCGGCGAGCGCATGGATGCGCTGCCGCCGATCCTGTCCGGCGGCGAGAAGCAGCGCGCGGCGATCGCGCGCGC
>JBBRIC010000160.1:0-3617 GCA_038221665.1 Sphingomonadales bacterium
CAGCATATTCGACCTGAGCGCCCCGAAGAACCGCAGCATATCGGTCCCGCTGGCAACTCCGCCGCCGGCAGCCGATCCCCGCCAGGGGAGCACATCGGTGGACGGGATCGGCTTCGGCTCGGCTTCAAAGAAGGTGGAATAGCCCACCGGAATGTCGCTAATGTGCTCAAGGTCCGGGAAGGATGCGTGCGTCATCCCAGCAGGGCCGAATATGTGTTGCCGAATGTAATCCTGATAGGACTGCCCCGATACCCGTTCAATCACCGCACCAAGCAGGATGAACCCATAATTCGAATAATCGAACTTGCTGCCCGGGGGAAAGGCAGGGGGTCGCTTACCGTTGAGCTTGATGTAATCGTCGATCGTGCGGACCCACGCTCGGTTTGCCGAGTCCTCTCGTTGCAGGACCCCATCCTCCCCGGTGCCGCCGCGATGGCTTAGCAACTGCCGTATGGTGACTTTGGCCATGTCCTTGTTCGAGTAGTTAGGAAGATAGCGTGAGAGTGGGGCATCCAGCTCAACCTTACCCTTCTCGATGAGCTGAAAGATGCCCACCGCCGTGAACATCTTACCGGCTGAGGCCAGAAACATTGGCGTATCGGCCGTGATGGACCGTGCATCATCCCGGCTGAAAGACCCGACGGAATAAGTCCACGGCGCTTGGCCGTCCCGAGCGACAATAATCGAACCGGCGAATGCATCTGATGCCGCTAACCGCTGGGCGATGTCGCGCGTGGCGGCGAGCGCGCGCGCTTCGGGCATAGCAAATGGCTGAAGGTTGAATTTTTCCAGTTTCTGACCGTCGTCGGGGACCGAGAACGACACACGAAAGAGCGCCGGGAAGCAGCGCTGGATCAGTAGGGCGCGAAAAGATTTGTCGCTTTTGTCCTCGATCCGCGCCAGGTCGAACCCGCAAGTTTCCTGGCGCACATTGCGGGCGGTCAATGCATCTGCATCGCCAAGATGTTTGCCATAGAATTTTTGGATCGCCGCCTTGTCGCCCGAGTTGAACGTCGCCAGCCAGTTCTCGAAATGCGTTGTCGCAGGCTCCGCATGAGCCGCGATTAAGGGTGCTAGTAGGGCAATAAGGCCAAGCGCTGCTCTAATCATCGTGTTCCTTTCCGCGATCACCTTCACGATGGGAGTTAAACAGGCAGATTGCGATTACAAAAATCTCGTACCCGAGAGCCTTGGGTTGTGTGTGTGTCACGCCAGGCTTGGCCGCTAGATTTCCTTGTGCCGCGAATCCATCTGGTCTCGCCATTCGCCCGGTGTCACAACCGGTCGGTTTTGACACCGTCGCTAAATCACGGTTTTCTGCGGGCTTCGAAGTGTCAGAAGCCTGCGTCACAATGTCCGCTCTCAGGATCGGCGAACACACGCTTCAACGACCGGAATTTGGCGCGTTGTCATTCAGCGGATTAGCACGACACGAATGGCAGGTTCCAGCACAAGCGGTCGTTTACGTCCCTGCCGCGGAAAGGCGTGAGCTGGTCGAAAGTTGCCGTTCGCCATTAGCCTCGCACTCACATAGTCTCAGGCAAGCGTGGACGCCCAAAAAAGGGGTCTGGGGCCAATACCCCCATCCGTCGGAGGCCCTTTCAAATCACCTGCGTCTGCAACCATTCCCGCACCGCCGGGCCGACATCGTCGCGCGCCAGCGCGAGCGCGATATTGGCGGTAATGTGCCCCGCCTTGTCGCCGCAATCGAACCGCGTGCCGGTAAAGGTCAGGGCGTGGAAGGGCTGGACGCCGATCAGCTCGGCCATCGCGTCGGTCAATTGAATCTCGTTGCCGGCGCCGCGTTTGCCCGCCGCCAACAGGCCCATGATTTCGGGCTGCAGGATATAGCGGCCAATGGCGGCGAGGCGCGATGGCGCGGTGCCGGCCGGCGGTTTTTCAACCAGCCCCTTGACCTCGGTGATCAGCCCATCGACCGCGCCCGGCGTGACAATGCCATAGCGATTGGTGTGCGCCTCGGGCACTTCCAGTACCGAAATGATATTGCCGCCCAGCCGCTGATAGGCGGTATGCATTTCGGCGAGCGCCGGGGCCGCCGGGTTCCACAATAGCTCATCGGGCAGCAGCACAGCAAAGGCATCGTTGCCGGTGATATGGCGGGCGCACCAGACGGCATGGCCCAGCCCCGCCGGTTCCTGCTGGCGGACATAGGCGATCTGGCCGGGGTCCAGTTGCGTTGATTCGAGCACCGCCAGTTCAGCGGCCTTGCCTTTGGCCTTCAGGCTGGCGACAAGCTCGCTCGCCACGTCGAAATAATCCTCCAGCGCATTCTTGCCGCGCGCCGTCACGAACACCATCCGCTCGATACCGGCGGCCAGCGCTTCATCAACCGCATATTGCAGCAGCGGGCGATCGACGACCGGCAGCAATTCCTTGGGCACCGCCTTGGTAGCCGGCAGAAATCGCGTGCCCTGGCCGCCGACCGGAAATACAGCGGTCTTCACTGGCTTGATGGTCATCTGTTTTCCTTCAACAACCTGTCACAGCCACGGGGCCCGGGCATCGAGCGCCAGCATCGCCGCTGGCTGGTTGCGTTGCGAGACAATGGCCCAGCGATCGCCGCTGACCAGCACTTCGGGCACCAGCGGCCGCGAATTATAGGTGCTGGCCATGCTCGCTCCATAAGCGCCGGCCGTCATGAAGGCGATCAGGTCACCAGCGACCACCGCCTCGATCTCGCGATCTTCGGCAAAGGTGTCGCCGGTCTCGCAAATCGGGCCGACGACGGTAGCGATCAGCCGCTGGTCGATGGGCCGCAGCGCCTTGATGTCATGCCAGGCATTGTACAGCGATGGCCGCAACAGATCGTTCATGGCGGCATCGACGACGATGAAATGCCGGCTGGCGCCGTCCTTGGTCAGGATGACCGTCGACACCAGCACTCCGGCATTGCCGACGATCATGCGGCCGGGCTCGAACATCAGCCGCCAGGGCCAGCCGGCCGTGACCCGCGCCACCATGGCGGCATAATCCGCAGGGGTCGGCGGTGCCGGCATGTCGGCGCGATGCGGCACGCCCAGCCCGCCGCCGCAATCGATGCGCCTGATATCATGGCCCGCCGCCGTCATTTCGCGGGCCAGAACGCCCAGCCGCGTGATGGTATCGGCAACCGGCTCCAGATCGAACAACTGGCTGCCGATATGGGCGGCGAGCCCGATCGGGCGCAGGAATGTCTGGCTGGCGGCCAGCGCAAAGGCTGCTGGCACCCGATCAAAGGGAATGCCGAACTTGGCATCGGCGCCGCCGGTGCTGATCTTCCCATGGGTGCGCGGATCGACCGCCGGATTGATCCGGATGCTGATATCGACGGGGGTGCCCATGTCGGCGGCGACGGCCCCGAGCATGATGATTTCGGCCTCGGATTCGACATTGAACTGGAGGATGCCGGCCTCGATCCCGGCTTTCAGCTCGTGGATCTGCTTGCCGACGCCCGAAAACACGATGCGCGATGCCGGCACGCCGGCGGCAAGGGCCCGCGCCAGTTCGCCGCCCGAAACGACATCGGCACCGGCGCCGCGCTTTGCCAGCGTCGCCAGCACCGACAGGTTGGGATTGGCCTTGACCGCAAAGGCGACCAGCGGATCGCCATCGCCCAG
>JBBRIC010000161.1:0-3550 GCA_038221665.1 Sphingomonadales bacterium
GGGTGACCTGCACGCCGTCGCGTTCATAAATATCGGTTTCGCCATTGACCACGCGTTCCATGGCGCTTTCCTCGACCCGGCGCCAGCCATCGGCCATCGCCAGATCCCAGGCCGCCCGGAAATCTTCGGCCTTGGGGTGGCGGCGGAGCAGATAAACCGATTGCCGGCTCATCCCCACCCGCGCCGCCGCCGCGCTGACCGACCCGCTATCGGCCAGCGCCATCAGGAAATCGCGCTGTCGCGCCGCCGTCCAGCCATCGAGGCGCTGGCGCCGGGCGATTGCGGCAGAATTGGCGTCGGCGGGGGCGGGGAGATTGTCCATTCCCGAATTATAACCTATTTGGATAGCTGTAGGACAGCCTATTTCGCTGCGAACTGCGCCGCGCCTCAGACCGACAATTTGCCCTGCGCGCCAGGTTGCTTGGAGGCGCGGGTTTCAACGCGTCTGGCCTTTTTCACGGGGCTGACAAGCGGTGGTAATTTGGGCTTCAGGCCCTGGAACAATTCGGCGAGCGTCACGAACTGAAGGGCCGGAAAGCGCGGGATATTGTCGGGGTCACCGCCCACCGAAATCGGGATCAAGGGATGCGATGACGCTTCTTTCAGCATGCCGGCGGTCGGCATGGCCTTTAAAACAAAAAGCCCGAAACGATGCCCGTCGCGTGCCATTACCCGGCCAAGATCGCGCACCATGTTGGGGGTCACATTTTCGCCGGCCTTGACGCTGATGACGCCGGTTTCGATTCTGCCGCCGTCGGCCAGATAGTTGAACCAGCCATCGACGCCCTTGTCGCCACCCTTTTTCTCTCGCGGGAAACCGCCAACCTGCCAGCACACCCATTGCTGGAACTGGTGCGGATCATCACGCGCCAGCCGTTCAGCAGAGGCCAGGTCCTTGGGCACGCCAATCGTTTCAAACTGAATGCCGGGATAGGATTCGCGCATGCGGTTTTCAATCAGGCCGATGGCCAGATGCGTGATATCGATGCCAATCCAGCGGCGATCGAGTTTTTCCGCCGCATCAACCGCTGTGCCACAACCGCAAAAAGGATCGAGCACGACATCGCCGGGGTTGGACGACGCCGCGATGATGCGTTCAAGGAGCGCGCGCGGTTTTTGCGTAGGATAGCCAAGGCGTTCACTCGATGTGTTCGGAATACGAGGGATGTCTGCCCATAGCGATTGGAGGTTTTGCCCGCTCGAATCGTCCAGATACACTTTCAAACCGTCCAGCCGTGGCGCACCATCACGTCGCGTAAGAATGCGACCTTCGGTCCACCAGGACTCCAGTTGATCAATCGTGTAGGCCCAGCCACGCGTTGGACCCGGCATCGTGCCGCGCCATTCAAACTTGCCCGACCGCGAATTTCGACGCTCGGCTGTGAGATCGTCACCGCGATACATCCGCCCGTCTTCGTCAGTTCTGTAACGTTTCAATTGTGCAGCAGAATATTCTGTTTTGATGGGATTCCATGTCCAGCTAGATGACTTCGTATAAAAGAAAATTGTGTCGGTGATCCGTCCATAGCGATCCGCAGAATTATGGCTGTTCTGGCGTTTCCAGACTATTTCATTCCTGTAGTTGTCAATTTCAAACACAGCATCGAGGACCAGTTTCAAATAATGCGACGCGGTCGGGTCGCAGTGCAGGTATAGCGATCCTGTCTCTTTCAGCACGCGGTGCAATTCAACGAGGCGCACCGCCATCATTGCCAGATAGGCCATCAACGGATTTTCGCCCAGCGCGCTGTGCATGGCATTCATCATCACCTGCAATGGCCGGTTGCTGCCGCTGGCAATGTCCAGCAACGCGTTGCGGCTGGCATCGCCCCAGGTCCAGGTGTCTTCAAAGGCTTCGATGCTGGCATGCGCCCCGTCGCCGGCGGCAGATTTGAACAGCATATTATAGCCGGCGTTCGAATTGAACGGCGGGTCAAGATAGATCAGGTCGACACTGGCATCGGCGATGTCGGTGCGCAGCACGTCAAGATTGTCGCCATAATATAGCTGGTTGGTCATTGAGGCCCCATGGTGCGACATTCGCGGCGTCGACGATGCTGGCGGCAACAATAGCGATGCGATGGGGACATTCGCAAGCGCACCTTCCTCGCAAACGCGCGGCGTTGACTTTTGCCGCTGCTGTGCCAGCTTTGGGCATGGCATCTGTTTTCGCTGATCGCACGCATCCGGCCGCGCCATCGCTTGGCCTGGTCCTGGTCATCGGCGCCGCAATCATGCTCAACTATGTCGATCGCGGCGCAATCAGTGTTGCGGCGCCGCTGATCAAGGATGAAATGGGGCTTTCGGCGACGGGCTATGGCCTTGTTGTTTCATCCTTTTACTGGACCTATGTGCCGGTGCTGATGATCGCCGGCTGGCTGGCGGACAAGGTTTCGGTGCATCGGCTGATGGCCGCCGGCGTCACCATCTGGGCGCTGGCGACGCTGGCCACGGGCTTTGCCGGCGGGCTGGTCGGGCTGGTCATCCTGCGGCTGTTCATGGGGCTGGGCGAGGGCGTTGCCTTTCCCTGCGGATCGAAACTGTTGGCGCGGGTGCCCGAGGCACGGCGAAGTTCGGCCAATGTGACGCTGTCGGCCGGCATTGCGCTGGGCCCGCTGGTCGGCACGCTGGTCGGCGGCCTGATCCTTGAAAGCCTTGGCTGGCGGCCGATGTTTTTGATTTTTGGCGCGTTGACCCTGTTGTGGCTATTGCCATGGTGGCGGTTTCGGGGCGCTGTCGATGGCCCCGTACAGCCTGCAATGTCAGCGGCGGTTGGGGTTGCGGTTGCGCCTGTCTCCTACCCCCGGCTGATCGCCAATCGCCAGCTTTGGGCGATGACATTCTTTCACTTCACCGGCACCTATGCGCTGTATTTCGTGCTGGCCTGGCTGCCGCTGTGGCTGGTCAAGGTGCGCGGCTACAGCATCGGCGACATGGCCTTGCTGACGGGGCTGTTCTACCTTGTGCAGGCCGCCAGTGGCCTTGTCGTCGCCTGGCTGTGCGACCGGCTGATCGCGAGCGGCCATGCCATTTCGGGCGTGCGGCGCGGCGCCGGCCTGTTGGTGCTGGTGCTGGTCGCCGTCGGGATCGTGGCGCTCGGCAATGCGCAGGGCACGTTTGCGATCGCCTTCTGGCTGGTGGTGGTGGCCTTTGGCGCGGGGCCGACGACGATGACATTGTTCACTTCGGGCCAGACGCTGGCCGGGCCGGGGTCCGCCGGGCGCTGGATGGGCGTGCAGGCGGGCGTCGGCAATCTCGCCGGCGTCATCGGGCCTGTGGTGACGGGAATCATCGTCGACAATGCCGGCTATGGTCCGGCGTTTTTGCTGACCGCGGCGATCGTTGTGGCCGGCGGTGTGGTCTTTGGCTTTGGCGTGCCGCGGCTGACGCCGATCGATTGGTAGCCGTCGCAGGCAAATTTGCCGCGCGTTTATTTCAGCGAATTATAGTCAAGATGGTCATCCCGGGCTTGACCCGGGACCCGGGTGTTCTTTCGCAGCGCCAGCAAAACCGGGTCCCGGGTCAAGCCCGGGATGACGTCGATTCGAAT
>JBBRIC010000162.1:0-3319 GCA_038221665.1 Sphingomonadales bacterium
GAACATGCCGCCGTCTGGAGCCGCGGTGTCGACAAATTGCGTTTCAACCCGATGAAGCGGTCGCTGCCGTGGCGGCGTGGCTTTGGCATTGCCGATGATGAAGTGGTGATCGGCTTTGTCGGCCGGCTGGTGCTTGAAAAAGGCCTTGATACGGTCGCTGCGATCATTGCCGAATTGCAGCGTCGCGGTGTGCCGCACCGGCTGCTCGTGGTTGGCGATGGCCCGGCGCGGACGCATTTTCAGCAACAGGTGCCGGGCGCCATCTTTACCGGCTTTCTGGATGGCGACGCCCTGTCACGCGCCTATGCCAGTTGCGACATGCTGCTGAACCCGTCGATCACCGAAACCTTTGGCAATATCAATCTGGAAGCCATGGCCAGCGGTATCCCGGTCGTTGCCGCGATAGCCACCGGCAGCAATTGCCTGATCGATGATGGCGACAATGGCCGGCTGGTGCCGCATCAGGATATCGGCGGTTTTGCCGATGCACTCAGCCAATATCTGACCGATCCCGTCGCTCGCAGGGCCGCCGGCATGGCCGGGCTGAAACGCGCTGCGGCCTATGATTGGGACAGGATCAACCAGGCTGTCCTTTCCCGCTATCGCGCGATTCTGGGCCCCCGTTGATGTTGCGTCGCCAAGCGCCTATATGAGGCTTGTCGGGCTTCGGCCCGTCTATGGCGATAAATGGCGTCGTGAAATAGATGCAGCGGACCCGGGGGCAGTACCCGGCGGCTCCACCATCAGACCCCCGGTTGTCGCGGGTTGTGCGGGGCCGAACCAGGATCGACGTGTGTTGAAAGACGAGAGTTTTTGCCCGGCCTGAATGAGCCGTTAAACCGTTCAAAACACCTAAATGCCAACGACAACGAGGCATTCGCAATCGCAGCGTAACACATAGTCCTCCGGGACTAAGTTACACTGGCCGAAAGCGCGGGACGGGCCGCCCCGGGCAACAGAAGCGGAAACCGGCGGTTAGGGGAGCGACCGAGCAACAGAAAGCTCCCCATTTTTCCGGCTGATTGCATCTGCCGTAACACTGGATCGTCTTGCAGTTACGTTGATCAACCAGCGTGCAATCGAGCCTGATGGCGGTGGCTTCGCAGTGTGCGGTTGATACGCCGCTGGCGGTTGCTTCGCGGCTGGCGGTTGCTTCGCCGGGATCGTCCCTGTAACCGATCGGTCATGTACCTCGCCAGGGTCTTCCACCCATGAACTGGATCAGCGCCCTGATCAGGCGCGAGCGGCTGATCATCGCGGCCCTCGTCGGCATCGCGCTCGTCCTGCTGGTCATCCTGCGCCTTCGCAGCGAAATCGCCCAAGCTGGCGCATTGGAGTTCGATCGCTGGTTGATTGTCGCGCTACGCCAGCCGGGCCATCTCGGCACACCGATCGGCCCGGCCTGGCTGTGGCCGGCGATGATCGACATCACCGTGCTTGGCGGCGTTGCGGTGCTGTCGATACTGGTCGCCGCGAGTAGCGGCTTCCTCGTCGCCGCCCGGCGCTATCGCCACGCCGCGCTGCTTGTGGCGGCAACTATCAGCGGCACCTTTCTGGGCCAGATGTTGAGGTTCGCCTTCGCCAGCGCCAGCCCGCAGCTTGTCCCGCACTTCGTCCATAGTGCAAAGCTCAGCTATCCCAGCGGCCATGCCCTCAATGCCGCCATCGTCTATCTCATCCTCGGCGCGATGCTGGCGCGCACCCAGGCCGGCTGGCGCATTCGCACCTATATCATGGCGGTGGCAATTGCCCTGACACTGGTCATCGGTTTTTCGCGGGTCTTTCTCGGCGTCCGCTGGCCCACCGATGTCCTCGCCGGCTGGGCGATCGGTGGCAGCTGGGCGCTGCTGTGGTGGGCAATCGCGGTCAGGCTGCCGCAGCAGCCGCGCTAGGGCATCGTGCCGCTTTGCGGAGTCGGGTCCAGCCCGCTCCCCCGCCCAGCCAACCGGACAGGATACGCCCGTCGGGTGGCTCGGCGCGGATGCGACCGCCGTTGCGAGCGGGGGCGCGGGCCGGACCCGCCTTTCGGCACGATGCGCCAGGGCCGGTTTCATTCTCGTTCGATCATCGTGCCGGCGCTTCAAAACAAATGCGAGCGGGTGTGGCAGGCCATTGCGCCTTGACCGCGACAGCGACAAGCGCCACTGGCAAACCAGAGTTCAGCCAAGCAGGGCGCCCGTGACCGAAACGACCGCCGACAGCCTGATACCCTATGATGAGATCGTCCAGGACGCGCTCAGGACGGTGGTGCGGCGCGTGCTCGACAAGATCGATGCCGATGGCGGCCTGCCCGGCGCGCATCATTTCTACATCGCTTTTCGCACCCGCAACCCCGGCGTCGATATCCCGAGGCATCTCCTTGAACGCTACCCCGATGAAATGACCATCGTCATCCAGCATCGTTACTGGGATCTGGCGATCGACGATGAAGGTTTTCAGATCGGCCTGAGCTTTAATCAGGTGCCTGCCAAGCTGCGCATTCCCTATGCCGCGATTACCGGCTTTGTCGATCCGGCAGTGAATTTTGCCCTGCAATTTGCCGCCAAAGAGGCCGATCTGCTGCCCGAGCCGGAACCCGAGCCAGCCCCCGAAGCGGAGCCGATCGAGCCTGGCTCCAACGTCGTATCGTTTGATTTTTCGAGGAAAAAATGACCGGATTTCGCTCCGAATCGGATAGTTTCGGGGCCATCGAGGTGCCGCAAGACGCCTATTGGGGGGCCCAGACCGAGCGTTCCATCGGAAATTTCCCGATCGGCGGCCAGCGCATGCCATTGCCGCTGATCCATGCGCTCGGCCGGATCAAACAGGCCGCAGCCATGGTCAATCGCGGCCATGGCCTTGATCCGGCGCTGGCCGACGCCATCGAAACCGCTGCTGCCGAAGTCGCCGATGGCCAGCGCGACGACCAGTTTCCACTGGTGGTCTGGCAGACCGGCAGCGGCACCCAGACCAATATGAACGTCAATGAAGTCATCGCCGGGCGCGCCAATGAAATCCTGTTGGGGGTGCGCGGCGGCAAGGCGCCGGTCCACCCCAACGACCATGTCAATAAATCGCAAAGCAGCAACGACACCTTCCCGACTGCCATGCACATTGCCGTGGCGCTGGAATTGCGCACCCGTCTGCTGGCCAGCCTGCGCGGGCTGGCGGCGGCGTTTCGGGCCCATGAGGCGGCCTGGGCCGACATCATCAAGATCGGCCGCACGCATTTGCAGGATGCCGTGCCGATGACGCTGGGCCAGGAAGCATCGGCCTGGGCACAGACCTGCGATGACAATGCCGCCCGCATCGTCGCGCTATGGCCGCGCCTGTCACGCCT
>JBBRIC010000163.1:0-3315 GCA_038221665.1 Sphingomonadales bacterium
ACTCCGCAAAGCGGCACGATGCTCTAACAAGGACGCCATCAGACTGGTCTTGCAACCGGTCTGATGGCGTCGATACAAATATCCGCCGGGGGTGAGGGGCCAGCCGCCCCCGGCGGACTTCGGCGGCAGGCGATCAGTTCGATGCGACCTGCTGTGTGCCGAAGGCGCGAATGGCCTTGCTGGCTTCGGTACGGGCAGCAGTGGTGGCATCGCGCTGGCAGGACCGTGCTTCCAGCTTGCTCTGGAGTGTGAAGCCATTGCCGCAAACCTTGGCGGCGGCAGCGTTCAAACGCGCATCGAGCGTGTTGCGGCCTTCAACCGCGGCAAGGTTGAGATCGCTGTATTGGACGGTAGCAATCTGGATTTCAGCGGCGCCGGCAGCAGCGGCGGTGCCCAGAACCAGGGCGGCGATCAGGGTGTTAATGGTACGCATTGGAATATTTCCTTCTGTTTGTCGGGCCGACCGTGATTGGTTCGTCCGATGCAGAGAAAATAGGCGCTGGCTGTCAAAGCCGGCGTCGCCGCCGCGTAGAATGCCCGTCAATTGTGCGTCAATTCGCCGTCAATCAACGAATTATTCGCCGTTCAGGCGATCCACAACCCGGTAACGGCGCAAATATCTGCCGACTCTGGCTCCAGTACCGACTCTGGCGCTGCCGACTGCCAATCGGCCGCCATCAGCCGGTCAAACAAGGCCCGGGTTTCAGGTGCCAGTCCGGTGTCGAGATCGCGGCGCAGCGCGTGTTGGTGGGCGGCAAGGATATGGCGCAGCCCGTCGCGATCCGCCCCGGCATAGGCCGCCTGCATCGCCGCATGCGCAATCCCTTCATGGCTGGCGTCATGGGCCCGCAGCACCAGCAGCAACGGCGCGGCCATCGCATGGCGGCCGGCGTCGATGGCATGGCGGACGGCGGACAGTGCCGCTGCGACGCGGATGTCATGCTGGCGCGGCCGCTCCATCGCCAGCCAATCGTCAAAGGCCGGATCGATGCCGTCAAGATCTTCCAGCAATTGCAAGGGGCAATCGCCGAGCAGGCCGGCGAGCATGGTAAGATCGCCGGCATCGGCATGGTGGCGAAAGGCCATGACATCGGTCAGGAACGCCCCTGGCGCCGGCACGATATGGTCGCGATCGGCGATGATCGGTACCGGCAGCGCCTGTGCTCGGGCAAACTGGCGGATTTCGGTCAAGGTCTGGCGCAGGCTTTGGCGGGCCTGCACCTCGCCGCGGTTGCTCCACAACAGCCCCGTCAGCCGGTCCCGCGTGGTTTGGAGGTGGTTGAGCGCCAGCCACGCCAGCAGGCCACGCGCCTTGCGGCTGATCGGCGGCAACACCGGGCCATCACCAGTGTCGATGGTGAAAACGCCAAAGCAGTTGCAGCGCCAATAGGGCCCGACATCGCCAGGGGCATCGTTGACGATCATGCTGTTTTTGCCAGCCAGGGCCGGGATTGTGCGGTCCAGGTTTCATAGCGCGCAATATCGGCGTCCATGGCGGTGGTCAGCCCGATTTCATCAAGGCCGTTGACGAGGCAATGCTTGCGGAAAGGATCGATCGTAAATTCGAATCGGTCCTGGAACGGCGTCGTGACAACCTGATTTTCAAGGTCGATGCTGATCGGATCGGTGGCGGCCACCGCCAGCAACCGGTCGATGGCGGCCTGTGGCAAGACAACGAGCAGGACGCCATTTTTAAAAGCGTTGCCGGAAAAAATATCGGCAAAGCCGGGCGCGATGATGGCGCGCAGGCCCATATCGGCCAGCGCCCAGGGCGCATGTTCGCGGCTGGAACCGCAGCCAAAATTAGCCCCGGCGATCAGGATCGGCGCGCCTGTGTTGCGGGCCGTGTCAAAGATATTGTCGGGGTCCTGGCGGATCGTTGAAAACGCCGATTGGCCCAGCCCGGTTCTGGTGATGGTTTTCAAAAACCGCGCCGGGATGATGACATCGGTATCGATATTTTCGAGCCCGAACGGGATGGCGGTGCCGGTGAGGGTGGTGAATGCCTGCATGCGGGCCCTGTTGCCATTATCGGCCCATAAAATCCAGCGTGCGCGCACCGTCGCAGCGGTCAACCCGCCTGACCTTCCAGTAACGACGCCACAAAGGCCGGCACCAATGCCGTTGCCGCGCCGTGCCGCGCCATATCGAACAGCGGTGTACCGGCAGAGGCATCGAGGTTCAGCTCCAGCGTCTCGGCCCCGCCAGCGTTGGCGAGGCCGACAAAGCTCGCAGCCGGATAGACAGCACCCGAGGTGCCGATGGAGACAAACAGGTCGGCGCCGGCGATCGCGGTTTCGATTTCGTCCATATGATAGGGCATTTCGCCGAACCAGACGATATCGGGCCGCAGCCGGGGCCTGTCGCAGCGCGGGCAGGGCGGGCGATCGCCCAGTGTTCCGGTCCATGGCGGCGCGGCCCCACACGCGGTGCACAGCGCCCTTTTCAGTTCGCCGTGCATGTGCAGCAGACGCCGTGACCCGGCGCGTTCATGCAGATCATCGACATTCTGGGTGACCAGCAACAGCGCGCCCGGCCATTGCGCATCCAGCCGCGCCAGCGCCAGATGGGCGGCATTGGGCATGACCCTGCCAAGCGCTGCACGCCGTTCATCGTAAAAACGCTGTACCAGCGGCGGATTGCGGGCAAAAGCCTCGGGCGTTGCCACATCCTCGACGCGCTGGCCTTCCCACAGGCCATCGGGCCCGCGAAAGGTTGGCACACCCGATTCCGCCGATATGCCGGCGCCGGTCAGGATGACGATGTTGCGAACGGCCGGCATGCAAGCCAATGATAGCGAGCCATGACAATGCCGCAAAGCCGGTTGCACGGCCGCTATGACAGGTTCAGAGTTTTGTCATGATCCCGCCCACCATCCGTATCGGCATTCTGGGCGCCGGCGGCCGCATGGGCCAGGCGTTGATTGCAGCGATTGCCGCCGACAAGCGCCTGGCGCTGTCCGGTGCCGTCGAACGCGCCGGGCATGACAGTGTCGGGCGGGCCATCGGGCCGCCTTTTCCAATGTCGCTGACCGTCTGTTCGAACCCCGGCCCGCTGGCCAATATCAGCGATGTGATCGTCGATTTCACGGCGCCGGGGGCATTGTCGGCAACGCTCGATGCTGCCTGCGATGGCAAGGCCGCGGCCATTATCGGGACGACCGGGCTGGAGCCGCATCACCATGCGATGATCGACCGGGCGGCGCGGTCGATCGCGGTGTTGCAGGCTGCGAACACCAGCCTTGGCGTGACCTTGCTGGCGCGGCTGGTCGAACAGGCGGCGAGGGCGCTGGGTCCGGATTGGGATATCGAGATC
>JBBRIC010000164.1:0-3266 GCA_038221665.1 Sphingomonadales bacterium
GGCGATGCCAAGCGAGCCGAGATAGATCGGGCCAAGTTGCGTGCCGCCGATCTTGCCCATGAGATAGGTGAAACCAAAGGGACCGACCCTGGTGTCATTATTGGCACCAAGTGGCACGCCGGGTTCAAGTTCACCGCGCAGCTGAACCTGGGTAAAGATGTTTTGATAGGCCATGATGTATCTCCCCTCAGCTCCACATCGGCAGGTTGAGCCACCAGGTCCACCATTCCGGCCAGCCGCGTGACCAGAATGGCCCCGACAGGATGATGCAGATGGCGCTCCAGAAACCGGCGTTGAGCGCCAGCAACAGGCCAACGCGGTGGATGCCCAATGTGCCGACCGAATAACCGATCAGGTCGCGAAAGAACGTATCTTCAAATTCCGGTGATTTCACATCGGTGCCCTTGGCCGGGTTGACCGCCGACAGCACCAGCGAACCATGCAGGCCGAGCGCCAGCGTCGTTGTGAAAAAGAAGCTCACAGCCAGCATATGGGCCGGGTTGTAATGGAAATGCAGATATTGATAGCCGGTGTTCGACACCCAATCCAGATGGCTGAAAATCCCATAAGGAAAACCATAACCCCAGGCGCCCATCAGGAACGGCCGGATGATGACCAGCGACACATAGGCAAAGATCGCGACACTAAAGGCAAAGGGCACATGATAGCCCATGCCCAGCTTGCGGCAGATTTCAACTTCGCGCAGCGCCCAGCTGCTGAAGGCGCCGACTGCGCAGATCGTGATGATCTGCCACAATCCACCCTCGCGCAGCGGCGCCAGAGCCAGGCCGTATTTCAGGTCGGGCGGCGCAATGCTGATCAGCCAGGGATTCCAGGTCGGGCCGATGGCGGCGCCGTAAAAAATCAGCGCCGTGCCCAGCGCTGCAAAAAAGATCGTCGTGACGCCGAAAAAGCCGACGTAAAATGGCCCGACCCAGAAATCGAACAGGTCGCCGCCAATCAGCGTGCCGCCGCGAACACGATATTTTCGTTCAAAACTCAACAGCGCCATCGCGCATCTCCCCCCATCATCGCCGTACAGGCGATATGGGCTATCAGCGGTTGGTGCGGGCGGACGACAGCCATGAAAATGGCCCCGTCCGTCCCGCCTTACCTCTTACGCAACACCAGAATAGTCGTGAAACGGGATATTTAGTCAGGCCGTTTCGTGTCCGATTGCCAACGCTGCCGTCTTGGCCGGTGCCGGTTCGGCACCATCGAGCCAATTGTAGCGCGACGTTGAAAGCAGAATGAAGTGAATCAGGATTGCGAGGGTAAAAAGGAAAACCGCCAACGCTGTCAGGATGCGCTGCGGATTGAACGTCTGCCAAACTCTCCACATTGTCCGTGCTCCTTAACCGCGCGGACGAGCGACTTGCGTCGCATCGGCCTGTTGTACATTTTCAATGGCTGCAAAAGCGCGCGGTGCGCCAAGCCATGGACGCCATGTCCAGACGAGGAAATGGGCAATTACCGCCACCAGAACAAAGAACGCCATGCTGGCGACAAAGCCCTTGTGCAGCTCCTTCGCTTCAGCATCGGTCAGGTAGGTACCTGGCCCCAGATTATTGTCACTCATGCATTATCCTCCAGGTTAACCACCGCACGCGGCCACAATGGCCTCGTCGGACCGGCGACTTTACGGCGTTGGAACCCACCGCAAAGAGATTGAGGCTCTGACGAGCCAAAGACCGGGCGCAGGCTCATGCCGCCTGTGCCTCGAAAAGCTTTGCTGCAGCATCGAGCCGCGCCTTGGTCACTTGCTTTTCCCCTGCATCCCGTGCCGCGCGCTCCGCTGCATCCCGCAAGCGCTTGGCTGCTGAAATCCGCACGAGAACGGGTTGCTTGTCAACCATTACATCAAGCTCGGACCGTGCATCATCGTCCCAGCCAAGCTGTTCGAGCAAACGTGACGGCGTTGCCTCGGCCCTGTCCATCTGGGTTGACAGCGGCAGGATGAAAAACAGCGCGTCAAACAAGGCGTTACAAACCTCCTGCACCAGCCAGGTCGCGCCGCCATAGCCCATGTAGGGCGTGCCGGTGTGCCGCCTGATGGCAGCACCCGGGAAGCTTGCCGGGATGAAAATCGACCGGCCATTGGCCTCGGCGATATACATGCGTTCGTTATAGCTGCCAAAAACGATCAGCGGCGGATTGCTGCGGATCGACTCGCGCACCTTTTCATTGTCGGGCTTGATGCCGGCATTGCGCTGAAAGGCGAAATTGCACGGCAGGCCCATGTCATCTTCAAGGAAGGATCGGATGCCGCGGCTGTAGGTCTCGGTAGCGACGATGCCAAAGCTTGCGGTACCGAAAAAATCCTGGGTGACGCTGCGCCACAAATCCCACAACGGCTTGATCGTGGTGTGCTTTTCCTTTTCGATAAAGGCTTCGGGATCAAGGCCCAGCAACTCACCAAGTTTGCGCAGAAACAATGTTGTCGACAAAAGCCCGATCGGCGCCTGCAGATAGGGCCGTTCCAGGGCTTCGCACAGCCCCCGGCCCCATTCGCGATACATGCAGACATTGACTTCGGCATCGGCCAGCCGGCGGATATCGGCGAGATGCGTGCCCAGCGGAAACACCAGATTGACCTCGGCACCGATGCCTTCGATCAGGCGGCGAATTTCGTGCAGATCGGACGGCATGTTGAACGTGCCATACATCGGCCCGATGATGTTGACTTTTGGTTTGGCGCCATCCTTGCGCGGCCGCAGCGGCGGGGTTTTCTTGGGGCCGAATTGCGTCCAAAGCCAGGTCAGCGCGCGGTCGCCCGATTGCCATTGGTCTTCATCGATGGTGCGCGGCAGGAAACGCACGACATTGGTGCCTTCGGGCGTCACACCGCCGCCGATCATTTCAGCAATCGATCCCGTCACCACCACCGCGGGCAGCGTCGGATCAAGCGTTTTCCAGGCGCGGCGCATGGCGCCTTCGGTGCCGGTCTTGCCCAGCTCCTCCTCACCAAGGCCGGTGACGACGATCGGCAATTCATGCGGCGGCAGGCCATCGGTATAATGCAACACCGATGTGACAGGCAGATTTTCGCAGCCGACCGGGCCATCGATGATGACCTGCAGGCCCTTTACCGAGGTAAAGGCATAGACCGCGCCCCAATAGCCGCCCGCCCTGTCATGGTCGAGGATCAGCGTCATCGCAGCGCCCCGCGCGCGCCAGAGACCATGACGCCAACGCAGATTTCATGGTCGAGGATCAACGTCATCGCAACGCCCCGCGCGCGCCAGAGACCATGACGCCAACGCAGA
>JBBRIC010000165.1:0-3244 GCA_038221665.1 Sphingomonadales bacterium
CAAGGGCGATACGGCGGTGTTCTTCGGCTTGTCCGGCACCGGCAAGACCACCTTGTCGGCAGATGCCTCGCGCACCCTGATCGGCGATGACGAGCATGGCTGGTCCGACACCGCGGTCTTCAATTTCGAAGGCGGCTGCTATGCCAAGGCGATCCGCCTGTCGGAAGATGCCGAGCCGGAAATCTATGCCACCACGCGCCGCTTCGGCACCGTGCTCGAAAATGTCGTCATCGATCCCGTCACCCGCGTCATCGATCTTGACGACAACCGCCTCGCCGAAAACAGCCGCGCCTCGTACCCCATCGACTTCATCCCGAATGCCAGCGCCGACAACCTCGGCCCGGTGCCGGACAATGTCATAATGCTGACCGCCGACGCCTTCGGCATCCTGCCGCCGATTTCGCGGCTGACGCCGGACCAGGCGATGTATCATTTCCTGTCGGGTTATACGGCGCGCGTCGCCGGCACCGAAATCGGCGTCACCGAGCCCGACGCGACCTTTTCGACGTGTTTCGGCGCGCCGTTCATGCCGCGCCACCCATCGGTCTATGGCAATCTGCTCAAGGAACGCATCGCCAAGGGCGGCGTCGATGTATGGCTGGTCAACACCGGATGGACCGGCGGCGGTGCCGGCACCGGCGGGACAGGAACACGCATGCCGATCAAGGTCACCCGCGCCCTGCTCAACGCCGCACTTGATGGCAGCCTCGCCACTGCCGAGTTCCGCACCGACGAGAATTTCGGCTTCCAGGTCCCGGTCAGCGTCCCCGGCGTCGAACCCCGCATCCTTAACCCGCGCGAAACCTGGGCCGACAAGGCGGCCTATGACGCCAAGGCCAAGGCGCTCGTCGGCATGTTCATCGCCAACTTCGCCCAGTTCGCCGACCATGTCGACGCCGGCGTGATGGAGAGCGCCCCCAAGGCGGCGTGAGGGCGGGGCGGGGCGGGGCCTGAACACCCGCCTGCCGCTGGCTGCTGCATCCGGACGCCATCGGCCTGCAGGCTTCTCCTGCGTCGAAAGCACTGCCATATCGGCTGCTTATAGGCAGGCAGCTATTGCCGCATCACCTCGTACCTGGCACGAAAATGCCATGAAACGTGCCTGGTACGCAGCCGACGCCACGAGTTTTGCTGCGGCGGACCCTTTGGCGATCCTCGGCCAGCTCGGCAGTTCCTCCTTGTTCAGCGACGAACCAACACAAAAGGCCGCCTGGCAGTTCGAGATTGCCCACCTCCAGCCAATCGCGGCGGCCTTGCCGGGTGCCTATTTCTTCCTGGAATTCAGCATCCCGCGCATGGGTCGTCGCGCCGACGCGATAATTATCGCTGGCGGCCTCGTTTTCGTCCTCGAATACAAAGTTAATGAGGCCAGCTTTCCAAGCCACGCACTCGAGCAGGCGCATGGTTATGCACTTGATCTCAAATATTTTCACCGGACGTCGCACGACAAGACAATTATACCCTTGCTGATCTCGACAAAGGCGCCGCCGCAGCAACTGGGGTTGGGATTTTGCGCGTCTGACAAGGTCAACGACCCTGTTCGCTGCAGCCCGGGCGATGTCCTCGCCACGATCCGGCAGATTGTCGCCGTCGACGGGGGCGCAACCTTCGACCCAATCGAATGGGCAGCGGGCGCTTATGAGCCAACGCCGAACATCATCGAGGCCGCCGAAGCGCTTTATGCCGGCCATGATGTGAAGGAAATCTCCCGCTCGGAAGCAGGCGCCGACAACCTGACCCAAACCGGATCGGCGATTGAAGCCATCGTAAACCAGATGAAGGCAACCAATCGCAAGGCCATCTGCTTCGTCACCGGTGTTCCGGGCGCAGGCAAGACCCTTGTCGGTCTCAATATCGCGGCAGGTCGGCTTGCCCGCAGTATTGCGGAAGACGCGACCTATCTGTCCGGCAATGGTCCATTGGTTGATGTGCTGCGCGCGGCGCTGACGCGCGATTTGGCAAAGCGGGCCCGCCACCAGCGCATCTCACGTGACGAGCTGCATTTGAACGGGCGGGCGCCGATCAAGCTGATCCAGCCGGTCCATGAATTTCGCGACCATTATTTCAGGACCGATGCGGCACCCTCGGAGCATGTCATCGTTTTTGACGAAGCACAGCGAGCCTGGAACAAAGCCAAAGCCACCGCCTTCATGGGCAAGCGCGGCCATCCGGACTTCAATGTATCGGAACCCGCCTACCTCCTCTCAGTGATGGATCGACGGCCAGACTGGTGCGTCGTGATTTGTCTGATTGGCGATGGTCAAGAGATCCACGATGGTGAAGCCGGCGTCGCCGAATGGGTGCGCGCCTTGCAATCCAATCATCGGGATTGGCACATCTTTGCCCCGCCGCGGCTATTGGCGCCCGGCGCGTTGATCGATCCCGTTTTGGCGGGCTTCGTTGCGCGCAATGGAGAGCCACCCGATCCGCACCTGCACCTTGACGTCCCGATCAGATCGTTTCGGGCCGACACAGTGTCTCGGTTCGTTGCAGCATTGATTGAGAACGACGCCCAAAAGGCCCGCGCAATGCGCCCCGATATCGAGAAATATCCCATTTTTCGGACACGTTCACTGGCGCTGGCCCGGGCGTGGTTGCGACAAAAGCAGCGCGGCACTGAACGGACCGGGCTGCTGGCTTCGTCAAATGCCATGCGCCTGAAGCCCGAAGGCGTATTTGTGAAAGCCAAGATCGATGGACCGGTCTGGTTCCTCAATCCGACGGCTGACATCAGGTCCTCATCAGCACTCGAAGACGTCGCCACCGAATTTGATATTCAAGGCCTTGAGCTCGATTGGACCTGCGTCGCCTGGGACCTCAACTTTCGCCGAGGCAATGGCTGGCATGCTCGCAAGTTCGAAGGCACCGCCTGGAGGGAAATTCACGCCATCGACGGCGACTTTGCCCGGGCTGACTATGTTCGCAACGCCTATCGCGTGCTGTTGACCCGGGCGCGCCAGGGGATGGTGATCTTTGTGCCACCCGGTGACGCCGCCGATGCGACGCGACCCCCGGACGAATATGATGCGATCGACGCGTGGCTGGGTGCATGCGGGGTGCCCGAATTGGCAGCCTGACTGGGTTTGTCACGCCCTGCCACCCACCCCCTACCTGTTCATCCGTCCTTCGATCAGCGCATCGACAACCGAGGGGTCGGCCAGCGTCGAGGTATCGCCAAGGTTGGCAAAATCATTTTCGGCGATCTTGCGCAATATGCGCCGCATGATCTTGCCGCTGCGCGTCT
>JBBRIC010000166.1:0-3093 GCA_038221665.1 Sphingomonadales bacterium
TGAGCGAGAAAGCCGAAGCCGCCCGCCTGAAGCGTCTGGCCGATGCGTTGCGTGCCAATCTGGCACGCCGCAAGGCGCGCGATCGGGCCCCGGCGCCTTCAGACGAATAAACGGCCGGGCTAGGCCGCGATGGCCAGCCCGGCCATGGCCGCCATGGCCAGTGCATAGCTGCGTTTGCGGCGGTTATGGTCATGCAGGATGTTGACGAGCATGATTTCATCGGCGCGATAATCAGCCGCAGCCTGCAACAGCCCGCTGCGGACCGTTTCCGGCGAACCGGCGACAACCCGGCGGCCGGCGCGCGCCCTTGCAAGTTCCGGCCGGTCGGCAAGCCAGGCGATGGCCGTATCGGGATCGGGCACCGGGATCGATTGGCCCATCAGCAAATGCGCCAGCATCATCCGCGACGAAGCCGCCAGCCGTTCGGCCTCGGCGTCGCTGTCCGCAACCACGGTCCATATTGCTGCCATCACATAAGGCAGATCGCCGCCATGCCGCGGGGTGAAGCGGGCGCGATAATCGGCTGCAATCGGCGCGCCGCCGGCGTTGATGAAATCGGCAAAGCAATAGGGCAGCCCAAGATCACCGGCAAAAACCGCACTGTCGGGCGATGATCCGAGCACCCAGGGTTCCGGCGCGTGCGGCAGCCCGGGCAAGGTTTGCGCATAGGCCGCAAAGGGATGATCGAGCGGCAGGTTGTTTTCGAGATAGCCGAGCAATTCCGCCAGCTGCTGGGGAAAATCATGCGGCGATTGCTGGCGACGGTCGCGCTGCAGGGCAATCGCGGTGCGCTGATCGCTGCCGGGCGCCCGGCCCAGCCCCAGATCGATGCGACCGGGATAGAGGCCAGCCAGCGCGCTGAACGTTTCCGCAACTTTCAAGGGCGAATAATGCGGCAGCATGACACCGCCCGAGCCGATGCGCATCTGCTGCGTCGCGGCGGCGATCGCAGCGATCAGGATTTCGGGCGCACTGCCGGCCAGCGCCGGGCTGGCGTGATGTTCAGCCAGCCAATAGCGCTCAAAGCCAAGCGCTTCGCAATGCCGGGCCAGATCGATGCTGTTGGCAAGCGCCTTGGCCGGCGTCGTGCCGGCGGCGATCGGCGTCTGGTCAAGGACCGAAATCCGCATGGCGCGCTACCAGCGCACACCCAGCCGGCGGCGCGCCAGACTGCGGCTTGGAAGATCGGCGAGGATGGCGGTTTTTTCAGCGTCGCTCGCCAGCGGCCATTGCGTGATTTCAGCCACCGTGCGGCGACAGCCTTCGCAAAATCCCGATCGTTGGTCGATGCGGCAAACGTTGGTGCAGGGCGAAACGATGGTCATCACAGCCTCTATGCCCGCGCCGCCAAGGCTTGTCACCGTTGCCGGAGGCTGCGGAGGATCAGATAAAGCAATAGCCCGACCGGCCCCGCCACAAAGGTCAGTGCGAGGCAGGGCAGCAGCATCCAGTGCGGCACCCGCGACGTGGGTGCATCGGCAACTTCCCAGGCCCCGATGAACAGATCAAAGGCCAGATAATGCACCCAGCCGGCCAGGGCAGCCTCGGGGCTCGACAACAGCAGCCGGACGCCGGCCAGGCTGTTGAAACTGGCGCCGGCGGGGGGGCCATTGCCGCTGGTCAGCCCGACAATCAGCATGGTCAGATAAAAGCCGCAGAGCAGGGCCGCGACCCAGCGCGCGCCGGCTACCGCTGCGTCGCGGCGCAACGGGGCGACCAGCAGCAGCACCCAGCCGATCAGCGCGGCGCTGCTGGCGATGGAAAAAAATTGCTCCAGATTATTCACGGCCGCGCCGGCAGGATCAGCGCCAGACAAGCGCCGGGATCGATGCGGCTGCCATCGGGTCTGCGCGCCGCCGCCGTGCGCACCAGCGCCACAGCGCCCGGGGTCGGCGGATAGAGAAAGACATCGAAAACGCACAGCGGCCGCACGAATTGCAACAGCCGCGCGGGGCCTTCGCTGCGATCGAGCGAGGCAGGGCCAAGCAGCGTGATCACCGCCGGTGCGGGCTTGCCGATCAACGCACCAAGCCCGGGCGGTGGTGGCGCCACCATGGCCGGCGGTGCCGTCGTTGCCGTCGGCGCGCAGGCCGCGAGCGTTGCCACTACGCACAAAATTAAGAGGTTGAGGTTCATGCCTGTCACAGTAGCGGGGGGATGACGGCCACGCCACAGTCGATTAGGACACGCCATCCATCGTTTCAAACAAGGCCAAATATGCCCGCCCACCATCACGTCCTTGCTATCGGCAACGCGCTTGTCGATGTCATCGCCGAAGCCAGCCCGGAATTTTTGTCGGATCGCGGCATCGCCAAGGGATCGATGCAGCTGATCGCCGCCGACAGGGCCGAGGCGCTTTATGCCGAAATGGCCGCCGGCCGCGAAGTCAGCGGCGGTTCGGCGGCCAATACCGTTGCCGGCATGGCGGCGCTGGGCTGTCGGCCAGCCTTTGTCGGCCGGGTTGCCGATGATCAGCTGGGTGCGATCTTTGCGCATGATATCCGGGCGGCGGGGGTGGATTTCACCACCGCTGCGTCAACCGATGGCGATCCGACGGGGCGCTGCCTGATCATCGTGACGCCCGATGGCGACCGTACCATGAACACTTATCTAGGGGCTTGTCAGCAATTGTCGGAGGCCGATCTTGATGCCGACGCGGTTGCAGCGGCCGATATCCTTTACCTCGAAGGCTATCTCTGGGACCCGCTGGTGCCGCGCGCGGCGATGCGCAAAGCCATTGCCGTGGCGCGGGCGCAAGGCAGGAAGGTCGCTTTTACGCTGTCCGATGTATTCTGTGTCGAAGGCCATCGTGCCGATTTCCAGGAACTTCTGGCCCATCATGTCGATCTGGTGTTCGGTAATGAACATGAAGTTTGCGCGCTTTATGAAACAAATGATTTCGCCACTGCTGCGACCGAACTCGCCAAACACGCCGGTATCGCGGTTATTACCCGATCGGCGGCGGGCGCTGTGGTTTTTGCAGATGGCCAGCAGCTGGTGGTGCCCGGCGAAACCGTCGCGCGGGTGGTCGACAGCACCGGCGCCGGCGACATGTTTGCCGGCGGCTTCATGGCCGGGCTGGTCGAAGGGCGA
>JBBRIC010000167.1:0-3031 GCA_038221665.1 Sphingomonadales bacterium
CTGGCCGTTCAGGCGCGATGACATTGGCGAACAGGGCTGAAAATCGACGTCAACACGACGCTCTAATCAAGATAGCGCCGGCCTTTGGCGGTAAGATCATCGGCCAGATCATACTGCATCGGGCGCCCGGTAGGGATTTCCTCGTGAACGATCGCGTCATCGGACAGGCCCGACAAATGTTTGACCAGGGCGCGCAATGAATTGCCGTGCGCCGCGATGATGATCCGCTTGCCGGCCCTGAGTTCGGGTACGATCGCGCCTTCCCAATAGGGCAGCACGCGGGCGATGGTATCTTTCAGGCTTTCAGCGGTGGGAATCGCGATGCCGGCATAGCGGCGATCCGCCGAAAGATCATAGGCCGAACCTGTTGCCAGTGGCGGCGGCGGAATATCGAAGCTGCGGCGCCAGATCTTCACCTGATCCTCACCATGTTTTGCTGCCGTTTCGGCCTTGTCGAGGCCAGTCAGCGCGCCATAATGCCGCTCGTTGAGCTGCCAGTTCTTGGTTACCGGCAACCATAGCCGGCCCATGGCCTCCAGCGCCAGGTTGAGCGTCTTGATCGCCCGCGTCTGCATGCTGGTGAAGGCAATATCGAAATCGAGGCCGGCTGCCGCCATCGCCGCGCCAGCGGCGGTCGCTTCGGCGACGCCTTTTTCGGTCAGATCGACATCCCACCAGCCGGTGAAGCGATTTTCAAGGTTCCACGCCGATTGGCCGTGGCGCAGCAGGACAAGGGTGGGCATGGCGGCTCCGAATGGTTTCGGTACCCGCCATGCCAGTCGATTTTCAGCCGCGCAACCGCCGTCGCGGCTTCACGGCTTTTTGAAGCGATAGACGACCTGATCGGTTTTACCGCGGATGGCAGGATCGAAGACCGCGGCGGTTTTCGGATCGGCAGGGTTGCGCAGCGCCGGGCTTTCGCCATCGAATGTGAAGCCGGCAGCGGTGACTTCGGACTTGATCGCCGCCGGATCGATGCGGTGGAGCGTTTTGGTTGCGGTAAGGCCGCTGCCATCGACGGCTGCATGATCGACGATGACATAGACACCGCCGGGCTTGAGGGCCGCAAAAATCGCCTTGTTGAGGCCCAATATCTGCTCGGGCGTCTGGCTGTTGTGCAGATCGTGATAATTCTGCGCCGTCCAGAACAGATCGAGCTTGCCTGCGATAGCGGGATCGAGCGGCGAATTCACCACTGCCACATTGGGCCAGCCGGTTGTCGCCATGTCGCGGATGGCCTTGCTCGGTTCAGGATAGGCTGCTTCGGCGGCCGCCGGTATCACCGCGAACACCTTGCCTTTGGGGCCGACCGCGAGCGAAAATACGCGGGTGAAATAGCCACCACCGGGAATGAAATCCGCCACCGTGTCACCGGGCTTGACGCCAGCAAACATCACCATGTCGGCGGGCTTGCGCGCCGCATCGCGCGCGACATCGGCGGCCGGGCGTTCCTGCGCCAGCGCGGGCGCGGCAAGCGCCAGAACAATTGCTGCAACCATGAACTTCATCGCAAACTCCCCAAGCTGCGCCTGTGCCGGCGACGGGCCCCTAATGCCACAGGGCCCCGCGCCTGCGAAGTGCAAATGTCGGGTGCTGCCGGGGCAGCGTGGCACCGCCAGCAGTGGTAGCAAACGCGCTGCGCGCCCGGCGTCGACCAACCGGCATTGCGCAGCGCGTTTTGCGGTTCAAAGGCGCCTGCCCTGACCGGAAATGCGTCGTTCTGGTCGCGTAAGAATTACAGTCAAAATGGTTTATTCCGAATTGGCGGCGCATATTAATATGAGATAATCCTCGATCAATTAGTTTTGCTTGGCATGTTTTCGCATTTTCTGAAGCCATATGACGTCTTCCCGACAGATGGCTTTGCCAAACGGCGAGCAAAAGGGATTTATCGCGTGAGCCCTGACATGTCTGCAAAAGGGAGCTTGATCATAACCGCCATCCTGGCGTTATTTCTGCTGTTTAATTTCGGATTTTCCAAAACCGGGCAGGATTGTTCGAAACTAAGTTCGTCGTGCATGAAGTAAATGCCGGTCAATGCCCGGCTTCACGCGCTATTGATTGATGAAATGATCCGCGTTGCTGCACCTTGGCCTGCAACGATCGCCATGACACCACAGGCTGCGGCGCTTGCACAAGATGAATCGTTGGCCGACGCACTGATGCGCCAGACCGCTGGCTTGGCAAGCAGCCTGCGCTATGCCTGATCCCAGCCGCGCGCCCGCGACGCACGGACAAAGGCATCGGCGGCGGCCGAGCGGCGGCGGCCGGCAATGGCGGCGAGGACAACATTGCGCGCGGTATCGACATCGGCGATCCGCAGCGCGATCAGCCGATCATTGCCCGCCTTGATGGCAAAGACACTGCCCAGGCCGGCTTCGATCAACCGCTGCAGATGCGCTTCGTTGGTGGCCCGGTGGCGCAGGACGGGCACGAAATCCGCAGCTTCCGCCAGCGTGTGAAGCCTTTTGGTGCCATCGCCACCGCAATCGATCCAGATTTCATCCCGCAGCGCCGCCAATGCGACCGACCCCGCGCTGGCGAGCGGGTGGCTGGCACGGGTGACCATATGATAGCGATGGGCATAAAGCCGCCATGCCTCGAACCGGTCCGGCGCATCATCGGGTGCTTCGACGATCAAGAGATCGAGCGACCCGCCCAGTGCCTGCTCGATCAATTCGTCGGACGTGCCACTGACGATCGAAAGCTCGAACCCCGGCAGGCTGGCGCCGATTTCGGCCAGCACGTCGTTGAGCGCGGTCGCGTCGATGGCGGTCGCGATACCGAGCGTGAGCGGCGTCACCTGGGTGCGGCCGACGCCGCGCGCCAGTTCCTTGGCGAACATTGCGGCTTCATAGGTGCGTTCCAGATGCGGCTGCATCAGCCGCCCAAGGTCGGTCAGATGGGTGCGTGACCGCTCGCGGCGAAACAACGGCCCGCCGAACTCTTCCTCCAGCTTCTGGATCGCCCTGGTCAACGATGGCTGCGTGACATTGCATTCATCGGCCGCACGCGTGAAATTCAGGGCACG
>JBBRIC010000168.1:0-3000 GCA_038221665.1 Sphingomonadales bacterium
TTGCTGTTTGCGCTGTGGACGCCCAGCGGCACGATCTGGTGGCGGGGGGAGGGCGCGGTGTTCACCGTCGTCGTCGGGCTCTACGTGTTGGCGTGGCTGTTGCTGGCCAAAGCCATCATCGATGCGGGCATGGCGCTGCAGACCGGGTTTCTCGGCTGGTGGGCCGTGGTTAATGACAGGCTGCCGGTATTTCCGCCGATGCCGGTGCGGGGCCTGTTTCGGCTGATCCGTCAGCCGATCTACGCCGCCTTCGCGCTGACCGTCTGGACGGTGCCGGTGTGGACGCCCGACCAGCTCGCCGTTGCCCTGGTGCTGACAGCTTATTGCCTTGCGGGGCCGCTGTTCAAAGAGGAGCGGTTCAGGCGCCGCTTTGGCCGGGATTTTTCGGCCTATGCGCAGCGCGTCCCCTATTGGTTGCCCTGGCCGCGGCCGGCGCGGGTGGTCAATGATCTCTCCATCTATGACGCCTCCCCCGACTGGTGGGACGGCAAGACGCGTTGGCTGCGCGCGCTGCAGAATCTGGTGCCGGCACGGCTGGCGTTCTTCGACCCCATCGTTGGCGACTGGCGCGGCAAGAAAGTCCTCGATATCGGCTGCGGCGCCGGCTTCATGGCCGAGGCGCTGAGCGCGCGCGGCGCCTCGGTGCCTGGTATCGACCCTTCGGCGACGGCGATCGCGGCGGCGCGCAAGCATGGGCTGGCGACCGGCAATACTGTCCAATATCAGGTCGGCAGCGGCGAAAACCTGCCGATCCCCGACTGGGCGTTCGACATCGCCGTCTGCGTCGATGTGCTCGAGCACGTCGACGACCTCGACAAGGTGATCGCCGAAATCGCGCGAAGCCTTCGCCCAGGCGGCCTCTTTCTCTTCGACACCATCAATCGCGGTGCGCTGGCGGCTTTCGTCATCGTTACTTTGGGCGAGACAGTGACGCGGCTGCTGCCGCGCGGTACCCATGATCCGGCGCGCTTCATCCGGCCGCAGGATTTGCGGCAAAAGCTTGCAGCCGCGGGGTTTACCGTAGGCCGATTTGCCGGCATGGGCCCGCGCGGTCTTGACCGCCGGCTCGATCCGATTTTCGGGACGCTGCCCACGCTGGCGATCCAGTATCTGGGATATGCGGTGGCGTCCGTCGCGAAGCCTGAAGCGGCGCTGCGCCAAGATTCGCGCCAAACCCGGCAGGGTTGAGCCGGGCGGCATTTCGTGCACCCATGGGCAGGGGCAAAGACGGTGCTGCCATCGAGTCGCCCCGGAACCCAATTTGCATTTTTATCGAAGCAAGACCGGCGGCGCGCCGCAACATAAGTCGTTCAGGGCATGGAGACGCTAAAAATGGATTACCGGAAACTGGGCAATAGCGGTGCTGTGGTCACCAATTACTGTCTCGGCACGATGACCTTCGGGGCGGAGGCGGATGAGGCGACTTCGCATAAGATCCTCGACGATTACGCCACGGCTGGGGGCAATTTCATCGATACCGCCGATGTCTACAGCACCGGGGTCTCAGAGGAGATCGTCGGCCGCTGGCTCAAGGCGCATCCGACCGAGGCGATGCAAATGGTGGTTGCCAGCAAGGGCCGCTTTCCGATGGGGCCCGGGCCGAACGATATCGGCATCTCGCGCCGGCACCTCACTCACGCACTCGACGCGTCGCTGGCGCGGCTCGGCGTCGGGCAGATCGATCTTTATCAGTTGCACGCCTGGGACGCGCTGACCCCGATCGAGGAGACGCTGCGCTTCCTCGATGATGCGGTGGGCGCCGGCAAGATCGTCTATTACGGCTTTTCCAATTTTGTCGGCTGGCACATCACCAAGGCGGTGTACCTGGCCAAGGCGCATGGCTGGGCCGCGCCGGTGACACTGCAGCCGCAGTACAATCTGCTGGTCCGCGAGATCGAGCTGGAAATCGTGCCGGCGTGCGAGGACGCGGGGATCGGGCTGTTGCCGTGGTCGCCGCTGGGGGGCGGATGGCTGGCGGGCAAGTACAAGCGCGACGTCCTGCCGACCGGAGCTACCCGGCTTGGCGAAAATCCGACCCGGGGCGCCGAGTCTTACGCGCCGCGCAATGCCCAGGAACGCACCTGGCGGATCATCGATGAGGTGGCCGCCATCGCCAAGGCGCGCGGCGTCAGCCAGGCGCAGGTGGCGCTGGCCTGGCTGGCGGCGCAGCCGGCGGTGACGTCGGTGATTCTGGGCGCCCGCACGCAGGCCCAACTCGCCGACAATCTGGGCGCGGCGTCGCTAAAACTCTCCGCCGCAGAAATCGGGCAATTGAGCGACATCAGCGCCCCGGCGATCGGGGATTATCCTTATGGCCGGGGCGGCACCGACCAGCGCCATCGCAAGATCGAAGGCGGCAGATAGCGGTGCCGGCAGGCTGTTCAGAAGATTGCGGCGATGCCCAGCATGACGAGCACCAGCACGAGGACGATGCCCGCCAGCATCAGAAAGAAGATGATCTTGGCGAGGAAGCCTGCGCCCGCTGCGATGCCGGTGAAGCCGAGTGCACCGGCGACGACGGCAATGACAACAAGCAGAATGAGCAGTTTGAGCACAGTGGTCTCCATCAATGCGGTGGCGGCATCAGCGTTTACGTGGCAACGCGCAATGCGCTCGCCCGTTCCGAACCGCCTATGCGGATTTGTAAGGCGGGCATGCGGGGTTGGGCGATGGAGCGTCCGTGGCTGGCGTGATTGATGTCGGTCATAGCGAAACCACGGAGAACACCGATGCTTGCAACAGCGATGGGCGCCAATCTGGGGCTGGCCTTTGCGATTGAACTGATGATGCTGGCGGGGCTCGGCTACTGGGCGTTCGGGGCGGCGCCGGGAGGCTGGCTGAGCTGGCTGGCGGCCTTGGCGATTGTTGCATTGGCCATCGGCCTGTGGGCGCTGTGGGGCGCGCCGACCTCGGCAACGCGCCTGCAGATGCCATGGCTATTGGTGTTCAAAGTCCTGATCTTCGGGGCTGGCGCCGTGGCGCTTTGGACCGCCGGACAGC
>JBBRIC010000169.1:0-2980 GCA_038221665.1 Sphingomonadales bacterium
GCCTGCGTTTTCATCTGGTCAGGACAAATGCGCTTCATGGCCATTTGCACGGCGGTCGGGTGCTCGCCAGCATCGGTGGCCCGGGCAGCTATATCAGCCCCAATTGGTATGCGGCGCCGGCCAATGCGGTACCCACCTGGAATTATCGCAGCGTCGAAATCGAAGGGTCGGTGACAGCATTGGACCGCGACGCGCTATATGCCTTGCTCGAACAATCGGCGGCACGTTTTGAACCGAGCGTTGGTGAAAACTGGACCATGACCAAGCTGGCGCCCGAGCGCCGGGACGCCATGATGCAAGCGATCACCGGCTTTGAGCTGACGCCCGAAACCATCCGCAGCACCGACAAGAACAGCCAGAATCGCAGCGACGCCGATGCGCGCAGCGTAATCGCGGCGCTGGAGCGAACGGGCGATGCGGCCGGTGCTGCCGCCATCAAAAGGACGCGATCGTGGTGAGGCTTGCGGTATTCGATTGTGATGGCACCTTGATCGACAGTCAGGTCAATATCCTGCGCGCCATGGCACAAAGCTTTCAACGCCATGGGCTGGCGCCGCCGCCCGATCATGAAACGCGGCGCATTGTCGGTCTGAGCCTGCTTGAAGCGGTGCAGACATTATTGCCCGATGCCGAGCTTCAATTGCAGCAGAGCCTCGCGCATGATTATAAAAATGCCTTTCAGCGCCTGCGCGCCGACAGCAGCCTAGACCCTGAACCCTTGTATCCAGGTGTTGCCGATGGCCTGGCGCAGCTTCAGGATGCGGGCTGGTTGCTCGGCGTCGCCACCGGCAAATCCGATCGCGGGCTGGCGCTGGCGCTCGCGCACCATGGCTTGACGCGGCATTTCATCACCCTGCAGACCGCCGACCGACACCCTTCCAAGCCCCATCCCGCCATGTTGCGTGCGGCACTTGCCGAAGCTGGCGCGACGCCAGAACAGGGTGCCATCATCGGTGACACGGTGTTCGACATGGCCATGGGCGGCAATGCCGGCGTGCGCGCCATAGGCGTCGATTGGGGTTATCATGAAAGCGCTGAACTTCTGGAGGCCGGAGCCATCAGCGTCGTCAGTGATTTCAACACCTTGATAGCGATATTGGAATCGGCATGAGCGAAATCCCGCGACCCGTCCTGTCGCATGGCGAAGCCAGGAAACGCTTCTTCATCTATCTTTTACTGAAAATTGTGGGCCTCATGGCGATGTTCGGCGGCGCTTATCTGGCACGTTCGACCGGTCCTGCCGCGCTGATCGGGATCATCGTCTTGCTGGCCGGCGCCGCCAGCCTGTTCGTTCGACCACGGCACCTTGGCCTGACGACACGGCCGGAACGATGAAGCGGTTTTACACTTCGGCCAGTGTCACCGGCGATGGTCCCTATGGGGTGGCGCTCGATGCGCGGCCTTTACGGACGCCGGGACGCTTGCCACTGGCGCTGCCATCCCGGGCGCTGGCAGAGGCGATAACAGCCGAATGGAATGTGCAAGGGGATGCGATCCTGCCGCGCACCATGCCATTGACGGGGCTTGCCAATGCCGCGATCGAGCGCATCGCGCCAGACCGGGAAGCCTTTGCGGCCGGCCTCGCCCGTTTTGCTGAAAATGAATTGCTCGCCTATCGCGCCGAAGACCCGCCAGCGCTGGTGCGGCGGCAACAGGCACGATGGGATCCGTTGCTGGATTGGGCAAATTCCAGCTATGGCTTCGAATTCCGCCTTGTTACCGGCATCATGCACCAACCACAGCCGGCTGCCACGCTTGATGCCATGGCCAAGGCCTATTGTCGGCTCGATGCGTTCCGGCTTGCGGCGCTCAACCCTATCGTGACGATCTCGGGGTCGGCGATAATCGGCCTCGCGGTTGCCGATGGCCGCATCGATGCAGCGCAAGCCTGGGCGCTCGGCCATCTCGATGAATTGTGGCAGGCAGAGCTTTGGGGCAAGGACCCGCTCGCCGAGTCCGGCCACCGGGACCGTCAGCAGGAACTGGCGGCGGCAGCTTCGCTGCTGGCGTTGCTGTAGCGTCCTCCCCAACCGGGAAGGACGCCACATCGATTGCTCATCGATCAGGCTGCGACAGCGACCTGGCGACGGCGGCGCATCGCGGCGCCGGTGAGGCCGAAACCAGCGATCAGCATTGCCCAGCTGGCTGGCTCTGGAACATCGCCCTGGGTTGCGACCTCGACGTTGAGAACATCAAATGCCCAGCGCGATGAGCGTGGGTTGTTCGGCGCACCTGAAACATCGGCAAAGGTGGTAGCCCCGACAAAGCCGTCTGACAGGTTGTTGCCAGCCGAGAAATTCGGGTAAACCTGTACCGATACGCGATAATTCCCAGGCGTCAGCGCTGCGGTCAGGTACGTATCCCAGCATTGACCGGATACGGCGTCTGCAGCAACCAGGCCGCAACCACCATCGTCATTTTCATTGATTTTGGCGCCGCCTGGCAGCGCGAAAAGCGCCAGGATTGGATCGAAACCGCCGCGCGCGATGATATTGCCCGCAGCGTTTGTGCCGCCTGCGTAACCATAGGAAACGAGCGTCACGTTCGAGGCCACACCGACGGTGAAATCGAAGAACTGGACAGTGCCTGGCGTCGGCAGGCTGCCGGCGAAGGAGAAGTCAACGGCAGCGGCTGGCGAAGCGACGGTTGCCGCGAACAGGGCGGCGGCAAAAATGGATTTGTTGAACATAACAATTCCTTTAACAAGAGTTTTCTATCGGCAAACCGAAACCGGCAAGATAACACCAAGGCATTTTCCGGCCGCATAGGTTGCCCTTTTAGTGTTGCAAACATCATGCCAACTAGCCAAAGCATTCATTTCATTAGATTTTGCTGAAACACACCACCGAAAGATGTAAGGCTGGCCTTACAGTTTTGGCGGGTCATGCGGCATTCAGAGTGCAGTTTTGTACGGTTTCGCTGGCTTTTACGTTGGCACTGCCGCTGCTAAGCAGCAACAACATGCAAGGGGGGCGATGAT
>JBBRIC010000170.1:0-2954 GCA_038221665.1 Sphingomonadales bacterium
GCCGAAGTGCGCCGCACCGCGCAAGAGTTCTTGGCCAAGCACGACCGGCTCGATGTGCTCTTCAATAACGCGGGCGCGGCCTTCACCAAACGGCAGGAGTCAGTGGATGGGCTAGAGATGACCTTTGCCCTGAATCATATGGCCTATTTCATGCTGACCGCTGCATTAAGCGAAAAGCTTGCGGCGTCGGCGCCGGCCCGGATCGTCAACACTGCTTCCGACGCGCATTCGAGAGCGAAGCTGGATTTCGACGACTTGCAAGGCGCAGGTTCGTATAGAGCCTTCAAAGCTTACGGCCGCTCCAAACTGTGCAACATCCTGTTCACCCGCGAGCTTGCGCGAAGGCTCGCGGGAACAGGTGTCGTCGCCAATTGCCTGCACCCAGGTTTCGTTGCGACACGCTTTGGCGATTCGGCTGGCGGACTGCTGGCGCGCGTGATGCCGCTCGCCAGGCTGTTCGCGACCTCACCGGAGAAGGGCGCCGATACCATCGTCTATCTTGCGTCCTCGCCGGCTGTGGAGACGATCAGCGGCGAGTACTTCGTCAAACGCTCGGTAGCCGTCCCGTCCGCAGCCGCACAGGATAACGCCAGCGCCCGCGAGCTGTGGCGGCGCAGCGAGGCGATCGCTTCTTCATGAACGCCCGAGCCTTGACGCGTCTGCGTTTGGCGGATCGGGCTTCATAATGTGAATGGGCTTCCGCGTGAATTGCAAAGATATTCTGCGTCTTCCACGACGTCTTTGTCGGCGCCCATCCTACCGCCAGGCGTTCAACAGCGGCCGCGATCGCGAGCTGATCGACTGATGATCACCACCATCAGAAAGAACACGCTGCGCAATCTCGCGGCCACCTCATCTCTGAGCTCGGCAATAGAACCTAAGCCGCGCTTGTTTGGCGCTGCGGCCAGCGCACCAAGGCTTCTCGCCCTGTCTGGGTGAGGGCGTAAATGCCGCGATCGGTGCGGGCGAACCAGCCATAGACATTCTGAAGCAGAATCTTCCCGGCATCGGGAGCCGCCGTCCGGAGGTCGCGAGGACGCTGCGGCCCATCCGCCAGAGCGGCAGCGCAGACCAGCGCCTGCTGCCGATAGGCTGTCATGATCGGTGCGCGCGAACCACCGCCCACCGCGGGGTCTCCCTCTCGGCGCCTGTGCTCCTCGACCAGCCGGGATCTACGTCGTGGGTCCTGCCGCGGCATTAGAGACGCGGAGCTGACGATGATCTCGACGTGGCCAGCTTGCGACACACCCAGCATTCCAAAACCCAGCCGGCGGCAAAGATTTCGGAACCGTGCGTCGCTCTCCCGCCCCTTTCCCTTAGCAGAAATCCGCGCTGCCAGCCAAACCTCATCACAGGCTGCCGCCCGATCTACGGCTTGAAGGACGAGCTCGAGATTGAAGCTGAGCTTCATCTCTCCGATGACGACAAGCGGCGCCTCGTTGCCCCTCAGCGCGACGAGATCGCAGCCATTGATTTCACCTTTGACGGCGAACCCGAGGCTTTCGAGAAACCGTTTGACTGGAAGGTATAGCGAAGTTTCCAAGATCACAGCTCCGCTATGAGATCCTCACGAAGTGGGTCGACCTGGGAGGGGTAGCCATCGCGACAGTCGAGCGGATAATACGTCTGCAAGACGGAAGGCGGGCGCCGCGTTGCGACTCATCCTGTGTCGATCAACCCAGCGAATCACGTATCCGCCGAACAAGCCAGGCTCGCAGCACCCCCCTTCAAGGACTGCCTGGTCGTGAGGCCGGCGGGGGTGAGCATCTGCGTGGCATGAGAATTCGTCCAATCGGTTGGACGTCAATGTCGACTCGCTCGACGAGAAGCTGGACGATGCGGGCTTGCTCGGCGGGGAAGAGTTCCTCCCAGAGCGGGTCGAGCCGATCAATCGCCCCGCGGACCTCGGCCTCAGTTAGGTCGATTGCTTCCTTCCGGGCCGCCCGCCACGTCGCGACTATGATCTCCGGTGATCGCAAAAGATCGCGCAATTGATCGACCCCCGCCGCTTCGATCTCGGCCGCGGGAAGGCGACGACCGATGGCCACCAGTCGGTGACGGCGGCGATCTTCTGGCTGAAGATACGCGCCGGCTGGAAGGAGACCGTGGTCAACGAAGTCACCCACGACACCCCGGACTCTATCAAGTCGCTGATGCAGCGCATCGCCGAGAACGGCCGCCGTTTCCAGGATCATGGTCCCTCGCCCATCGAGACGACCTGCAGCTCAGGCTGGAACTCCGAGGAGACGGAACAGGGCAATCCCGCCGCCGGGCCGTTGACCTCGCTGACCATCGGACGCGAATAACACGGGTCGCCGGGCGCATCGGCCCGATCCCGCCGTGCCGGAGGCCGAGCTTGCCCACGTGATGGGCATCGATGCCAAGACGCTGCGCAAGTACTACCGCGAGGAACCCGATACCGGGCACGTCAAGGCGAATGCCAGGATTACCGAGAGCCTTTATCGCAAGGCCTACACCGCCGCCGCTGATCATTTCCTTGCGATCGGCTGCCGCCAAGGCTTCAGTGGGGATCGGCAATTGGGAGCTGATCCATGTCTACGACGATGAGCGGCGTGCCCCCGACGACGGAGTCACTGTCGTTCTGGGCTCCGAGGAGGTGCCTTCGTGAACCCATCCCGCAACTCTTCGATGCCGCGCGTTTGCTGGATTTGGCCGTCGAATCCCATCTCAGCGGGAACCGAGAACGTGCAGCACGGCGAATCCGGGAGGCGGACATTCCGGAGGTCGGCCAATGGCTGCAATCCATTTGGGGGAAACAGGACCCAAAGATCATCAGATTTCGCAAAGTACCGAATGCTCCTGCTCCGATTTCGAAAGCGGAGACCCCGCGGGCGCGCAATCCCTCCGCCGCAACGAAGCAGGCTGTAAAGCACCGAGATGGTCACCTTTGCCGCTTCTGCGGTAAGCGGGTATCCACATCCCTCACGTAGCCC
>JBBRIC010000171.1:0-2905 GCA_038221665.1 Sphingomonadales bacterium
AACGCTGCGGTCGCGACAAAATGCCGGGGCACCAGTGCCAATTGGCTGGCACCGCTGCGAGCATCGGCTTCGGCCCAGTCATTGCCGCCCGCATCGGCGTCAGTGCGCGACCGCAGCGTTGCCGATGTCACCAGCACCCCATGCGCCGGTGCCAGCACGGCGTCGGCAAAGGGTCGCATCGGATCGAGCCAGTGCCGATGGATGCCGATATCCAGTTCGCGACCATCGCTGCGTGCCACGGCGAACCAATCGACAAAGGCCGGATCGGCGGCACCGCCCAGACGCGCCAGCAATTGCGTCCAGGCCGCGATTAGCTCGCCGCGCTGGCGCAGCCCCATGGCGGCGCCTTCGACTCGGGCCCGGCCGCCGCCATCCAGCCAATCGGGCGGATCATCGAGCAGCACCAGCAGCCGCGCCGCCAGCGCCGCCATCGGCGCCGACAGCGTTGCCAGTGCCGTCGCTGTTGCCGCCGCCGCGTCGATGACCGGCGGCAACACCTCGGCAATTTCGGTTTCCAGCCCATAGCCGGCATCGCCGCCCACGCGTGTCTCGGCCCTTGCCAGCACCTGGTTGCGAACCGCGGCCAGCAGCGCCTCGACAGCGCCTTCCGGCCGGCCATCGATGATGCGTGCCAGCCATGATTCAGCCGGCAGTACCCGCGCCGCCGCGGCGATGCGTTCGATGATTGCCGCTGCATCGTCATCATAGCTGGCGATGTCGGACAGCCGGGCCGCCAGCCCGCGCCGCCGGCCACGGCTGGCCCGGTCGGGGCCGAGCAGCCAGCCGCGCAATTCCACTGCCTCCCGCCCCGACAGCTCAACCGCAAAGGTTGCATCGGCGGCATCGAACAGGTGATGGCCTTCATCAAAGACCAGCCGAGTCATGCCCAGGCCTTCAGCGCGCCCGCGCACGGCGTTGATCATTACCAGCGCGTGATTGGCGATGACCAGATCGGCGGCGGCGCTGGCCCTGGTCGCGCGTTCGATGAAGCAGCTGCGATAATGCGGACAGCCGGCATAAATACATTCGCCGCGCCGGTCGGTCAGGCCCGAAAACCCCGAACGGCCGAACAATGCCGGCAGCCAGCCCGGCAGATCGCCGCCGATCATGTCGCCATCGCGGCTATATTCGGCCCAGCGCGCCGCCAATTGCGCAAACACCGCGGCGCGATTGGCAAAGCCGCCCTGCACCGCGTCTTCAAGATTAAGGAGGCACAGATAGTTATCACGGCCCTTGCGAACCACGACCTTTTGTCGCCGCAGAACAGACTCGGGATAGGCGCGGGCGCTTTCCTGATCGAGCTGGCGTTGCAGCGCCTTCGTATAGGTGGACAGCCAGACGGCGCCATCGGCGGCCTCTGCCCAGGCAGCGGCGGGTGCGAGATAGCCCAAAGTCTTGCCGATGCCGGTGCCCGCTTCGGCCAGCACCATGTTGGGCACGCCCATGGCGCTGCGCGGTTGAAAGGCGCTGGCGACGGCGAGGGCATAGGCGCGCTGGCCGTCGCGACGCTCGGCGCCTGGCCCCAGCATCGCATCCAGCCGCGCTGCCACGGCGGCTTCGGACAGGGCAACCGGGCGCGGCGCCGGGCGCGCGGCGCTTTCTTCCCATTTCGGCAAGATGGTGAAAACGCTGCGTTCGGGGTTTTCGGGTTTCTTGAGGCGGCGGCCAAGATACGCTGCCCAGGCCCAGCGCTGGCGGCCAAGATTTTGGAGGATCGACCAGGCGCCATGGCGTTCGGGCCAGCCGGGATCGTCCAGCCGATCCACCAGCGCCGTCGCCGCACGCACCAGAAAGCCCGCATCGCTATCGGATCGGGGGGGATCAATGCCGAGCGCCGTCGCCAGCCCGCGCGGCGTCGGCACGGCAAAGCGCGCCGGGTGGATAAAGGCGAACAGTTCGAGAAGATCGAGGCCGGACAAATCCGGATAGCCAAGCCGGCTGGCCAGCACCGGCGCGTTGATGATGAGGTGCGGGGCATCGGCGGCGCGGCGGATCGCATCACCCCGGGAGACAGCGCCGATCGTCCCCATGGTATCGGCGATCCAGACCCCGGCATGGGTGGCGATGAGGGCAGGCAGGTTCATGCGGCGACCCGCCGCCTCTGCTGCGCCAACCCGCTTTGGGCTTGCACGCCCGCTCTATCGTCGCCAAACACCATCGCCAAAAGGGTTAGACGGAAGCGATGCAGAGCGCCAATCAACTTCGGGCCGAAATGCTGCAAAAGGCGGCATTGGACAACAAGGCCTGGCCCTATGAGGAAGCGCGAAAGCTGATCGCGCGCTATCCCGATGGCTTTCCTGACCATGGCGTGCTCTTCGAAACCGGCTATGGCCCGTCCGGCCTGCCCCATATCGGCACCTTTGGGGAGGTTGTGCGCACCACCATGGTGCGCCGCGCCTTTGAAGCAATGGCGCCCGGCGTCAAGACACGGCTGATCGCCTTTTCGGATGACATGGATGGCCTCAGAAAGGTGCCGGACGGAATTCCCGACCCCGACATGCTGCGCGCCAACCTGGGCAAACCGCTGACACAGGTGCCCGATCCGTTCGGCACGCACAGCAGCTTTGGGGCACACAACAATGCCCGACTGCAGGCGTTTCTGGATAGTTTTGGCTTTGACTATGAGTTCATGTCGTCGACGCACTGCTATCAGAGCGGCGTTTTCGACGGGACGTTGCAGGCCGTGCTGGCCCATTATGATGCGGTCATCGATGTCATCCTGCCAACGCTGGGCCCCGATCGTCGCGCCACCTATTCGCCGTTTCTGCCCATCGATCCGCTGTCGGGAATCGTTCTGCAGGTGCCGATCGTCGAACGCGATGTCGCCGGCGGCACGATTACCTATGTGCGGCCGGAAACCAACGAAGCCGTAACGGTGCCAATCAGCGGCGGGGCCTGCAAGCTG
>JBBRIC010000172.1:0-2881 GCA_038221665.1 Sphingomonadales bacterium
AATGAACGCTTCGCCTTCCGGCGTCAGATCGATGAAAACGCTCCGGCGATCGCGCTCGTCCACCCGGCGTTTCACCAGGTCGATCGATGACAGGCTGTTGAGCGCACGTGTCACCACCGGCTTCGAGACGCCAAGCCGCGCCGCCAGCCCGCGGACGGTATGCAGGCCACCTTCCAGCGCGACAACCAGCAGCAATGCCATCTGGCGATTGGTCAGATCCGGCTGCCCCGATCGCACATAGCGCAGCAGCGCGATGCGCCACTGGCCCAGTTTCTCGTGATCGTGGGGAACTGTGTACACAACTGACCCTTCGTGTCGTTTCAAACGTCCTGGAAACACCCTCTGCTTCCAAACCGTTAAAAACTACAGTGTGACCAAAAGGTTGCATTAATGCGGCAATCTTTTTACGCCGTACCTGCCAGACAGCACCGCAAACGCCGCCCGTAATCCCAGCGCCTCGCCCCCTTTCGGACGGCCCGGGCGCGCCGACGGGTTCCAGGCGAAGGTGTCGAAATGCGCCCAGGCAATGCCCGCGGGCACAAAGGCTTCCAGAAAAAGCGCCGCCGTGACCGCGCCGGCAAAGCCGCCATCGGGGGAATTGACCATGTCTGCCACGCTTGATTTGAGCATGTCACGATAGCCGGGCCACAACGGCAGACGCCACAGCGGGTCGCCCGTTTGTGTCGCTCCCGTAATGAACTCACTGGCAAGTCCATCATCATTGGCGAAAAAAGCCGGCAATTGCGGGCCGAGTGCCACCCGCGCAGCGCCGGTAAGGGTGGCAAAATCGATGATGAGATCGGGTTTGTCCTCACCCGCGAGCGCCAAGGCGTCGGCCAGCACCAGCCGCCCTTCGGCATCGGTGTTGGTGACTTCGATCGTCTTGCCGGCGCGACTTTGCAGCACATCGCCCGGCCGCATGGCATCCCCCGAAATGCTGTTTTCGACCGCCGGAATGATCAGCCGGAGGCGCACCGGCAGACCCGCCTGCATGACCAGCCGAGCCAGCGCCAGTGCATGAGCGGCGCCGCCCATATCCTTTTTCATCAAGGCCATACCGCCGCCAGGCTTGATGTTGAGCCCGCCTGAATCGAAGGTAACACCCTTCCCCACCAGGGTCACCTTGGGATGCGCCGGATTGCCCCATGTCATGTCGATCAGGCGGGGCGCCCGTGAAGCGGCCCGGCCAACGGCATGGACGGCGGGGAAATTGCGATCGAGCAGCGCTTCGCCCTTGATGATTTCAACGCTGGCATTGCAGCGCCGGGCTTCGACAATCACGGCGTCGGCTAGCTCGGCTGGCCCCAGATCGGACGCCGGCGTGTCGACCAGATCGCGCACCAGCGCGGTCGCTTCGGCAAGGCGAACGGCGCTGCTGATGCCGGCGACATCGCGCGTCAGCAGCACCCGCGGCCCGGTATCGCTCACCGGCTTGCGATAGCGATCAAAACGATGCTGGGCGAGCAGCCATCCCAGCATCGAATCAGCCATCGAATCCGGCATCGAACCGGGCATCGAACCCAAAACCCCACCGGGAGGCGGCGCGGCGCCTGCAGCCCCATCGCCGAAACTGATGCGATAAACGCCTTCGGGAAGCGCCCCTGCCGCTGCTGCAAGCGAGAAGACATGCGGCTCGGGATCGATGCCGGCGACCGCGATCCATGCGCCCTGGGTGTCGCCAGGCAGCACCGCCAGCGTATCGGGACGGCCCTTGAAACCCTGTGCCTGCAGCAGGGTGCGTGTCCGCTCGCCTTGCCGGCCGAGCCAGGCGTCGAAGCTGCTTGGTGTCACCAGTGTCAAAGGCGTTGCTGGCCGGCCATCATCGGCAACCAGAAGTCCTTCAAAATCGGTCATTTAGCAATTTCCAACGGCACGCCGAACAAATCGGCTTCATCCGATTCCTCGATGCGAACACGGACGATGTCCCCGACCGCGACACCGCCAGCGTCGCGCAGGTGCACCTCCCCATCGATTTCCGGGGCATCATATTTGCTGCGGCCCGAAGCCCCGCCTTCATCGTCGGTGGCATCGATCAGCACATCGATATCGCGGCCGACCTTCATTGCCAGCCGGCTTTCCGAAATTGCTGATTGTGCCGCCATGAAGCGATGCCAGCGCTCCTCCTTCGTGGTTTCGGGAACGGCGCCTGGCAACGCGTTGGCAGCGGCGCCTTCGACAGCTTCATATTTGAAAGCGCCGGCGCGATCGATCTGCGCTTCGGCAATCCAGTCGAGCAGATACTGGAAATCGGCTTCGGTTTCACCGGGAAAACCAACCACGAAAGTGCTTCGCAGGGCCAGATCGGGCACCATTCCACGCCATTTTCGGATGCGATCAAGCACCTTGGCCTCGTTCGCCGGCCGCCGCATGGCGCGCAATACGGCGGGGCTGGCGTGCTGGAAGGGAATATCGAGATAGGGCAGCACCAGCCCTTGCGTCATCAACCCGATAAGCTGATCGACATGGGGATAAGGATAGATATAATGCAGCCGTACCCAGGCGCCGAGCAGGCCCAGTTCGCGCGCCAGATCGGTGATATGGGCGCGCAATTCGCGCCCTCCCAGCGACGAAACCGCGTGGCGCAGATCGACGCCATAGGCTGATGTGTCCTGGGCAATGACCAAAAGCTCCTTGGCGCCGCCCTTCACCAGCGCTGCCGCCTCTCGCAATATCGCCGCTGGCGGCCGGCTGACGAGATCGCCGCGCAGGCTGGGGATAATGCAAAAGGCGCAGCGATGGTCACAGCCCTCCGAAATCTTCAGATAACTGTAATGGCGCGGCGTCAATTTCAGCCCCGCATCGGGAATAAGATCGAGATAGGCGGATTTGACGGGCGGTGCCGCGGTGCGCACGGCATCCACAACGGCGTCATATTGCTGTG
>JBBRIC010000173.1:0-2870 GCA_038221665.1 Sphingomonadales bacterium
CAGCAACCCGGCCAGCGCGCCGCCATGCAAACGACCTTGTCCGCCAGCGAGAGCCATGGCGAAAGGCATGATCAGCCGCACTTCGTCATCGTCCTGATCAAAGCGCAGATCGAGCGCCCGGGCATAGGGCAGCATGTCCAACCGGCCATGACGCTGGTCACGGAGAGCACGGGCAAGGGCGACACTGGTCACTGGCGGCTGCCATCGCCCGGCGTCGGCCGGTTGATCATGAAAGTGCCGGTCATGTTGGCAACCGGATTATCGGCATCGCCATCATGGGCGATGCCGCGCACAAAGGCGATGCTATGGGTCAGCCGGTAACAATGCGCACGGCCGATGATCGTGCTGCCCGGCAGCGGGCCGCGCAGATAATCGATCCTGAGGTCGATCGTCGCAATCGGCAGCATTGCTGCCAGGCTGACCTGCACTGCGACACCAGCGGCCGAATCGAGCAGCGTAAAGATAGCCCCTGACGCGATGATGCCATAATCCGGATCGGCGATCTGTTGATCGGCAAAGGGCATGTGCAGTTCGGCCCAATCCGGGCCATTGTCATGAAAGACAATTCCCAGCGCAGCGAGATGCGGAACGCTCGACGCCAATTGTCTGGCGATCAGCTGTTGCCGTATCGGCAGGTCCGTTTCGGTCATGCGGCTTCGCGTGCCAGTTCGCCGATACGCTCGACCATCGAGGCGAGTCCTTGCGTGCGGTTCGACGACAGGTGCCGGGCAAGGCCAAGATTGTCCAGCCGCGACCTGATCGCAGCGGTATCGATGGCTTGCGGCCGCTGGCCATCGACAAGCATCAGCACCAGCGCCACCAGGCCCTTGACGATGGCGGCATCGCTGTCTGCGACAAAATGCAGCCGGCCGTCGGAGTCGGCGCGGGGGTGCAGCCAGACCTGGCTGGCGCAGCCACGCACCCGCGTCGCCTCGGTTTTGAAAGCCACAGGCATCGCCGGCAAGGCACGGCCAAGATCGATCAGCAGCCGGTACCGGTCGTCCCAGTCGTCAAACGCCGCAAATTCAGCCTCGACATCGGCAAAATCATTCACATCGGTCATGACGATGGTTTGCGCGGGCGCGGCCTGCCGGTCAAGCAGCCGCCGGCCAGCAATTTGTTGCAGCTTTGCGCATGCGACGTCGTATAGCAGTTTTGAGACGGGAATTGCCCGTAGTCTGATGGGATGGCGATGCTGAACGGGCTGCAGGCGATAACCATGGGCGGTCGTGAACTCTGGCCTCTGGTCGAAGGCGGCAAGGGTGTCGCTGCGACCAACCATCTGTCATCGGGTGCCTGGGCCATGGCCGGCGGTGTGGGTACGATTTCTGCCGTCAACGCCGACAGCTATGATGCCACCGGCCGCATCATCCCGCAGATTTACCGCGCCCTGACCCGGCGCGAACGTCACGAGGAACTGGTCAAATTCGCCATCGACGGCGCTGTGCAGCAGGTCCAGCGCGCTTATGAAATGGCGTCGTCGGAATTGCAGCGCGGCGTTGGCGCGATCAATATCAATGTGTTGTGGGAAATGGGCGGCGCCCAGCGAGTGCTGGAAGGCGTGCTGGCTCGCTCCAAGGGGCTGGTCAACGGCGTCACCTGCGGCGCCGGCATGCCCTATCGCCTGTCCGAAATCGCCGCCCAGCATGGCGTTTATTATTATCCCATCATCAGCAGCGCCCGGGCCTTTCGGGCGCTTTGGAAACGCGCCTATTCCAAGGCCTCGGAATGGCTTGGCGCCGTGGTTTACGAAGACCCCTGGCTGGCCGGTGGGCATAACGGCCTGTCGAACGCCGAAGATCCGCGCAGCCCGCAGGACCCGCTGCCGCGCGTCCGCGACCTTCGATCGACCATGCGCGAATCAGGTATCGCCGATTCGGTGCCGATCATCATGGCGGGCGGCGTCTGGGCGCTGAACGAATGGACCGACTGGATCGACAATCCCGAATTGGGGCAGATTGTTTTCCAGTTCGGCACCAGGCCATTGCTAACGCAGGAAAGCCCCATCCCGGAAGGCTGGAAACAGCGGCTTTTGACTTTGCAGGAAGGCGATATCCTGCTGCACAAATTCTCACCGACCGGTTTTTACTCCAGCGCGGTGCGCAATCCGTTCCTGCGGGCGCTTGAAGCGCGGTCTGAACGACAGATCGCGTTTTCGACCATCATCAGTGGCGATCATCAATTCCAGCTCGATGTCGGTGTCGGGCGAAAAAACTATTATGTGACCCGCGATGACCTGCTGCGCGCCCGTGGCTATTATGGGGCTGGTTATACCGAGGCCTTGAAAACGCCCGACAATACCCTGGTGTTCGTCACGCCGGCCGACAAGGCGGTCATCCGCAAGGACCAGTCGGATTGCATGGGCTGTCTGTCGCAATGCGGTTTTTCAAGCTGGGCCGACAAGGAAGGCAATGCCACCGGGCGGCTGGCCGACCCGCGCAGTTTTTGCATCCAGAAGACCCTGCAGGACATTGCCCATGGCGGCGACACCGAAGAAAATCTGATGTTTGGCGGCCATTCGGCATTTCGATTTGCCAAGGATCCATTTTATTCAAACGGCTTTGTTCCAACGGTCAGGCAATTGGTGGACCGCATACTGACCGGGGCCTGAGCAATTGCTTGGCGTCCCCCTTCAACAACCCGTTCGGGGTGCTGCAAGCCAGCCGCGCTGCGGTCCATGTCATGGATAACACGCAGGAAATAGACCCCTATGGCTGGGGCCGGCTGATGGTGGCGGCGCAGGCCGGAGAGGCGGCGCCCTATCGCCGGCTGCTGACCGAATTGCGGCCCTGGCTGTTGCGCTATTTCAGCCGGCGGTTGCCACCGTCGGTGGTCGATGATGCCGTGCAGGATACGTTGCTGGCCATTCA
>JBBRIC010000174.1:0-2836 GCA_038221665.1 Sphingomonadales bacterium
CGCGGCATTGTTCGACATGTTCTGTGGCTTGAAAGGCCGCACATTCAGGCCGCGATTGGCCAATAGCCGGCACAGCCCCGCCACCAGCACCGATTTGCCGACATCGGAGCCAGTGCCCTGGAGCATCAGCGCGCCCAAACGACCGCTCCTGCCAGCAATGCCACCAGCGCCCAAAGCAGCAGGCAAGCCCGGCGATATAGCTTGAGCGCAAGACCCAGATCGACCGCGCCCGGTGCCGGACCATCGCCCAGCCATGCACGGTCGGCCCGGTCACCGGCATAGGTGACTGGCCCGCCGAGCCGGCGGCCCAGCGCGCCCGCCATCGCTGCTTCTGGCCAGCCGCCATTGGGGGAGGCATGGCCAGGCGCATCGCGCCACATGATTGCCAACGCGCGACTGACCAAGCCTTGTCCTGCCACAGCTGCAATCAACAGCCCAGACACGCGTGCCGGCAACAGGTTGATCGCATCATCGGCGCGCGCCGCCGCCCAACCGAAATGTTCATACCGCGAGTCGCGGTGGCCAATCATGCTGTCGGCGGTGTTGATGGCCTTCGCCGTAAACAGCCCCGGCAGGCCGCCGACAAGAAACCAGAACGCCGGCGCTATAACCCCGTCACAGAAACTTTCGGCGAGGGTTTCAATCGCCGCCACCGCAATATCGTTGGCAGTCATCGTTTCTGTATCCCTGCCGACGACCATGGCCACGGCGGCTCGTGCCGCCGCCAGATCGCCGCCGGCAAGCGGCACCTCGACGGCGTGGACGTGATCGTAAAGGCTGCGCTGCGCAAGCCCGGTGGTGCCCGCCACGATCAGCAACAGCCCCCAGAAGACATCGCCAAGCAATGCAAAAACCAGCCATCCCGAACCCGCTGCCAGCACGATGATAACCAGCAGCAAGGCTCCACCGGCAACCTTGCGCCGCCGGGCGCTGCCGTAATTCCAGCGTTCCTCCAATCCGGCGATAACGGCGCCAATCCAGGTCACCGGGTGGCCGACCCGTGTCAGCAGCGCCGCCGGATAGCCGATCATGGCTTCGAGCAGCAGGATCGCCAGCAACTGCGACGGGTGCGCCATCATTGCGGGGTCCGTTGCAGTGGCACGATGAACGGCACGCCGGAATCGCTGCGGCCGATCTGCACCTCAACGCCATAGGCGCGGGCGATGTTGGCAGCCGTAAGCACGGTATCGCACTGCCCTGCCGCGACAGTGACACCATTTTTCAGCAGCAGCACGTCATCGGCCAACCGCAACGCCTGCCCCAGATCATGGACCACAACGATGACCCCGGTGCCAGCATCGGCGGTAGCGCGCAACAGGGCAAGAACATCCAGCCGATGCGCCGGATCAAGGCTGGCGAGGGGTTCATCGGCAAGCAGCCATTGCGGCTGCCCCGCCAGCACGCGCGCCAGCAAGACCCGGCTGCGTTCGCCGCCCGACAGGCTGTTGACCAGCCGCCCGGCAAAGCGGCTGACATCGGTTTGCGCCATGGCGCCGGCGATTGCAGCGCGGTCAGCTTGCGTGACGCCCCAGCCCTTGGCGTGCGGAAACCGCCCAAGGCCGACCAGCGTTTCAACGTCGATATCCCAATGCACATCGGCGGTTTGCGGCAGAAACCCAATGGCCCGGCCCCTCGCGCTGCGCTCCATTTCGGAAACAGGCATGTCGCCCAGCATGGCTCGGCCATTGCTTGGCTGGCGCAGGCCAGCGATGCAGTCCAGCAGCGTGCTTTTGCCGGCACCATTGGCACCCAGCAGCGCCGTCACTCGGCCGGGGGCAAACCGGTGGCTGATGTCATCAAGGATCTGTACAACGCCGATGCGGACGCCAATGGCATCGGCAACAAGCGACGGCAATGTCATGGCAGGGTCCGCCGCAAGGACAGCAGCAGCCACAAAAAGAACGGCCCGCCGAGTAGCGACATGGCGATACCCAGCCGCAATTCGCTGACGGTGGGGATGGCGCGCACCAGCGTATCGGCGAGAAGCAACAGCAGCGCGCCGCCGAGCGCCGACGGCAGCAATATTGCCGATGGCCGGCTGCCGGCGACGCGGCGCACCATGTGCGGCACCATCAGCCCCACAAAGCCGATTATCCCTGCGGCTGCCACCGCCGCCCCGACACACAGCCCGACACCAGCAACGACCAGCCATTGCAGCCGCGCCAGATCAGCGCCCATCGACCGGGCGGCCGCCTCGCCGAGCGTCAGCGCATCGAGCGAGCGTGCCGTCAGCGCCAGCAGGCCACCGCCCGCCAGCGTCAGCGGCAACGCGATCCACACGTCGTTCCAGCTGCGATCGGTCAATGCCCCCATCAACCAAGTGACGATCTCGGTCACCGCAAACGGAGTTGGCGCCAGGCTGATCGCCAATGCCGTCATCGACCCCGCGACGCTTGAAAGGATGATGCCGGCCAGCGCGAACAGCACCAGGCTGCCGGAACGCCCGGCCAGCAGCGCCAGAAGTGCCATGGTGATCGCGGCACCCGCCAGCGCAAATCCCGGCAACACCAGCGCCGATACGGCAAATCCGAAATATAGCGACAGCACCGCACCCAGCGCCGCACCCGATGACACGCCGAACAGCCCTGGATCGGCGAGCGGATTGCGCAGGAAGCCCTGCATCGCTGCACCGGACAGGCCCAGCCCCGCGCCGATCACCACCGCCAGCACGGTGCGCGGCGCCCGCAGTTCGGCAATGATCAGCCAGCGCGCATCATCGCCTTGCCAAACGTCCCATGGCAACCAGACCTTTCCCGCCAGCAGCGATACCAACGCCGCTATTAGCAAGCCAGCAGCCAGCGCAAAATTGAGGCCGCGCGCTGTCATGCCGGTGGCA
>JBBRIC010000175.1:0-2756 GCA_038221665.1 Sphingomonadales bacterium
ATATAGCCGGCCGCATCGACGATCGCGCCGGTCACCACCGGCCCCACGACCCCGGCCAGATTACCAAGGCCCGATTGCACCCCAACCCAGCGCCCCGCTGAAGCCGGCCCGGCAATCGTTTGCCCCGCGACGAATAATATCCCGGTAATCGTGCCAAAACACAGGCTCGTCGGCACCACCCACGCCATCAGTGCAACAGTCGTTTCCGTGTGGGCGATCGCGACGATCCCGACCGCCGATACCGCCGAGGCAACGAGCCCGACCCCACGCCGGACCGATGATGGCGACCGGCCACCTTTGATCAGCCAATCGGTTAGCCCCCCCGAAGACGCTGCTCCGGCCGTCTGCCCGAAATAAAAGAACGCTGTCAGCAGCGCCATATCGGCGATGTCATAGCCCCGTACCTTGACGAGATAGAGCGGCAGCCAGGCAATGATGAAATACAGCGAATAGGTGCCGCTGAAATGATAGACCGACAGCGCCCATAGCGACCGCGTGCGCAGCAATACCGGATACGCCACCGCCCGCGCATCATCGGGCGCCATCGGCGCATCTATTTCCCGCCGCCGCGCCAGCCACGGCACCAGCCACAACAGCGTGACCAAGCCGAACACCATGAACATCGGCCGCCAGCCATAGCGCGCCATGATCGCCCCGCCAACGAGCGTGCCGACCAGCGGCCCCGCCGCCAACCCGCCGGACAGCGCGATATTTGCCGATCCTCGCCGGTGTTCGGGCGCCCGCGCCATCAGTTTCGATGCGCTGGGAAACGCGACGCCCTCTCCCACGCCCATCATCAACCGTAATATGACAAGCGTCGCCAACCCCCCGGCAAAACCCATCAGCAAGGTCGCCACTGCCCATATGCATACCCCGCCGGCCATCAACCGCCACACCGAAACCCGGTCTGCCAGCCAGCCCGCCAGCACCAACACCGGCACATAAGTCCAGAAAAACGCTGAAACAACAAAGCCATAGCCCGTCGCCGACAGGCCCATCTCGTCCTTGATCAGCGGCGCCGCAATGCTGACCGCACCGCGATCGATATAGTTGAGCATGATCACCACCCCGACCATGACGACAAGCGCCAATGAGGGGCCGGCGGGTGCGGTTACGGTTCGGGAAGTCATGACCAACGCTGCCACAAGCGGACGAAAAGTCAAAGCTGCGCAAAATGCCCTTCGATTGCCGCCGACGACGATCGAAGGGCAGGCTGTGGTCAGCAGCCTCGCTGATCAGGCTGTGCGCGCCTGAGGAATGTTATGCAAGAACCGCTGCCATCGTGCGCCGCCGCCGGCTAACGGCGCCGACCAGGCCAAAGCCGGCGATCATCATCGCCCAATTTGCTGGTTCGGGCACGGCAGCCATCACGGCGTTCGGCGGCGTGCCGACACTCAGCGAAAATTGCGAGGGGTCGATGCCATTGGCAAAATTAATGACGGGATCGATATACGCAAAGGCGGTGCCGATATAATAGCCCAAATTGACGGGGCCGGCATTGGCATCGGCGCTGAGCGAGATGGCGCTGATGAAATCGAGGCCCGAGCCGTTGGCATAGGCGGATCCCGAGACAAAATTGAGCGGCAGGACATAGCTGCCCGATCCGCAATCGCCCGCGGTGCCGCCATAGCCGATCAGCGAACATGCCTTGTAGAAACTGCCCCCGAGCGAAGCATCAAGTTCGTTCACCCCTGTCGAAGCCGACACCGATGACCAGAAACTATAAGTTCCGCCAACGCTATAGTCGCCCGAAATCGAAGCGATCCCGCCGCTGGTGGAAAGCAGGCTGGTCAGACTATTGGCCGCCGCCTGGTTGTTGGCGTGCAATACGACAAGGTAGGTCAGCAACAGACCGCCGCGCGCGACGAGGCCGATGTCCGAAAATACCGGGTCTCGCGCCGGCGTGGCACTCGCGACAACCGAAATTGCAGCGAGCGGCGAAACGGTCTGCGCCAAAGCGATCGAGGTGCTGCTGCCGGTGAATGTAAGGGTGTTGTCGCCGCCGATCGGGCGATAAGGCCCACCACCGAACGTGAAATACTGGTCATCGCGAATACCGCCTTCGACCAGTTGATAATCCCGGACAGTGCCTCGCTGGATATGAAAGCTGCCCGAAACCGAAACGCCCTTCGTTGGCAGCAACGGCAATGTCGGCGGCGGCAGCGGGCCAGGATCGGGCGGGCATTCGCCCAATTCGGGGTCGCAGAACGACGATGCCCGGGCGCCGGTTGCCGAAACGGCCGCAAGGCCGATCGCGGCACACACCGCAACCCGAACTGAAATCCTGTGATTACGCATATGCCACTCCCCTGTCACGCAAAGCCACCGCCCGATTGGCGATGACAACACGGCGACCATAGGCAGCCGGTGGGGAAGGGCAATTGCCTGAATAGGCATGTGAAAACGGCCCGAAATAGGCAGGCCGAGTGCCGATATCAGAGGATCAGGCGGCCGTTGACATGGTCCGAATAATCCTTGGCGAGCTGCTGCGTCATCGCGCCGACTTCGAAGCTCCATGGCCCGATTTCGGCCAATGGTGTCACTTCGGCGGCGCTTCCCGTGAGGAACGCCTGTTCGAAGCTTTCCATTTCCTCGGGCCAGATGGTGCGTTCGACAATCCCGATATTACGGCGCCGCGCCAGCTTCATCACGGTGCGACGGGTGATGCCATCGAGGAAGCAATCCGGGGTAGGGGTGTGCAGCACGCCATCCTTCATGAAGAACACATTGGCGCCGGTCGCTTCCGCCACCTGGCC
>JBBRIC010000176.1:0-2748 GCA_038221665.1 Sphingomonadales bacterium
AAAGCTGGGCGGTGTCATCAGAATGAAGGTCCAAGCGGCGACCGCGCGGCTATCATCGGATGCCACCAGCTGCCGAATGGCGACAATCGAGAACGCCGTTGCCACCGCCGAAACCATGGCGGCCAAAACCCCGGGGGTCAGTGGCAGCGCGCCCGGCCGCACCACGATCAACATGCCGGCAAACCCGACGATCAGCGCTGTGACCCGCCGGGCATGGATTTTTTCCTGCAGGAACAACACGGCGCCGACCGTGGCGAACAAGGGCGCAGTATAATTGATGCTGAGTGCCGTCGCCAGCGGCGCATGCGACACGGCATAAAATGTGCAGGTCGTGGCAATGAATCCTGATGTTGCGCGCCGCACATTGGCTTTCAACCGGCCAATCTGCATCAGCCCCTTGTTGCGCAACATCATCGGCAGCAACACCAGCGTACCGATCGAATTGCGAAAGAACACGATCATGAAGGCGTGAACATCGTGCGAGGCATAACGGATGAAGACCCACATCGACGAAAACGCGATGCACGAGACAATCATCCAGAAAATGCCGCGGTTGGTCGAATTGGTCACCCGACAGCGGTTAGGGGGTGACTGCCGCGCTGGCTAGGGGGTGTTCACTCCCGCTGGTGTTGGCACCAGCGTCAACTCGACGATCTCGGGCGGCACGCCAATTCGCATCGGCAGGTTCGTCGTTCCCAACCCCGACGACACCAGCATCCGTTGGCGACCTTGCTGAAAAATTCCGCGCTGATGGGTGGCGTAAAATTCGCTCGTGGAAAAGGCGCCGATAATCGGCAATTTGAACTGCCCGCCATGGGTGTGGCCGGCGATCATCAGCACCGGGCGCTTTTGCAGCCATTCAAAAAAGCTGGGCCGATGGGCAATGACGAGCAATGGCTTGCCCACCGGCGCTTTCCTGATCAGGGCGCGCATCGCTTCAACCGCCGGACTGCCGCGCTCGATATCGTCGACGCCGACAATTTGCACTGGCCCGGCATCTGCACGCTCACTCACAAGCAGCCGCACCGGGCCGCGTGCAAAGCCCAATTTCGTTTTGCGCGCATCGTCATGGTTGCCAAGCACCGCAAATACTCCCAACGGGGCACGCAGCGCGGCGAAGGGCGCCAGGGCGGCGCGGGTTTCAGCCACGCTCCAGCGATCAGGATCGCCACTGACATAATCGCCGGTCAGCAGGATCAAATCAGGGTGGAGTGCATTCATCTGCGCCACCACTCGTACAAGCCGTTCCGCTGGCATATCGATGCGACTGGCGTGGCTATCGGAGAGCTGAACGATACGCAGCGGCGCCGCCAACCCTGGCATGGGGACGCGGTAGCGTATCACCACGGGATCTTGCAGCGCCCCCCAGACGCCGAAAACCGCGGCCGCCAGGCCAGCGAGAACAACTAGGGCGATCAAGCGGCGCATCGCGGGCCTGTGCCCTGCGGGCGCTGCGGGCGTCAACTCGGCAAACGCTATCGCCGGGCCTTATTTTCGCGTTCCTCCGCCATGAGCGCCAACAACGGGTTCAGCCGCGCTGCCGGCGCTTCGTTGGCCGCAAGGCGGCGAAGCTGCTGATAATACCAGGCCTGCGCCGCAAAGCCGTTGACCGCGCGCAGCAGTTTCGACGGTGAATTCGGGCCCAGCCATGCCGGGCCGATGCGCAGCGCCTGTTCCGGGCGTGGCAGCTCGTCGCTATGCCCTTCCAGCAATTCGGCAATGCAATCGGGGGTAGCGCACAACGGCCGCGCCACACCGATCATGGCGACGCCACTGGCAAGCGCAGCTTCCATGCCGCCAAGGCTACGAAAGCCCCCGGTTACCAGCAGCGGCGGGGTTTGCCCTTCCATCAGGGCCTTGGCCAGATCGACGAAATAGGCTTCGCGGGCTCGGCTCGACGCCTGCTTTGGCTGTTCCGGCGGGTCCATGCCGGCGAAATTCATCATTGCCGGCTGTTCATAGGTGCCCCCCGAAATCTCCAGCAAATCGACCTGCAAATCTGCCAGCCATCCGGCGACGGTGATGCAATCGTCGAATTGAAAGCCGCCTTTTTGAAAATCGGCGCTGTTGAGCTTGACCCCGATGGCAAAATCATCGCCAGCCGCCGCCCGTACCGCCTTCACCGTTTCGATCAAGAAGCGGGCGCGGTTTTCAAGGCTGCCGCCCCAGGCATCATCACGCAAATTTGCCAGCGGCGAAAGGAATTGCGAGAGCAGATAGCCGTGCGCGGCATGAATCTGCGCCCCAGTAAAGCCCGCCTCGCGGGACACGACCGCCGCATGGGCAAAACGCGCGATCAGGTCGATGATCTCGGCCTCTGTCATTGGGACCGGCATCCCGAACTGGCCGCCGGGCAGGCCCAGCGGGACCGCGCTTGGCGCCTTGGGGCTGGGGTTGACCGATTTCTGCGTCTGGCGGCCGGCATGGCTGATCTGTACCCAGGCAGCTGTGCCATTTTCGGTCGCGGCCACAGCCCAGCGCTGCCACGCAGCCGCACCTTCGGGCGTCAGCGGGCCGTCGCAGACGACATTGCCGGGGCGTTCGAGGTGCTGCCGGTCTATCTGGACGTTGCCGGTGATCGACAGGCCCAGATTGCCAGCGGCCCAGCGCCTGTAAAGCGTGACATGCGCTTCGTTGGGCAGCCCGTCGCGGCCCGCCAGCCCTTCTGTCATCGCTGCCTTGGCGATGCGGTTCTTGAAGCCCAGGCCGGGGCGAAGGGTGAAAGTTTCGGCAATCATTGAGAAACCT
>JBBRIC010000177.1:0-2633 GCA_038221665.1 Sphingomonadales bacterium
CCGGGCAAGATCGAGATCATCGCCTCAAAACCGATGGCGACACAACGCGATCTGAGCCTTGCCTATTCGCCGGGCGTCGCAGCACCGGTGCGTGCCATCGCCGCCGATCCCGATGCCGCCTATGATTACACGATAAAGGGCAATCTGGTCGCCGTGATTTCGAACGGCACCGCCATCCTCGGGCTGGGCAATCTTGGCGCGCTGGCGTCGAAGCCGGTGATGGAAGGCAAGGCGGTATTGTTCAAGCGCTTCGCCGATATCGATTCGATCGATATCGAGCTGGCCACCGAAGATGTGACGCGCTTCATCGATGCCGTTGAACTGATGGAGCCGAGCTTTGGCGGCATCAACCTTGAAGACATCAAGGCGCCCGAATGCTTCATCATCGAAACGACTCTCAAAGAACGGATGAACATCCCGGTCTTTCATGACGACCAGCATGGCACCGCCATCGTCGCGGCAGCAGGCGTCATCAACGCGCTGCATTTGACCGGCCGCCGGCCCGAGGACGTCAAGATGGTCGTCAATGGCGCCGGCGCGTCAGCGATTGCCTGTACCGAACTGATCAAGGCGTTTGGCGTCAGGAATGTCATCATGTGTGACACAACCGGCGTCATCTGGCAGGGCCGCACCAAGGGCATGAACCAGTGGAAATCGGCGCATGCCGCCATTACCGAGGCACGGACGCTGGCGGAGGCCGTGGTCGGCGCCGATCTGCTGCTTGGCCTCAGCCAGAAAGGCGCCGTCAGCCAGGCGATGGTCGCGTCGATGGCGCCCAACCCGATCATCTTTGCAATGGCCAACCCCGATCCCGAAATCACGCCCGAAGCCATTGCCGAAATCCGGAGCGATGCCATCGTCGCAACGGGGCGCAGCGATTATCCCAATCAGGTCAATAATGTGCTGTGCTTCCCCTATCTGTTCCGGGGGGCGCTCGATGTCAGGGCGACAGCGATCAACGAAGACATGAAAATGGCAGCAGCAAACGCCATTGCGGCGCTGGCGCGCATGCAGGTGCCCGACGAAGTGGCGGCGGCCTATGGCGGCAAGGCCCGCACCTTTGGCCCTGAATATATTATCCCGGCGCCGTTCGATCCGCGCCTTATCGAGGAAATCCCGACCGCCGTCGCCAAGGCGGCGATGGCTTCGGGTGTGGCCAAAAAACCCTTTTTCGATGAAGCCGCCTATCGCCAGGAACTGCGATCCCGCCTCAACCCGACAATCTCCATTCTGGCCTCGACGGTCGAAGCCGCCATGGCCCGGCCGCGCCGCTGTGTGTTTGCCGAGGCCGAGCAGGAGGTGGTGCTGCGCGCTGCCGTCAATTACCGCAATTCAGGCTATGGCGAGCCGGTGCTGGTCGGCCGCGAAGCCCCGGTCCGCGAGGGTCTCGCCCGGATCGGTGTCCGCGACATCGACAGCTATGAAATCCATAATTCGAGCATCAGCCCGCTGGTCCCGGCGATGGTCGAACGGCTGTATGCCCGCCTGCAACGCCGCGGCCAGCTGCTTCGCGATGTGCAGCGCATGGTCAATCATGAACGCAATATCTTTGGCGCCATGCTGGTCGAGCTGGGGGAGGCCGATATCATGCTGACCGGCGTCACGAGGAATTTTGCCACAACTTTCCGCCAGGTCCGCCAGGTCATCGATCCGGTGCCCGGCCATCGGCCGTTCGGCATCCATGTCATGGTCGGCAAATCCGATACGATCTTCATCGCTGATACGACCGTCACCGAACGGCCCGAAGCCAGCCAGCTTGCCGATATCGCCGAACAGACGGCCGCTGTTGCCCGCCGGCTGGGCCAGGAACCCCGGGTGGCGTTCCTCAGCTATTCCAATTTCGGCAATCCGCCCGGCGTCATCATCGGCAATGTCCGCGATGCCGTCAGGCTGCTCGACGAACGCGGCGTCGGTTTTGAATATGAAGGCGAAATGTCGGCGGACGTGGCGCTCAACCCCGCGATGCGCAGCTTGTATCCGTTCAGCCGCCTGTCGGGGCCGGCCAATGTGCTGATCATGCCGGGGCTGCATTCGGCCAATATTGCTGCCAAATTGCTGAAGGAAGTTGCCGGCGGCCGGGTCATCGGGCCGTTGCTGGTGAACATGGGCCGGCCGGTGCAGATCGCGCCGATGACGGCGACCGCGTCCGATCTTGTCACCATGGCGGTGCTGGCATCGACGGGTGTTGTCGTTTGACGCCGTTGTTCTTCATCCATGGCATGTGGTCGACGCCGGCGCCATTCCAGCGGCTGCGGGCGCGATTCGAAGCCTTGGGTTATCCGACCTTCGCGCCGGCTCTGCCCTGGCACGACCGCGATCCGGGCCTGCCGCCGCCGGCGGAACTGGGGCAGGTGACGGTTGAAGATTATGCGCGGTTCCTGGTCGCTGAAATCGCGCAACTGCCGGCGCCGCCGGTCATCATCGGCCATAGCATGGGCGGTGCGCTGGCGCAGATCGTGGCGGCGCGGGTGCCGCATCAGGGCCTGGTGCTGCTGGCGACGGCGCCGACAGCGGCCACGATCTCGATCGGTCTCGCCAGCATCCGCACATTGGGCGGTGTCATGACGAAATGGGGCTGGTGGGAACAGCCGACGCGGATCGGCGAGGCGGCGGCGTTATGGGGCATATCGAAC
>JBBRIC010000178.1:0-2633 GCA_038221665.1 Sphingomonadales bacterium
ACCATGGGCACCGGCCTTTTGATGCCGAGCTTCATCGCCATCATCGTCGGCGGCATCGGCAGCCTGCCGGGAACGCTGATGGGCGGCTTGCTGATCGGCGTGGCCTCGGGACTGACCGCGGTGTTTCTGCCGGCCGCCAGCGAGGCAGTGATCTATGTCATGATGGCGGTGGTGCTGCTGATACGACCGCGCGGATTGTTCGGCGAAGAAGGAATGATGAGTTGAGCGCCGAACAAACCCGCAAGCTGATCGCGCTGGCAGCGATCTGGGCAGCGTTGCTGCTCGCCCCCTACTGGATGGTTCCGCTCGGCGGTTACACCGCGCTGGCGACCCGGGTCCTGGTGCTCGGCCTCGCCGCGATGTCGCTGAACTTCCTGCTGGGTTTTACCGGCGTGCTGTCGTTCGGTCACGCCGCCTATTTCGGCCTTGGCGCCTATGGCGCCGGGCTGACGCTGAAATTCCTGGCGCCGAGCACGCCGCTGGCGCTGCTATTGGGAATGCTGCTGGGCGGCATCTGCGGCGCGATCCTCGGCACGCTGATCGTGCGGCGGCGCGGCGTCTATTTCGCCATGGTGACTATCGCCTTCGGCCAGGTGTTCTACTACATCGCCTTTCAGTGGAGTTCGCTGACGGGGGGCGACGATGGCCTGCGCGGCTTCTCGCGCCAGCCAATCGATCTTGGCTTCTTCAAATTCGACATCCTCTCCAACGAGAAGAACTTCTACTTCTTCGTGCTGTTCTGCTTTGCTTTGGCGGTCGGCGCGATGGGATTCATTCTGCGCTCGCCGTTCGGCCGCACCATGATCGCGATCCGCGAGAATGAGCGCCGCTCCCGCTTCCTCGGCATTCCCGTGGAGCGGCATATCTGGATCGCATTCACCCTGTCCTGCTTCTTCATGGGCTTTGCCGGCGCGCTCTATGCGCTGGTCAATAATTTCGCGGACCCGAGAGGCCTGCATTACAGCCAGTCCGGTGATTTCGTCATGATGGCTGTGATGGGCGGGATGCGGAGCTTCTGGGGTCCGCTGCTCGGCGCCGCGGTGTTCGTGGTGCTGCAGGACTATCTGTCGAGCATTACGGTCAACTGGATGTCATTTGTCGGGCTGCTGTTCATCCTGGTGGTATTGTTCTTTCCACGGGGATTGCTTGGCTTCCTGCAACGGAGCAAGGCATGAACGTTCTTGAAATCCAGAATGTCAGCAAGCGCTTCGGCAATCTCGTCGCCGTGAGCGGCGTTTCGCTCAGCGTGGCGAAGGGCGAATTGTGCGCGATCATCGGGCCGAACGGCGCCGGCAAGACGACTTTCTTTAACCTGATCAGCGGATTCTTTCCGCCGACCTCCGGCGCCATCAATTTTGACGGCCGCGATATCACCAGGCTCTCCACGCATCAGCGCGTCACGCTCGGCATGGCCAGAACGTTCCAGATTACCGAAATCTTCCCGGAACTGACCGTATTCGAAAACGTCCGCATCGCCGCGGAAGTCGCTGGCGGGTACCGGTTGCGGCCCTGGATCAACCGGGCGGAAACCGCAAAAATCCATCAGCATGTCGAAGCGATGCTCAAACTGGTGTCGCTGGAAACCAAGACTGACCGGCTGGTCGGTGAGCTCGCGCACGGCGATCAACGCGCCGCCGAGATCGCGATGGCGCTGGCGTTGAATCCGCATCTGCTGCTGCTCGACGAGCCGACCGCCGGCATGGGTGACCAGGAAACCTACCAGATCACCCAGCTGATCCGCCGGCTGCACCGCGAGAGCAACTACACCATCGTGTTGATCGAGCACGATATGCGCGTAGTCTTTCATCTCGCCGACCGCATCTGCGTGCTCGATCAGGGCCGGATGCTGGCGCAGGGCACGCCGCAGGAGATTGCCGCCAACGAAACCGTCCAGGCCGCTTATCTAGGTAATGCCGCATGACCGCAGCCCTGACAGCCGAAGGCATCCACACTTACTACGGCAAGAGCCATATCCTGCATGGCGTCAGCCTTGAGGTTGCCGAAGGAAAGATCACCGCCTTGTTGGGGCGCAATGGCGCGGGAAAAACCACGACACTGCGCAGCCTGATGGGCCTGACACCGGCGCGCGAAGGCAAGATTGTCGTGTTCGGCCAGGACACCACGCGCTGGCCGACCTTTCGGATTGCCGCGCAAGGCGTGGGCTATGTGCCGGAGGGCCGCCGCATCTTCGCCAATCTCAGCGTCGAGGAGAATCTCAAGGTGCCGCTGGAGCGCGGCGGGCCGTGGACGATTCCGCGAATCTATCAACTGTTTCCCCGCCTGGAAGAGCGCAAGCTCAACCGCGGCCGCCAGCTTTCCGGCGGCGAGCAGGAGATGCTGTCGATCGGCCGCGCGTTGCTGCTGAACCCAAGGCTCCTGATTCTCGACGAGCCGTCGCAGGGGCTGGCGCCGCTGATCGTGCGCGAAGTGTTTCGCATCGTCCAGCAAATGAAGGCCGAAGGCATCTCGGTTTTGCTGGTCGAGCAGAACGCCCGGATGAGCCTGGAAATCGCCGACAACGCTTACGTGCTGGATGACGGCATCGTGGTCTATTCGGGAACCGCCCGTGAACTCGCCGCCGACGAGGGCCGGGTCCGGGCGCTCGCCGGCGCCAGCGCTGAAGAATGGACGGT
>JBBRIC010000179.1:0-2588 GCA_038221665.1 Sphingomonadales bacterium
GGCACGGTGCTTGAAACCGGCGTGCGGCGCAACCTGATTTGTGCCGCACGCCGGTTTCCGGACGCCACGTTTTTTGGCATCGATATTTCCGCAGAAATGCTGGAAACGGCGCGAACCAATGTCGAAAACGCCGGCCTGTCGCAGCGGATCAGCCTGGCGCAAGGCGATGCGACGCGGTTCGACGCAGCGGCGCTGTTCGGCATCGCTGCCTTCGACCGGGTGTTTCTATCCTATACGCTCTCGATGATCCCGGATTGGCGGGCGGCTCTGGATCAGGCCGTGCGGCTGCTGGGGCCGCTGGGCGAGCTGCATTTTGTCGATTTCGGCCAACAGGAAGGCCTGCCTTCAGGCTTTCGCAAGCTGTTGTTCGCCTGGCTGGGGCGTTTCGATGTTGCCCCGCGCGCCGATCTCCATGCCGCTGCAACGGCCATTGCCGGGCGGCACCGGCTGGGATTGCACTGGGCGCCTAAAAACCGTGGCTATGCCTGGTCGGGGCGGCTGGCGGCCCAAGAGTCCGATGCCGCCTGAACTCGACATCTGGCCGCCGATGGATCATGCCGGTGGCGGCAAATATGGGGGGCGCAGACCGTGCAGGATCTTGTTGGTAAAACCGCTTTTGTAACGGGTGCCGCATCGGGCATCGGGCTCGGGATCGCAACGGCGCTGGCGCAGGCCGGCGTCAAGGTCATGCTTTGCGACATCGAAACAGCAGCGCTCGACACGGCATTGGCCGGGTTGCGGGCGACCAACGCCGATGTCGAAGGCGTCGTCGCCGATGTTTCGCTAAAGGCCGAATTGCAGGCCGCGGCCGATGCCACTCTGGCGCGGTTCGGCAAGGTCCATATCCTTGTCAACAATGCCGGCGTCGGCGGCGGCGGCGGTTATGGCCAATGGACCGACGCAAGCTGGGATTGGGCCTTGGGCGTCAATCTGATGTCGGTGGTCTGGGGGATCGAAATTTTCGGGCCATTGCTCGAATCGCATGGTGAAGGCGGCCAGATTGTGTCCACAGCCTCGATGGCCGGGTTGGTCGCTGCGGTGGCGCCATCCTATAATGTCACCAAATATGGGGTTGTCGCCCTGTCGGAAGGGCTGCGGGCGCCATTGGCGGTGCGCGGGATCGGCGTCTCGGTGCTTTGCCCGGGCTTCATCCGGACCGCCATCATGGAATCAAATCGCAATGTGCCCGACCGGCTGGCCAATGCCGTCGAAACCGTGGCGCTGGGCGGGGATGGCTCCGAATTCGCAGCGGTTGCCGCCCAGGCCATCGCCAATGGCATCGACCCGCTTTATGTCGGCGAACTGGTGCGCGAAGCCATTGAAAATGATTGGCCCTATATCTTTACCGACACCATGTTCGAACCCGCCTTTGATGCCCGCGTGGCCGGCATCAAGGCCGGGCTGGATCGAATCCGGGATCGCGTGCCACGGCGGTAGAGCCGAAGATTTCAGCGTTTCCCGTCGCGGTCGCGCATCATCTCCCAATAGGCAAATGCCGACGCCTGAACGCCGTCCAGATATTCGCGTGCCGCCCGGCCGGTCCAGACACCAGCGTAGTCGCTGCGCCCGATCCACCAGCCTTGCCCCGGCAGCCGGTCGCTTTCGCGCACCACAAGTGCTGCCAGTTCAGGCTCTCCGGCGGCGTCAACGCTATTCTGCGGCCAGTGTTTCGCCGGCTGGTGGCAGATTATGGCCGAGCAGGCGCAACAGTTCGGCGGCGCTTTCAACGATATTGGTGCCGGGGCCAAAAATTGCGGCGGTGCCGATATCACGCAGGAAATCATAATCCTGCGCCGGGATGACGCCGCCGGCGATGACGCGGATGTCACCCCGGCCGGCATCCTTCAAGGCGTTGATCAATTCCGGTACCAGCGTCATATGGCCAGCCGCCAGGCTGCTCGCGGCAACGATATCGACATCGAGCGCCAGCGCCAGGTCGCGGGCCTCGGCAGGTGTCTGGAACAAGGGGCCAACGGTTGCGTCAAAGCCCAGATCGGCCAGCGCCGTGCCGACCACCTTGGCACCCCGATCATGGCCATCCTGGCCCATCTTGACGATCAACACGCGCGGTGTGCGGCCTTTTCGGCGCTCGAATGCGGCCACGCCCTCGGCGACGCGGGCATAGGCGGGATCGCCCTTATAGGCATCCGCGTAAATGCCCTTGACCATCCTCACGATCGCGGTGTGGCGGCCAAAGACATCCTCCATGGCGCTGCTGATTTCGCCAAGCGTGGCCCGGGCCCGGGCGGCCTCGATGGCCAGCGCCAGCAGGTTTTCATCTGCCGCCGCGCCGCGCCGGATGGCGTTCAGCGCCGCATCCACCCGCGCCGGGTCACGCGCCGCGCGCACCGCTGCCAGCCGTTCGATCTGGCTGGCGCGGACAGCGACATTGTCGACGTTGAGGATGTCGAGCGTTTCGCGGGCTTCCGGCCTGTATTTGTTGACCCCGACAATGACTTCGTCGCCCATGTCGATGCGGGCCTGCTTGGCGGCGGCGGCGGCTTCGATCTCCAGCTTGGGCATGCCCGATTCGACCGCCTTGGTCATGCCGCCCAGCGCTTCGGCCTTGGCGATCAGCGCTTGCGCGC
>JBBRIC010000180.1:0-2523 GCA_038221665.1 Sphingomonadales bacterium
AGATGTGATTGCCAAAGGTAAAGGCGCGGGCGCCGATGGCGGTGGCCAGCGCTGCCGCCGATGCATCGGTGTGGAGGCGGACATTGCTGAAATCGGCGCGAAACTTTGACTCCAGTGTCTGGCGCAAGGCCGGCGTCAGCGGGCTGCCCCCGGTGGCGGCCGCGCGCACCCGCATTTCGACCAGAGGATGCGCAACGCCGCCGGCCGCCGCCGGGCCGGGGCTGCGTCGCTGCACCAGCAACGGGCTGCGCTGCAAGCCGGCGGCACCATGCGCGACGCCGCCATGCGCCACCCGCGCGGCAACGCTTTCCGCCTCACGCTCCGCCGGGTCATGGGCGGCCGATATGCGCAACGCCGCCTGAATGCCGCTGCTGGCGAGGGTTGAGCGGCGACTGTCCTGGCTGGTTCGCTGCGCGATGGGTGCCGGCGTTGGTGTGGCGCTTTGCGTCGGCGTCGCCTCTGCCCTGACGCGTGCAAGGGCGATTGCCATTGGGTCAGCCGACTGCTGCTAGGGCAGGCTTGAGCGGACAATGACTGTCGGTCATGCGATATTCGCGGCTGACGGCGGCGCGCAACTGATCGTCGCCGGGCAGCGTGCCGGCTTCCAGCGCCAGCAACCGGCTGTGCAGCGCGATGTTGCGCAGCTGGCCGCCGTTCAAGCTGCAGCGACAGGCAATATCGTGCAACAACGCCGGGCTGACGCGATGGCGCCCCAGCTGCTGTTCCAGAATTTCCAGCCGGCGCACTTCGTCGGGCGGATGAAAGGCGAGGATCGTGTCCATGCGGCGCGAGAAAGCGCCATCGATGCGATCCGCATCATTGCTGGTGACAAGGATGATACCTTCAAAGCTTTCAATGCGTTGCAACAAGAAATTGGTTTCCAGATTGGCATAGCGATCATTGGCGTTGCTGACATCGGTACGCCTTGCCATCAGGGCATCGCCTTCATCGAGCAGCAGCACGATATCCAGCGCTTCGGCGGCGCCAAGCGCGCGTTCCAGGGCCTTTTCGGTTTCGCCGATATATTTGTTGACGGTTGCGGCAAGGTCGATGCGGAAAATGTCCTTGCCCAATTGATAGGCCAATTGCCGGGCCGCCAGCGTCTTGCCGGTGCCGCTCGGCCCCGTGAACAGCGCCTTGACGCCGCGACCCCGGGCCATCGCCGCCAGCGTTTCGCGGTGCCGACAGCGTAGCAGCAGGGTCTGGAACTCCGCTGTCCCGACGCTGTCGAGGAACAGGGGTTCGGGTGGCTGGCGCTGGTCGATAAGGGTGGCGAGCGCATCCAGCCGTGCGTCGCGCTGGGCGGCTATGGCGGCAAGGATCGCTGCCGCATCGCCGCTGCCCGCGGCCATGCTGGCCGCGCGGTGGATATGGCCGCTGCTGACCGCCATGGCGACCAGATTTTCGCTCGCCTCGCCAATGCCGGTGGCGCGCCAGTGCCGGCGCCGCAACGCAGCGTCGGGCAGGGCGAGGCTGATCTCGCGTCGGGGCAATGCGGCCTCGGATTGCACGCTGCCGACCCGGCCCAGCGTCACCGCGACTGGCCCCGGCCAATGGCTATGGCGCGGAATGACCAAGGTTTCGCCGGGCGCCGGTGCCGCATCGACAATGATCATCCCGCCGGTCAGCAGCGCCACGGCCGCCGCCGGGCGCCAGCGGCCGGCATCGGCGGCGAGGCTGGCATCGGCCACCAGAACCGCCATGCCGGCGCCGGCCGCCGCCATTTTCAGCAATGTCTTGCGGCCATTATGCAGGGGTCCGCGTATGATCAGCAATTGCCCGGGCAGCGCCGCCAGCGTCTTGCCAAGCGCGAGGGGATCGGCGCCATCACCGATCCAGCCAGCGGCTGACGGCAGCTGTGGATTGGCATGATATTCGACCCCGGGGAGCCGAGGCGTCTGTCCCGCAAGCGCATCGACCACGGCCACCGGGGCGCGCAGCCGCCAGTCGCCGCGCGGCGCTTCGATGTTGCCGACCATGACCAGCCCCGCATCGACAAGGTCGAGCAGTTCGTCACGCACCCGCCCCGGATCATCGATCCCATCGGCATCACGCCACAGCGCCACCAGCCCGCCAAGGCTGGGCATCTGGCCATCGGGTTCGACCAGCTGCGCGAGGCGCGGGTCTTCCTCGACCAAAGCAAGACTCAGCAGCAAGCGGATATGGCCATGCCCAAAACCGGCCGCCAGCAGCCGGGCCATGGGCAGGCTGGTCATGTTGCCCTGCCACAGCTGTTGCGCTGCGTGCCAGGCGGCAGGCGATGGCACTTCGCCCGCCACCATATTGGCCGCGGCGGCGCGATATTCGCTGGCCAGCCCCGTCACCAGAGGACAGTCCACCGCCAATCGAGGCGATTGCTGTGCCACCATGGCAAGCACGGTGCCGACTGCCGACAGCCGAAAGGCCGTGGCAGCATCGCGCGGCAGATGGTCGAACATCATTGGAAATGAAAGGCGATGGCCCGCCCCTCCGCCGGCAGCCAGCCCGGATCGCGGTCTAGCCCCGCCAGCCGCAGCGGCAGTG
>JBBRIC010000181.1:0-2458 GCA_038221665.1 Sphingomonadales bacterium
CGCATAGCTGGTTGCTAGCGCCGCCCCGCGCAAGGCCATCGGCAGCGTCGGCGACAAAGCAATCGCCGGCGCCCGGGCCCTTGGCAGCAAGGTCAGCAGGCGATTGAGCCAGCCGTCTTTCAGGGCAAAAGCCGCGGTGCCGCCGGTTTCGAGGACATTCTGGGCATCGAAATGCGATCGTTCTCGATAGGGCGACGCGATGGCATGCACAAAGCCGGCCTCGCCCCTCGCATAAAGCGCGCCGGTCGCCGCCAACGCCGGGTGCAGCGCAAAATCGCCATCAAGCCGCAAGGCCGGGCCGGCAGCCGGCGGCGGGCCAAAATTACCGCGCAGGCGTTGATAGCCGGGATCGCCAACGGGCATGACCACCGACAGCCCATCCATGGCGCCGCGCAAAATGACAAAGACCAGCCGGCGGTCGGTCGGCGCCGCCGCCAGCGCCAGTCGCGGTGACAGCAAAAGCCCCGCGGCAAGGCCGGCGCGCGCGAGGAAAAGCCGGCGGTCCATGGCTATCTCCGCAGAAATTCAGGGGCGGCGAGCAACAGCGTCAGCCCCTGTTGCGGGCTATCGGCCCGGGCAATCGCCGCGGCCGTTGCCGCCGACAGCACGCCGGGCAACAGCTTTGGCGCCAACGTCCGGGCATCGATCCGGTCACCGATCTGGGCTGCAATACGGCTTGCGGTTTCAACGCGGCGCAGCAGCGCGTCGGGCGCCGCCCAGCTTGCCGCGCTATCATCCCAACCGGCGGGAGACCCCGGCCGCCAGATCGGCTGGCCGAGTTCATTCAAAGCGGCCACCACCCGCAAATCGGGCGCCGCCGTGGCGCCAACACCGCGCAGTGCCGAAATCGCCCATTCCCATGGCGTCTTGAATTTTGGCGCCGGCACAGCCCAGCTTTCGGGCGCGTCGACCAGTGTTTGATAAACCGCCATCAGATTACCGCCGCTGGCGATATGGCGGGCGGCCAGCCGATCGACCAGCGCCGCTGGCGGCACATCGGCGACGAAATGCCGGGCCAATTTGGTGGCGATATGGCGTGCCGTTGCCGGATGGACGGCCAGATCGGCCAGCATGGCTTGGGCCTGCGCCGACCCCGATTGGGCATAGCGCTTGCCAAGCAGCGTCCGCGTGCCGGGTTCGTGCCAGCCGGGCTGGAAGACAAACGCCCCATCCGGCGCCTCGATCCCCAAAGGTCGCCGCACGAACCCGCCGATCGACCAGCCGGTCAGTGCCTCTGCCAAGGCGAGCACATCGGCCTGACCATAGCCCGACCCGACGCCAACGGTATGCAATTCCAGAATTTCACGACCCAGATTTTCGTTGAGACCGGGCTGGCGGCGGCCATTGGGCCGCCGCCGTGCTGCCTCCGCAAGCTGCGACCCGGGGCCGATCGATTGCGCCTGATCAAGATATAAAAGCATCGCCGGGTGGCGTTCGACAGCCAGCAGCAGGTCGATGAAACGCCCGCCGACATGCGGCCTTATGGCTTCGAATTCCAGCGTCCCGGCAAGGCCGATGCTTTGCAATTTATCGGCCGATACCGCGAAATGATTGGCCCAGAAATGCACCAGCCGTTCGGGGAACGCAGCCGGCGTCGTCAGGGCGGCGGCGATGCGGGCACGCGCCTGTAGCCCGTAACTATCCCGATATTGCCGGCGCAGATCGGCGCGGATGCGAGCCTCGGGGCCGGCAATATCGGCGGCGTTGCCGGACGGTGCCGGCAGTTTCATGGTCCGCGGCGAACCCCGTGCCGCCGGGCCAGTCGCGCCATTGGCAGCAAGAAACGGCCGGATGGTCGCCAGATATTCGCGGAATTGCCGGGCCATGACAGCGCTGCCCGGCAAGGCCGCGATAACCGGGGGCTGCGGATCAAAGGCCGCGAACTGCCGCATCAGACTGGCGCGCGGATCGCCCGAAATGGCATCGTCAGCGCGCGTTCCCAGCCCAAAGCGATTGCGCGCGATGGCGAGGTGGTAGGGTGATGCGTCCATGCCACCACTACGCCGGCGGGGGCAGCGATCCCCCGGCGGCGGTCGTTGGTTTCCGAGCTCTCGCCCGGTCTAATTGTTGATCTGACGCTTGAAAAACGGTGGGATATCGACATCCGGCGCTTTTGCGGCCGGTTCTGGCGCCAGCGTTGGTTCGACGACGGGCTTGGGCTTTGGCCCGCGCGACAGGTTCATCATCTTTTCAAACAGGGTCAAAGGCCGTTCATCTTCCACTGGCGATGCGCCCTGGCTCGCAAAGGCTGGCTGAGGTGTCGGCATTTGCGCTTCGGGGGCCGGCGCGTCGGTCGCTGCCGTGCGCGGGGTGAAGCGAAAACTGTCGGCGGGCGATACATCGTCGATACGTTCGGCAGCGCTGCCGAGGTCGATATCATCGTCGCTGTCGTCATGACCGTCCGTGACGCGCGTCATCGCTTCGTGGCCCCGCTCATCCCGCTCGATCGGCTGCATGG
>JBBRIC010000182.1:0-2398 GCA_038221665.1 Sphingomonadales bacterium
AGAAATCAGCCTTGATGAGGCGACATTCTTTACCAATGGCCGCTGCGACCCACTGCTCGCTGGGCGCTATCTGTGCGAGGCTTTGGGTAAACGCACTGTTTCGTCGATCGGCTACAGTATCATTTACAATAATACCAACAACAACCTGCGTCCGACATCGGGCCAGCGTTTTTCGTTCAGCCAGGATCTGGCCGGTATCCCGACCGGGGTCAAATATCTGCGTAGTCGCGCCAATTATGATTGGTATCACGCCCTGTTCGGGTCGGGTTTTGTGCTCAACCTTGGTGGTGAAGCGGGCTATATTGCCGGCTATGGTGGCCAGGATGTCATCCTCACCGATCGCTTTTTCCTTGGCCAGCCGCAATTTCGGGGCTTTAATATTCGCGGCGTCGGGCCGCGGGTGCTGCGCAAGTTCCTCGATGCCAACGGTAATGTCATCGAAGACAGAAAACAGCAGACCGATGATGCGCTGGGCGGCAAGGCCTATTATCTTGGCCGCGCCGAAATTCAGATTCCGCTTGGCGCCAGCGGTGCCGAACTTGGCCTGCGGCCATCGATCTATGCTGATTTCGGTGCGCTTTGGAAGGTAAAAACGCCAATTTTGAATTGCCCGCGTGGTGACGTGACTCAGAAGCCGCCAGTCTGTAGAGACGCCAATGGCAATACCTTGAGTTTTGTCGAAGAATTTTTAGGGGATACACCCAAGCCCAGACTGTCGGTAGGGATCGGGGTCAACTGGAATTCGCCGTTCGGGCCGTTCCGTTTCGATCTCGCCAAGGCTGTTGTCAAACAACCTGGCGACAATGACCAATTGTTTCAATTCAACGTAGGGACTCAATTTTAATGAAGACGCTTTTGATTTCACTGGCTTTGGCCAGTTCAGCGATTACCGCGCCGGTGGCGGCGCAAGCGCTGCCGCCAGCCGTTGTCGTGATCATCAATCTCGACGATGTGTTCCAGACATCGGTTGCCGGCAAGATCGCACTGGCTGAGTTGAAGACGCGCGCCGATGGCCTGCAGTCACGCTTGCAGACCCTGCGCACGTCCTTTGGCACCGAAGAGGAAGCCCTGGTCAAGACCCGCCCAACGGCGCCGGGGCCAGCCGCAACCGCCTGGGAAACCAAGGCGCGTGATTTCCAGACGCGCAAGACCCAGGCCGAACAGGAACTGGCCAAGCGCGATCAGGATCTGCAGGCCAGCCGTCAATATGTCGTCAAGCAGTTGAACGATGGCGCCCAGCCGATCATCGGCACGATCATGAAGGAACGCGGCGCGACCATCGCTCTGGCGGAAGGCGCCACGTTGCAGCACGCGGCGTCGATCGACATCACGACCGATGTGGTCGCCCGCCTCGACAAGTCGGTGCCGCGCGTTTCGACAACCCCGCCGGCAACCGCCGCCAAGTGAGCGCCGATACCGCCAGCACCGCCGATATCCTGGCGGTGATGGCGGCGTTGCCGCATCGGTTCCCGATGCTGCTCGTCGATCGCGTCGAGGATATTGTCCTTGGCGTGTCGGCGCGCGGCATCAAGGGCGTGACCATCAACGAACCGTTTTTTGCCGGCCATTTTCCCGGCCGGCCGATCATGCCCGGCGTCCTGATCATCGAGGCTTTGGCGCAAACCGCCGGCGTGCTGGCGATGCGATCGCTGGGGGCTGCCGGTGTTGGAAAGCTCGTCTATTTCATGGCGATCGACAGCGCCAAGTTTCGGCTGCCCGTCGAACCTGGCTGCCTGTTGGAATTAAAAGTCGCCTTTACCCATAACCGTGGCCGGGTCAGCAAATTCAGCGGCCGCGCCGAGGTGGCCGGCAAGCTGGCGGCCGAAGCCGAATTTACCGCGATGATCGCCGATCCGCCACAGCCTGGCTGAATTTGAACGGCGCCCGCCGGCATTGTCCAGCTGTTTGCCGCACCGGCCATGCCTGTGTCGGTGCCACGCACCTGTCATTTTCCTGTTATAATAGCGTGTCGATGGCTCGTTCAAACTAGGCTGCGCTGCGCAATGATCATGATCACTCCCTTGCTGCCCGGGGATCTGCCTGACATCGATGTTCTGCTGGATGAAGGCTTCGGCCCGGCCCGGCGCCAGCGCACCGCCTATCGGTTGCGCGACGGGGTGCAACCCGACTGGGGATTGTCCTCGGTAGCTCGGGATGGCGATGAACTTGTTGGTGCGCTGCAATGCTGGCCCCTGCAATTGCGCGGCAGCGATGGCGGCAGCCAGCCGCTGATCATGCTTGGCCCGGTGGTGACGGCGGCGGCGCGGCGCGGCGAAGGGATCGCCACCAGGCTGATCGAAGCGGCGCTGGTGGCTGCCGATGCCGGCGCCGCGCCGCCGATGCTGTTGATCGGCGATCTGCCTTTTTATGGCCGTTTCGGATTTTCAGCTACCGCTAC
>JBBRIC010000183.1:0-2396 GCA_038221665.1 Sphingomonadales bacterium
TTAAGACTCTGCTGATACAGCGCATGAAGCATGGCATGGCCGGTGCGATCGGCAGCGGCGCAGGTCCGCTGTGCCGGCGGCCCGGCGCCCATATTCTGCATCATGCCGCCAAATGGGCGCTGATAGATTTGCCCCGCTTCAGTACGGCTGAACGGTACGCCGAAATGTTCGAGCTCGTAAACGGCAGCGGGCGCCTCGCGGCACAGATATTCGATGGCGTCCTGATCGCCGAGCCAGTCCGATCCCTTGACGGTATCGTACATGTGCCAGGTCCAATGGTCTGGCCCCATATTGCCAAGGCTGGCGGCGATGCCACCCTGCGCCGCCACCGTGTGGCTGCGGGTGGGGAACACCTTGGTGACGCAGGCGGTTTTCAGTCCGGCCTCGGCGATGCCCATTGCAGCGCGAAGACCCGAGCCACCGGCGCCGACAACGACGGCATCATAGACATGATCGATAATCTGATAGCTTGCTGGCATCATGCTGCTCCCAATTACGCCTGACCCAACGCGATTTTGAACACGGCGAACACTGCCGCTGCCGCCCCCGCCAGGGCGTAGAAACTTAGGGCCAGCATGGCGATCACACGGGCCGGCCCATGAACATAGTCTTCGATCAATACCTGCATTCCCAACCTGAAGTGCCAGAAAACCGAAACAATGAGCAGCAGCATCGGCACCGCAGCGACAGGCTGCCGCAGCCATAGCGTTACGCTTGAATAGTCGAGCGATGGCAGGCGCACCAACGAGAAGACGAACCACAGCACAAGGACAATGTTGGCGATGGCCGTCACGCGCTGCAGCCACCAATGGTGGACACCATCTTTAGCGGACCCCAGCCCGCGAACGCGGCCGAGTTCGGTTCCGGCGCCCATGTTCAAAGCCCCTTGTAAAGGTAGATGACGATCCAGGTGAGGATCGTCAGCAGCGTCGAAGCGATCAGCGTTGCCGAGGCCGTCGCGCGACTGATGACAAGATCGAAGCCCGCGCCGGTATCCATGATCAGGTGTCGAATGCCCGAGCACAGGTGCTGGAAGAACACCCAGCTGAGCCCGAAGGCAATCAGTGTCCCAAACCAGCCGCTGGCTACCACCATGAAGAAGGCATAGGAATCAGGCCCGGTGGCCGCAGCAATCAACCACCACAGGAACAGCACGACCGCCCCCAGCGCCATGGCATTGCCGGTAATACGATGCAGAATCGAGACAATGGCGTGAACCTGCCATTTCCAGATACCCAGATGCGGCGACAGCGGTCGCGGAGCGGTCGGACGGCCGGCCATAATTTCCCCATGTTCTCGCGAAAGCAATGATTCAGGCGTTTTAGGCTTTCATCGCCACGGCGCAACCTATGAAAGCGGCTATCCGCCGCATTGCAACAAAACGGTGCGCTCCAGCCCTGCGTAACGATGGCGCAGGGCGTCGCGATAACCGGGGGCCGCCATCATCGCCAGGAAATGCTGGCGGGACGGATAACGCACGATGAGCGCCATGTCCCAATCGGTTTCGGACGTGTTGGCCATGCCGATAAAAACCTGTTCCACCTTCCCTTCGTACAGCACCTCGGCCTGGCTGATGTCGCCCACGGTAACCGTGAAGGCGTGCTGGTACCGGGCATAGGCCGCCGCCCCGGATACGATCTCGCCGTCATCATAGTTGGCGTTTTCCCTGAATTTCAGCAGGTTGAGCATGACAACAGGTCCGTTGCGGCCGGCATCGCGCAGCGTGCGGACTTGGTCCGCGGTCGGATCGATCGAACGGTCGATTGGCATGATTTGAAGGGCTCGCATTGTGGATAAATCAACGTTAGCATCTCGGCCGATCCGGCGAAATGACCGGCGTGCAAATCCTGGGGAGATGTGATCATGGCAACGCAATTGCGCAGCCCGGCAGCCGCCGAAACGACGCCGATAAACCGCATCGATGTAACCGACCCCGGCCTTTATGCCGACGATAGCTGGCGGCCATGGTTCGCCCGGCTGCGCGCCGAAGCTCCGGTGCATTTCTGTGCCGACAGCCCTTTCGGGCCTTATTGGTCGATATCCGGCCACGCCGACATCCAGGCCGTCGAAGCCAGGCCCGACATCTTCTCGTCGAGCCATGTCTTTGGTGGCATCACGGTTGTCGACTTGCTGGGCGATTTCAACCTGCCGCAATTCATCGCGATGGATCGGCCGCGCCATGGCGAGCAGCGCCGGGTGGTCACCCCGAGCTTTGGCCCATCCGAAATTGTCAAAATGGCGCAAAGCGTGCGCCAGCGAACTGCCGAACTGCTCGACACGCTTCCCTTTGGCGAAGAATTCGATTGGGTGGACAAGGTCAGCGTCGAACTGACGACACAGATGCTTGCCATCCTGTTAGATTTCCCTTGGGAGGATCGGCGTCTGCTCACCCTGTG
>JBBRIC010000184.1:0-2360 GCA_038221665.1 Sphingomonadales bacterium
GGCAGGGCACGGGCCACCAGCACCGCATCGCGTGAGGTTTCGACCACCCGGCTGAGCAGATCCATCTCGGCCTCCTGCAAGCGGCGGCGGAGCATCATGTTCAACAGCGGACGCAGGCGGAGGATGTCCTCCGCCAGGCCAGCGAGGTCGCGATTGGCGGCATCGAAGCCCAGCACCACAGCCCAATGCGTGTCGCCGCTGCTGAATGGCGTGCAGATCAGTGCCTTCAGCCGCTGTTCGGGGTCGTGGTAGTCGATCGCATCGCCCGGCGCGCCGAGATCCTGGTTGATCACCTGGCGGCCAGTGAGGATGGCCTCGCCCACCAGCGTGCCCTCCAGGGCCACCAGGCCAGGCCGGTCGCGACGGAACGCCGGGATGTCGAAGCTGCCGCGCTGCACGTCGGTGATCAGCCGCAGCTCCTGTTCGCCGCTCGCGCTGCGCCAGATGTCGCACACAACGCTTCTGAACCGATCGCAGATCGTCTCGGCCAGAATCTTCAGGGCGGCAGTGTGGCTGGGTGCATTCCCCAGCGGTTCGAGCAACTCGTTGGACATCGTCGCGATGCGATGCTCGTCGCCCCGGCGCTCGGCGACCTTCTGGGCCTGCAGGATGGAGGTTGCGACCCGCAGCAGGTCCACCATGTCGGGCGCCGTGGCGCAGGCGACGTCGAGCGCCTCGGTCGCGTGGACCAGCCCGAACACCGGCTGATCACCCGGCACCTACTCGGGCAGTGTGACAATCATGGCGGACCGCCATGGCAGGTCCAGGGCGTCCAGAACGGGCTGGCCCTGCGCCAGCTGAAGCAGGGCGGGATGCTGCTCAGGGTCGAGGCCAAGCTGCGCGGCGAGGCGCGGCTGGGAGGGCGTCATCACCGCGAGGAACGCGCCCTCGGCGCCGCTCAGCCGCATGGCGACGCGCAGGATGGCTGTCAGGGCCTCCGGCTGATCCCAATCGATGACGCGCGAGCTTTCCGACGCGGAATCCATTCCTTGGGTGACCAATCCTGAATCTTAAAATTTCAAACTGCAGCTGATGTCCTAGTATTGTATCCCTCGTGAAATCGTCAATATTGGATGCTAATTTTCGTCCAGTTTTTTGATCAACGCCGGATTTGAGCGTACGTAATCCAGCCCGTCTCTCCGGCCCCGAAATCTTTGATAGTTTTTATATTGTAGAAAGCCCGTCACCAGCGCGAATCGATCAAGCGACGAAGCAAGTCATTACGCTCGATTTCAAAAGACGAGGCGGTAGCCTTTGCCACGCACGGCGGTGATCCGCACGTTGCTGCCTGCCACACCTTCGAGCTTGCGCCGCAGGTTGGAGGCGAGTTGGTCAATGCCGCGCTGCTGCGGCAACAGCTTGTGACCCAGGACGTGTTCAGCCACCTCGTGGCGGCCCAGCGGCGCGTCGCCGGCATTGATCAACCGTCCGAGCAGGTCGGCCTCGCCGCCTGTCAGGTTGACGAAGGCGCCATGCGATCCGGAAATCCGCATGCGCGCCGGGTCGAGGACCACGTCGTTGATGCGAAGCGACCGCTGCTCGCCACTCGCCCCAGGCGCCTGTTGCGGGGCTTCGGCCTTGCCGGCGGGGCTGTCCTTGCCGCCGTCCCAGCCCAGCCTCCTGAAAAGCGAACGGACCCGCGCGGTCACTTCACGGGGCGAGAAGGGCTTGCCGATATAATCATCCGCGCCGACCTCAAGCCCGACCACGCGGTCCACCTCATCGGCCCGGCCGCTCAGGACGATGACGCCGGTGTGGGGGCGCGCCGAAGCCTCACGGACCAGGTTCATGCCGCTGCCATCGGGCAATTCGAGATCAACGAGCACGACGCACGGATTATGTGTCTTCAACGCCGCGAAGCCATCGGTGAGGGTCGACGCGTGATGCGTCACCCACCCCTCACGCTGCAGGACGGTGACGAGGATCTGGGCGACACCCGGATCGTCTTCCAACACCAGGATTCCCCGGTTCGTGATATCCGCCGCGCTATGAGCCTCCATGCATCTCGTCTTCCACACTATGATTGAGCCTAGCACGCCTTTCGGTGGTGTATATGGATAGAAGTGCGCGCATCGCGTGTGCAACTCGCCACGAAACCTTTTCCTGTCGGTGAAGCTCTCCAAGAAGCCGTCCAGGCGACCCGGTTGGCCATCACCAAAAACCAACAGAATATCCACGCATTTTATTCTGTCCGCTTTCAGATTTTCCAATGCCGGGTTCGATTGGCCGAGCCCCGGGGTTTCCCCGAAGGGCGCTGCTTCCGAGGTCGGGTTTCGGACGCCTGCGCAAAAGCTCTCACCTGTCGGCGACTGTCCCATCATATCACGAATACGTGATGAGGCGGCTGACGCATGATCGGC
>JBBRIC010000185.1:0-2328 GCA_038221665.1 Sphingomonadales bacterium
AGCCGAGGAAGTCATGGCGCTTGCTCCCGATCTCGTCGTTTCCGGCGGCCATGTCGCGCCTGCGACCGCCAATGCGCTGCGGCGGCTCGGAATCCCGCTGCTGCAACTAAAAGTCCCAGAAACGATCGCTGAAAGTACGGCACAGGTCCGTATGCTGGCGGACGCTATCGGTCATGGGCAGCGCGGCGCGGCGCTGGCAGCGCGGATCGATGCTGTCGTTGCCGCCGCGCAGCCTGCCGATGGCCGGGTGATACCGGCGCTGATCTGGCAAGGCGGCGGGTTGGTGCCCGGCACCGGCACGTTGGCCTCGGAATTGTTGACCCGGGCCGGCTTTCGTAATCTCAGCGCAGCCTATGGTTTGAAGAAATGGGATGTGCTGCCACTTGAATATCTGGTGGCCAATCCGCCTTCGGTGCTGCTGTCGACCAACGCTGCCGAAACGCAGCGTGATCGCATGCTATCCCACCCTGCGGTTACCCGGCTGGGCAAACGGATTGCCATTCGGCCCTATTCGTTCCGGCTGCTGCAATGCGGCGGGCCGACGATCATTCGGGCATTGGCGCAATTGGCTGCCGTGCGAAGCACGCTTGTGCCTATGCGCCGTACGCTGCCACCGGCATGACGGCACGCGGCCTCAATCTTGCGCTGGCTGCTGGCGTGCTGGTAGCGGCGTTCGTATCGCTGCTGGCGGGAAAGGTCTGGTTGCCATGGGACGTTTGGCGCGGCGATGATGCGCGCTGGCTGATTATTGCCGAACTGCGGGCGCCGCGCACCGTGCTGGCGGTGGTGATCGGCGCGGGGCTGGGCCTGTCCGGTGCGGCGATGCAGGGCTTCCTGCGCAATCCGCTCGCCGATCCGGGATTGTTCGGCGTGTCTTCGGGTGCGGCGCTGGGTGCGGTGCTGTCGCTGTATTTCGGCTTTGCCGTATCGGCGCTGGTGTTGCCGGGCTTTGCGCTGGCGGGTGCCGCGATCACCATGGCGCTGCTGGCGCTGCTGGCCGGGCGTTCCGGCAGCCTGGTCCTGTTCGCGCTGGCCGGGATCATCCTTTCAAGTGTCGCGGGGTCGATGACGGCGTTGGCGATCAGCCTGGCGCCAACGCCGTTTGCGGTGACCGAGATCGTCACCTGGTTGATGGGGGCATTGACCGATCGCAGCTGGAACGATGTGTGGATCGCGTTGCCGCTGACGCTGGCGGGCGGCGGCTTGCTGGCGCTGACGGCACGTTCGCTCGATGCGCTGACGCTCGGCGAGGCGGCCGCCCGGTCGATGGGCGCTGATCTGGCGCGCCTGCAATGGCTGGTCGTTGCTGGCGTCGGTCTGTGTGTCGGGGCGGCGGTGGCAGCGGCAGGGATCATCGGCTTTGTCGGGTTGATGGTGCCGCACATGGTGCGCCGCGTCGCCGGCAGCCGGCCATCGGCGATATTGCTGCCGTCGGCGCTCGGCGGCGCGCTGCTGTTGCTGCTCGCCGATACGCTGGTGCGCGCCATACCCACCGTGAGCGAACTGCGGCTGGGTATAGCCATGTCGCTGCTCGGCGGGCCGTTCTTTTTGTGGCTGCTTCTGTCCTTGCGGCGGACCCTGCCATGACCGTGCCGCCGCTTGTTGCCGATGGCATTGGCGTCCGCATCGGCGCTGTACAGATCCTTGATGACATCAGCCACCGGTTTGCCCCCGGCCGCGTGACGGCGCTGCTGGGTGCCAATGGTGCCGGCAAAAGCACGCTGCTGGACTGTATCGCTGGCCTGCGCCAGCCAACCAATGGCCGAGCCATGCTGGGCGACATGCCTGTTAACGAAATGGAGCGCAGCGCGAGGGGCCGGGCCATCGGGTTTCTGCCGCAAACCGCCGATGTGCATTGGGATATTGACGTTGAAACGCTGGTCGGTCTCGGGCGGTTTCCGCACGCCAAGGGCTGGGGCGTCACGCAAGCTGACCGCGCTGCGATCGCTGGCGCCATGGCGCAAACCGATGTCAGCCGCTTTGCCGGGCGGCTGGTCAACAGCCTGTCGGGCGGCGAACGCAGCCGGGTCTTGCTGGCGCGCGTGCTGGCGGGGCAGCCGCGATGGCTGCTTGCCGATGAACCCCTCGCCAGCCTTGATCCGGCGCATCGGCTGGATGTTCTTGCCCTGTTGCGCGCTACCGCCGATGCCGGCACCGGCGTCATCGTCGTCGTCCATGATCTCGGGCAGGCGTTGCGGTTGGCCGATGACGTTCTGCTTTTGAAAAATGGTGTCACCGTCGCGGCAGGGCCATGCGACAGCGTGCTGACGGCTGCCAACATCGCCCGCGCCTATGGTGTTGAAGTGCAGATCGGCCGCAGCGATTCCG
>JBBRIC010000186.1:0-2234 GCA_038221665.1 Sphingomonadales bacterium
TCTTCGGGATTGGGATTGTATTTCGGGAAGGTGTAATCGAGTTCGGTGTCGAGCGGCACCACCTCGCAGCCGATCGCCTCCATCACCTGCGGGGCGAAGGCGCCGGCCGTGCCGTTGCCGCAGGCGACCACGACCTTCAGCTTGCGCTTCAGTTTCGGGCGCCTGGTCAAATCGGCAATGTAGCGGGCCGGAAAGTTCTCGTGAAATTGATACGAGCCGCCGACCTTGTTCTTGAAGTCGGCATTGAGCACGATCTCTTTCAGCCGGTTCATCTCGTCGGGGCCGAAGGTGAGCGGGCGGTTGGCGCCCATCTTGACGCCGGTCCAGCCATTGTCGTTATGCGACGCCGTCACCATCGCAACGCACGGCACGTCGAGGTCGAATTGCGCAAAATAGGCCATCGGGGTCATGCACAGGCCGATGTCGTGAACCTTGCAGCCCGACGCCAGCAATCCCGAAATCAGCGCGTATTTGATCGATGCCGAGTAACCGCGGAAATCGTGCCCGGTGACGACCTCCTGCCTGGCGCCGAGTTCCGCGATCAACGCGCCCAGCCCCATGCCCAGCGCCTGAATGCCCATCAGGTTGATTTCCTTGCCGAACAGCCAGCGGGCGTCGTATTCGCGAAACCCGGTCGCCTTCACCATCGGCTCGGATTCATAGGCATAGGTATTCGGAACCAGAACGGATTTCGGCTTCGGAAACATCTGATGCCTCGTGGGGAAAGCAGAAAAGGGAATGCACCGCAGCCTTAGCGAATGCGAAGGCGCGGCGGAAGGCGGGACAGCCGTTTTGTGGCGATTAATTGCGGCGGATTGGCAGCGAAAGAGCCCTATTGCTCCAGCACCATCTGGCCATTGGCGTATTCGAAGCGCTTCAGCTTCGACAGGAACGACAGGCCGAGCAGGTTCTCCGACAAGGCTTCGTCGGGCAGCACCATGGCATCGACATCGCGCACCACCAGTCCCCCGACATCGACCATGGCAAGCCGGGTGCGCGCGGCCTTGATGATGCCGTTGGCGGTCGTGACCGTGGCGTTGAAGTCACCTCTAGCCGGGCGCAGCCCGAACCGCGCGGCGGAAGTTTCGTTCAGTGCGATCATCGATGCGCCGGTATCGATCATGAAGCCGATACGCTGGCCGTCGATCCGGCCTTCGGTTTCGAAATGACCGCGGGCGTCGCGGGGGATGTTGATGCTGCGAGAACCAGCCTGCGCGACGGTCGCCGCGACGGCGGCTTTAGGCGACGCGTTATGGGCGAGCGCCGGCGTCATCTTGTCGGCCATCTGCGCCATCAGGGTGCCGAGGCCGGCAATGAAGGCGGCAAAGATCATTATGTTACGCATCACGCCACACTCGGTCAGAACACCCGATATCACCACGTTAGCCGCCAAGTCGCGACTAACGACGGTGGGAAAGGCTGCCATTTTGACGAAAAGGATGAGTGAAGTGTTAACGGGTGGGGCTGGATACACGGGATGAACGCCGTGGTTTCATCCCAGAGGCGTTCATTCCGTTGAGCCGCGAAGGGATGACGGCTTGCGCTTAGGTTCCCCGCGGCTTGACGCGGCGTGTCGGCATAGCGCTTGCGGGATCCTCCGGCCACGGGTGCCGCGGATAACGCCCGCGCAGATCGGAGCGCACTGCCGCATAGCTGCCGCGCCAGAAGCCCGGCAGATCACGCGTCACCTGCACCGGCCGGTGTGCCGGTGACAGCAGTTCCAGCACCAGCGGCACCGCGCCTTTGGCAACCGACGGATGGGTGTTCATCCCGAACAACTCCTGCAGCCGGACCGCGATCGTCGGCCCCTGCTCGGCCTCATAATCGATCGCCAGCATGGTGCCGGTCGGCGCCTCGAAATGCGTCGGCGCCTCGCGCTCCAGCCGCGCGCGCAAATCCCAGGGCAGCAGTGACATCAGCGCATCCGACAAGTCGCCCGCCGAAAATGCCTTCAGCGAAGTCTTGTCATAGAGCGCCGGTGTCAGCCACGCCTCGCGCTGGGCCGCGAGCGCGTCGTCGGACAGGTCCGGCCACGGATTGGTTGTCGCGCCTGCCTCGGCCGCGCGCAAAAACATCACACGGTCGCGCCACTGCTTCAGGGGTTTCGACCACGGCAATCCATCCAAACCAGAACTGACAAGGCCATCGGCCAGCACCCGCGCGGTTTCCGCCGAGGGCGACAGCGCCATTGGGGTTTCCGACAGCGTGATCGCGTGCAGGGTTCGCTTGCGCCG
>JBBRIC010000187.1:0-2222 GCA_038221665.1 Sphingomonadales bacterium
ATCGGCGCGGCCGAACTCGCGGTGGTGGCCGCCCTGAACCTCGCCGCCGAGCTGGGCTGCCATGGTCATCTGGCCATAGCAGATGCCGAGCACGGGAACGCCGGAATCGAAGATCGCCTGCGGCGCGCGCGGCGAGCCGGCCTCATGCACCGACTCCGGACCGCCGGAGAGGATCACGGCTTTCGGCTTCATTTCTTTGAAGGCGGCCTCGGCTTTCTGGAACGGTACGATCTCGGAATAGACGCCCTCCTCGCGCACTCGGCGCGCGATCAGTTGCGTCACCTGACTGCCGAAATCGACAATCAGAATCTTGTCATGCGCCGAGGCCAGTGTTGGCGTCGACTCGCGGGCGGGCTGTGCTGCTGTCATGGCAAGCAGATACGCGACGGGGAGCGGCCTCGCAACCGCGAGAAATGACCGGCCCACATTCTTCTTCGGGATCTGGACAGGCTGAATTAGGTAAGTATTATTGACCTAATTTGTCCCGTAAAGCAAATGGAGGAAACCATGTCGCCGTCGCATCACGATGCCGCTCAACTCGCTGCCCTTGGGCGGGACTGGATCGCCGCCTGGAATTCGCATGATCTGGAGCGGGTGCTGGCGCTGTATGCCGAGGATTTTGAGATGACCTCGGACAAGATTCCGGCGCTCGGTTTTGACGCGTCGGGCACGCTGCACGGCAAAGTTCGCGTTCGCGCCTACTGGAGCAAGGCGCTTTCGATGATCACGAACCTGCATTTCGAGCGGATCGATACCTATGTGAGCCCGGATAGCATCGTGGTGTTTTACCAGAATGAGCGCGGGAGCAGGATCTGCGAATATCTGCGGCTCGATGCAGAGGGGAAGATCAGGCAGGGCTCGGCGAAAATTTGGTGAGTTAGGCGGCTGACGTCGCGAACTCTCCGCTGTCATTCCGGGATGGTGCGCTAGCACCAGACCCGGAATCTCGAGATTCCCCGATGCGCAATTGCGCATCTGAGGTCTTGTCCTTCGGACCATCCGGAATGACGGGGCCTGCTCAAGCCTTCTTCAACACCGACACGAAAAACCCGTCCGTCCCCGTACGGCGCGGCGTCATCAGCCAGCCTTCGGGCAGCTCCAGCGCGGCCTTGGCAAAATCCTCCGCCTTGTCCCACAGCACGCTCGCCGTTTGCTCGGGCGGCACCACCGAGAATTCCGGATGCCTCGCGACAAAGCTGCGGATCTGGTCGCCATTCTCGGCCGGCAACACCGAGCACGTCACATAGGCGATGCGGCCGCCCGGCTTCACCAGGGCGCTCGCGCGATCAAGCACTTCGGCCTGTTCCTTCAACCGCACTTCCAGCGCGCCCGGCCGCATGCGCCATTTGGCGTCGGGGTTGCGGCGCCAGGTGCCGGTGCCGGTGCAGGGCGCATCGATCAGGACGAGATCGGCGGAGGCCCTGATGTCGGCGAGCGGATCGTCGTCGCCCTTGGGCGCGCGGACGTCAGCATTGTGGACACCGGCGCGCGACAGCCGCTCATAAATTGGCGCGAGCTGGCGCTTGTCGTGATCGGTCGCGATCAGGCGGCCCTTGCCCTGCATCATCGCCGCCAAGGCCAATGTCTTGCCGCCGGCGCCGGCGCAGAGATCGATCACCTGTTCGCCCGGCTTTGCGGCGGATAACAGAGCCGCGAGCTGCGAGCCCTCGTCCTGAACCTCGATGGCGCCCTTGATAAAGTCCTCCTCGGCATGAATGCCGGGGTTGCGGGCGTCGGCGCCGAGCTCGATGCGCAAGCCTATCGGCGACCACGGCGTCGGCTCCGCGCCCAGATGCTTGAGCCGCGGCAAAATCTTCTCGCGGTTGGCCTCCAGCGTGTTGACGCGCAGGTCGAGCGGCGCCCGGCTCGCCATCGCGGTGGCCTCGGCCACGCGATCATCGCCGAACACCTTTGCCAGATAGGGGTCCAGCCATTCCGGATAATCGCCAGCGATATGCGGCGGCGCGTCGTCTGTCGTGCGCGAGTTAAGCGCCGAGCGTTCGTCCGCGCTCAGCGGCGCCGGCGCAAAGCGTTCGCCATGGCAGAGGTTGGATATCGCCTCCGTGTCCATGCCGCGCTCGAGCCTGAGCATGCCGAGCACACGGGCGCGCGGCGTATCGGCGTCCATGATCCAGGCGCTCGATGCACGCCGCCGCAGCACGTCCCAGACCAGGCCAGCGATCGCGGCACGGTCGCCGGAACCGGCAAAGCGGTGCGCGGTG
>JBBRIC010000188.1:0-2151 GCA_038221665.1 Sphingomonadales bacterium
TCTTGCCCGGCCCAAGCCGTTCGCCGGTGACTCTGTCAAAGATCCGGACGCCTGTGATCAAGGTCTTGTCGACATTCGCAGCGGCGCGCACCAGCGTCTCGGCAGCCAGCGTTGCATCGGCCAGAAAAGCGAAATCGCGGGCTACGGGCTGCAACACAGGCGGCGCGAAACTGGCATTGCGCTTGCGCGCCGGCGGCAGGGCGTCGAGGTAGATTTCAACCGCCGCCACCTGGCCCTTCAGGCCAAAACCTTCCAGCGTTGCCGGGTGCAACAGGCCAAAATCGGCCAACACGGCCTTGCCCAGCACCAGTCGGCCGGCCCGGCCGGGACGCCACCAGCGATCGACCGGCGGCGCCACCGTCAAGCGTTCGACCGGCGCGCCGAGCACGGCCAGGGCCGCCAAGGCTTCGGCCTTGGCATCAAAGGCCTCAAAACCTGTTGCGGCGCCCGTCTGCCAATGGCGCGGCCGCGCCTCGCCCGCCAGCAGCAGGGCGGCAGTTGGATGTTCGCCATCCGATCGATAGCGATTGCCGATTTCAAACAGTCGCGCGCTGGCCTGGCCCCTATCGGCATTGCGTCTGGCGGCGCTGATCAGGCCCGGTAGCAGCGATGGCCGCATTGCCGCCATGTCGGTGGATATGGGGTTGGCGAGGGTCCAGGCGCTGCCGCCAAAGGCTTCGGCCTCACGCGGCGGCAGAAAGCTCCAGGCGATGGCTTCATCATTGCCGCGCGCCGCAAGCGCACGGCGCAGGCGGCGTTCCTGCCGTTGCGCCGTGGTTGCCGTTGGCCGGGCAACGCCAAGCGCGCGCGGCAGGGGCGCCGCGATAACCCGGTCGAGGCCATGGATGCGGACCACCTCCTCGACCAGATCGGCCTCGCCATCCCAGCTTTCGGTGGCGCCAGCGACGCCGATATCGCGGCGCCAGCTTGGTACCCTGACTTGCCAGATGGGCCCGGTTGTCACGACAAAGCCAAGCCGGGTCAGGATCGCTTCCTGTTCGTTTTCGGCAATGTCGATCCCGGCAAGGCCCAGCACCCGTGTCGGGCGATACTGCACCATCTTGGCAGCGATCGGCGGCTGGCCCGACCGCGTGATGTCGCTGGCGGTGCCACCGCACAGCGCCAGCACCAGATGGGTCGCGACAGCAAGGCCTTCGTCCAGAAACGCAGGATCGACGCCGCGTTCGAAACGCGTTCGGGCATCGCTCGTCAACAGCAGCTTCTGCCCTGTCCGGGCAATGCTTTCGGGGTCGAAATAGGCGCATTCGATCAGCACATCGCTGGTCGTTTCGGAACAGCCCGAATGTTCGCCACCCATGATGCCACCAATGTCATGGACCATGGCATCATCGGCGATGACCGTCATTGTTTCCGCGAGCGCATAGGTTTTGCCGTTCAGCGCCAGCATCTGTTCGCCGGCGCGCGCTTTTCTTGCCATCAGGCCGCCGCTCAGCTTGGCACGATCATAGACGTGCAGCGGCCGGCCAAGGTCCAGCATGACGAAATTGCTGATATCGACCAGCGCCGAAATGGCACGTTGGCCGACCGATTTCAGCCGCTGCTGCAACCAGGGGTGCGAGGCGCCATTGCTGACGCCCGACACGGTGCAGGCATAAAATGCCGGACAGCCTTTGCGGTCATCGCTGCGCACGTCGGGCCCCGGCCCTGCCCGCGCAACGTCGAACGACGCGATGCGATAGGCCTCCGCCAAGGGTTTCAGCCGGCCCACCCCTGCCGCCGCCAGATCGCGGGCAATGCCGCGCACCCCCATGCAATCCTGTCGATTGGGGGTGATCGCCACATCGAAAACCGGGTCCGACAGCCCGGCCCAATCGACATAGCGCGCGCCGACGGGGGCATCGTCGGGCAATGCGATGATGCCGTCATGTTCGTCCGACAGCTCCAGTTCGCGCATCGAACACATCATGCCGCGCGATTCAACACCGCGAATGGCCGCCGTTTTCAGCGTGATCCCGCTGCCCGGCACATAGGTTCCGGGGCCGCCGAACACACCCTTCATGCCGGCGCGGGCGTTCGGCGCGCCGCACACGACCTGCACCGGTTCACCGTTGCCGGTCGCTACGGTCAAGACCTGTAGCTTATCGGCTTGCGGATGGCGCTCGGCGGTCAGCACCTCGGCAATGGTGAAGG
>JBBRIC010000189.1:0-2143 GCA_038221665.1 Sphingomonadales bacterium
GATCGGGCTTTCAGGCGTCGATACCCGGGCGCTGACCAAGCGCATTCGCATGGGCGGAGCCCCCAACGCCGTCATCGCCCACGCCCGCGACGGCAAGTTCGACATGCGGCGGTTGTTGTCGGAGGCCAAGGGCTGGCCGGGGCTGGAAGGCATGGACCTCGCCAGCGTCATCAGCACGACCCAGAATTACGGCTGGGACGATGGCCTCTGGACGCTGCAGGATGGCTATGCCGTCCACAGCGGCAACCCCGATGGTCCGCATGTCGTTGCGGTCGATTTCGGCATGAAGCGCAACATCCTGCGCAATCTGGTGGCGGCGGGCGCGCGGGTAACGGTTGTGCCGGCAACCGCGAGCTACGACGAGATCATGGCGCTGAAGCCTGCCGGCATCTTCCTGTCAAACGGCCCTGGCGACCCGGCGGCGACCGGCGTTTATGCCGTTCCAGTCATCCAGGCGCTGCTCAACGGCGGCATCCCGCTGTTCGGCATCTGCCTTGGCCACCAGCTCCTCGGGCTGGCGGTGGGCGCCACCACCGTCAAGATGAAGCAGGGCCACCGCGGCGCCAATCACCCGGTCAAGCGGCTGAGCGACGGCCGCGTCGAGATTACCTCGATGAACCACGGCTTTGCGGTGGATACCGCGACGCTGCCCGCGACGGCGCGGCCGACGCACATCTCGTTGTTCGACGGTTCACTGGCGGGGCTGGAACTGACCGACAAGGCGGCGTTCTCGGTCCAGTATCACCCGGAGGCGAGCCCGGGCCCACAGGACAGCATCTACCTGTTCGAGAAGTTCGTGGGTGGGCTGCGGTGATTGCGGTTGATAAGCCCCCGGTTGTTGCCCCGCGCGAAGTTCGGTCGGCCATCGTCGTCTTCGGCGATTCAAGCGCGCTGCTCAATGTGAAGGCCGGGGCTGACGCTGAAGGATGGACCACATCTTGGTCAACAACGAATGAGAAGGATTTTTATCTCTTTATTGCTGTCGATGACACGACGCCGAGTGATGATATTCGTAAATTCATCGACGCCGTGAATCAGAAGAAGTTCGGAAATTTGACGGCAGGCTTCGCCAAGATCGGGGCTGTAAAGCAATGACCGGATCCGCTATCGACCCTAATCGCCTCGCCGAAGAACTCGCCGCCGACGAGGAGGTTCTCCTCGATCTCGCCCGCAATGGTGATGTCGCCGCGCTGCTGCGTTTCATTGACGTGCACTTCAAGGGGCCGCGGGATTCGATCGAGGCGCTGGCAGAAGACGCGGAATCGCTGGGTTTTCGCTTCATCGACTTCGGCGAGTTTGAAGACGGCGATTGGGCCGCCGACCTTGCCTTTGATGGCGCCACCACCCGCGACGCCATCAAGGCGCTTGTTACTCGCGCGCTCGAAATCGAACAGACCCACAACGTCGAGTTCGACGGTTGGGGCTGCAATGCTGAAACTGGAAAATCCGACTGATGCCCAAACGCTCCGACCTGTCCTCGATCCTCATCATCGGCGCCGGCCCCATCATTATCGGGCAGGCGTGCGAGTTCGATTATTCGGGGACCCAGGCGGTCAAGGCGCTGAAGGCGGAAGGCTATCGCATCATCCTCGTCAATTCGAACCCGGCGACGATCATGACTGATCCCGATCTTGCCGATGCCACGTATATCGAGCCGATCACGCCCGAAATCGTCGCCAAGATCATCGCCAAGGAACGCCCCGATGCGGTGTTGCCGACGATGGGCGGGCAGACGGCGCTCAACACCGCCCTGGCGCTGCATCGCGACGGCACCCTTGAGAAATACAAAGTCGAGCTCATCGGTGCCGATGCCGAGGCCATCGACAAGGCCGAGGACCGGCTGAAATTCCGCGAGGCGATGAGCAAGATCGGGCTGGAATCACCGCGCAGCGAGATTGCGCATTCCGTCAGCGAGGCGCTGCAAGCCTTGGAGATCGTTGGTCTCCCGACGATCATCCGGCCCAGTTTCACCATGGGCGGCACCGGCGGTGGTATTGCCTATAACAAGGAAGAGTTCGTTGCCATCGTCACCGGCGGGCTCGATGCCAGCCCGACATCGGAAGTCCTGATCGAGGAATCGGTGCTCGGCTGGAAGGAGTATGAGATGGAGGTGGTGCGCGATCGCGCCGACAACGCCATCATC
>JBBRIC010000190.1:0-2139 GCA_038221665.1 Sphingomonadales bacterium
TCGTCGTAATAGATGAAATTGATCTTGCGGCCGGCGATACCGCCTGGTCATTGATCATCCGGAAATAGGCATCCTGGCATCTGGCGATGGTGCCCAATGCGGAGACCGGGCCGCTCAGCGATGTGGTGGATCCTATTCTGATCTCGGTGGCGGTAACTCCGGGCGTCTCTTCCGCACGGGAAGTGCGCGCAAAAGCAACCACGCCGGCCGCGGCCGAGCCGGCCAGCAGCGAACGACGATTGAGCGAAGTCATGGCTTCCTCCCAGGTTGTGCTGAATCTTCCAACCTATTCTTTATTTCTGTTTCATGTCGGGCAGCGTGCCCATCATCTTGCACAGCACCATCAGCATCACCTCATCGGCGCCGCCGCCGATGGAAGTGAGCCGGCTGTCGCGATAGGCCCGGCTGACCGGCGTCTCGTTCATGAAACCCATTCCGCCCCAGAACTGCAGGCAGGCGTCGGTCAATTCGCGACCGAGCCTTCCTGCCTTGAGTTTGGCCATCGTCGCCAGCCTGGTCACATCCTCGCCGGCTACCAGCGCTTCGCCCGCGCGATAGATCAATGCGCGCAGCAATTCCACCTCGGTCTGCATTTCCGCGAGCTTGAAGTGAACGGTTTGATTGTCAAGGATGCTCTGGCCGAACGCCTTGCGATTGCGGGTGTATTCGATGGTCTCGGCGATGATGGTTTCGTGCGCCTTGAGGCAGGCCGCAGCACCCCACAGCCGCTCCTCCTGGAATTGCACCATCTGGTAGGTGAAGCCATGGCCCTCCTCGCCAATGCGATTGCGTTTCGGCACCCGCACATCGTCGAAGAAAATCTGCGCGGTATCGGACGAGCGCATGCCCATTTTGTCGAGCTTGCGTGCGACCTCGACGCCCTTGGTCTTCATCGGCACGCAGATCAGGGACTTGTTGCGGTGCTTGGGCCCGTCGCCGGTATTGGCGAGCAGGCAGATCCAGTCGGCCTGCACGCCGTTGGTGATCCACATCTTGCCGCCATTGATGACGTAATCGTCGCCGTCGGCGCGGGCATTGGTCTTGATCGATGCAACGTCCGATCCGGCGCCCGGCTCGGAGACGCCGATGCACGCCACCGCATCGCCCGATATCGCAGGCGCCAGGAATTCGCGGCGCACCTCGTCCGATCCAAACCGCGCCAGCGCCGGCGTCGCCATGTCGGTCTGCACGCCGATCGCCATCGGCACGCCGCCGCAGCGGATCGCGCCGAGTTCCTCGGCCATCATCAGCGCGTAGCTGTAATCCAGCCCCTGCCCGCCAAACTCGACCGGCTTGTTGAGGCCGAGAAATCCGAGGTCGCCGAGCTTCTTGAACAGCTCGTGGGCCGGAAAGATGTCCGCCTTCTCCCATTCATCGACGAACGGATTGATCTCGGCCGCGATGAATTTCTGCAGGATGCGGCGGGGTTCGTCGTGGTCGTTGCTGAAGAGCATTTTATTTCCTTGTCATTCCGGGTCGCTCGCAAAGCGAGCGAACCCGGACGGAAGTCTCACAATCCCATCTGCCGGCTGGCCAGATCCTTCATGATTTCCTCGGTGCCGCCGCCGATCGCGTTGACCTTGACCTCGCGGTAAATGCGCTCGACCTTGATGCCGCGCATATAGCCGGCGCCGCCGAAAATCTGCACCGCCTCGGAGGCGCAGAACGCCATGGTCTGCGTGGCCTGGTTTTTCATCATGCAGATTTCGGCGACCGGATTTTCGCCCTGTTCGAGCCGCCACGCCAGCATTTCCAGCATCGCCTGCGATGCCGCGACCCGTTGCGCCATGTCGACCAGCTTGTGCCGGATCACCTGATGCTGCGAGATCGGCTTGCCGAAGGTCTTGCGCTCTTTCGCGTAGGCGATCGCCTCATCGAGGCAGACGCCGGCATAGGCCGTGCAGCTCGCCGCCATGCCCATGCGCTCGCTGTTGAAGTTCTGCATGATCAGCTTGAAGCCCTGGCCTTCCTCGCCGATCAGGTTTTCGCATGGCACGTGGCAATCGTCGAAATGCAGCGTCGCGGTGTCGGACGCCCACCAGCCCATCTTCTTGAGTTTGGTGCGCGACAGGCCCGGCGTATCGCCTTCGATCAAGAGCAGGCTGACGCCGCCGGCGCCCTCGCCGCCGGTACGAACGG
>JBBRIC010000191.1:0-2034 GCA_038221665.1 Sphingomonadales bacterium
GACGAAGGGATAAAGCACCATGGCGATCGGGCTCATCGACGAGATGCCGACAAGAACCAGGGTCAACTCGCTCTGCTTGACGCGGCGCTCCCCGAGGGTGGCGGACAGCGCCATCGCCGCCGAACCGCCGCAGATCGCCACGGCGCCGCCCGACAGCACGCCGAAGCCGGTCGAAAACCCCAGCGCCCGGGCCACCGCGACGCCCGTCAACATGACCGCGATGACGGTGATGATGACCGCCAGCAAGGCTTCGGGACCAAGCGCTGCGATTTGCCCGAAGGTAACGCGGGCGCCGACCAGCACGATCGCCCAGCGCAGCAGTTCCCGGGCAGCCAGGGTCAGGCCGGGGTTGAGCCGATGATCGGCCGACAGAAAGTTCAGCGCCAGCCCGATCAGCAGCGACATCAGGGTCAGCGGAGCACCATAGCGATCCGACAGGCTGGCCGCCGCGAGCGTCGCCAGGGCGGCGACGGTCAACCCGGGCAGGTAATCGCGCAAGCGAACTTTCGGCGTGGCCTCGATATCGCCGAACAGATCGGCGGCTTGGGGGGATCTGGGGTTCATTGCCGCAAACGGTTAAGCGGTCGCAGGCGAAGCGCCAACCCTGTTTGTCGATGAGACGCGGTTCGGTACCGCTGCCCAAACCGCCGGTGTTCAGATGCGCCGCAAATCGGCTAGGCTGCCGCCATGGCTCCCACCGCGTCGCCGCTCAAACTGAAGGCCCAGGTCCTGTGTGACGGGGAACTGGCCATGGGGCCGGGCAAGGCCGCCTTGCTCGAGGCCATCGCCATAACCGGCTCGCTGTCGGCGGCAGGGCGCTGCCTCGGTTTCAGCTACCGCCGCACATGGCTGCTCGCCGATACGATGAACCGGTGCTGGCGCACGCCGCTGATCACCACCGCGCATGGCGGGAGCAAGGGCGGCGGCGCCAGGCTGACACCGCTCGGCGAGACAATCCTGTCACGCTATCGCGCCCTCGAAAAAGCGATTGCCGATGCGGCGTCGGCACCGGCCGCGGCGTTGCTCGAGGATCTGCTGCCCGAACCGCGCTCGTCCAGGGGGACATAGGCCGGCCAGCGATATATACCGGTGCATATGTCGATTCGGCGGGGTGGACGTGGGCAGGATCAGATCGCTCAGTGGCGATGAGAAAAGAAGCGGCATGCTGGCAGTGTCAGGCGGCGTCCGTAAGCTTGCATGCAACATGAAATACGTCACATACATCATTGTTGTTTTTATATTTCTCGGCACGCCAAACCCGGCATTTGCCGCCGATGCGATCGTTGCGGTTGCAGCCAATTTCACCGAGCCTGCCAAGGAGATCGCGGTCGCCTTCAACAAGGCAACGGGCCACACGGCGACGCTCAGCTTTGGCGCCTCGGGGGCATTCTATGCACAGATGGCGCATGGTGCACCATTCGAGGTGTTTCTGTCCGCCGACGCCGAACGGCCGGAAATGGCGGAGCGAGATCGCCTCGCAGTGCCCGGCAGTCGCTTTACCTATGCCATCGGGCGCCTGGTATTATATTCGACGAAAACCGGATTTGTGGACAATGCCGGTGCGGTGCTCAAAACGGGAGCGTTCGACCATCTCAGCATCGCCGACCCGACTGCCGCGCCATATGGCATGGCGGCGATGCAGGTGATGCAGACACTGGGCGTGTATCCGGCGCTTGCTCCCAGAATCGTCAAGGGAAGTTCGATTACCCAGGCCTATCAGTTCGTCGCCTCCGGCGCCGCCACGCTGGGATTCCTCGCACAGAGCCAGGTTTTCAACATCCCCGGCGGATCGCGCTGGCTGGTGCCGAAAAGGCTGCACAAACCCATCAACCAGCAAGCCGTTCTGTTGAAGACGGGAGCCCGCAACCCGGCAGCTTTGGCCTTCGTCAAATTCCTGAAGGGGCCACAGTCGATCGCCATTATCCATCGCTATGGCTATGAAACGCGTTGATTGCAGGTTTTGCGCGGGCGTTCCGGCGTGTAACGCGTCGCCGGGATGAACCTCGTCATAGCCACGACGGTCGAGCTGGCGGC
>JBBRIC010000192.1:0-2009 GCA_038221665.1 Sphingomonadales bacterium
CTGGCGAGGCGCCATCGGGCGGCGCTGTCAGGTGTTCCCCGTCAGCACCTATGGCCCATAATCGGGGTTGAGATTTAAGGAGGGATTGGGTCTCGTCGTAGTGACGAAGGAACGAAGATGAGACCCAATCCCTCCAATCAAAAATCGCCTGGCAAGAAGCCTGCCGAGGCGGTGGTAAAGGACATTCGCCGCGCGACCAGGCGGCACTTCTCGGCCGAGGACAAAATCCGGATCGTGCTCGACGGCCTGCGCGGCGAAGACAGCATTGCCGAACTGTGCCGCAAGGAAGGCATTGCCCAGAGCCTGTATTACACCTGGTCCAAAGAGTTCATGGAAGCGGGCAAACGCCGCCTGGCGGGCTATACCGCCCGCGCTGCCACGACCGATGAGGTCAAGGATCTGCGCCGCGAAGCCAGCGCGCTGAAGGAATGCGTTGCCGACCTGACGCTCGAAAACCGCCTGCTTAAAAAAAGCATGATCGCGGATGGGGGCGACGGCGAATGAGATACCCCGCATCCGAGAAGCTGGAGATCATACGGATCGTCGAGCAATCGCACCTGCCGGCCCGCAAAACGCTGGCGCAATTGGGCATCCCGCGCCGGACATTCTGCCGCTGGTATGACCGTTACCTCGATGGCGGCCCCGAAGCACTGGCGGATCGACCATCGGCGCCGAGCAAGGTGTGGAATCGTATTCCTGCTGAAATTCATGATCAGATCATCGAGATGGCGCTGGAACAATCCGAGCTGAGTCCGCGCGAACTGGCCGTCCGGTTCACCGACGAGAAACGCTACTTCGTGTCAGAAGCCAGTGTTTACAGGCTGTTGAAGGTCCATGACCTGATCACCAGCCCGGCTTATGTCGTGATCAAGGCCGCCGAGGCGTTCCATACCAAAACCACCCGCCCCCATGAGATGTGGCAGACGGACTTCACATACTTCAAGATCATTGGCTGGGGTTGGATGTACCTGTCCACGGTGCTCGACGACTTCTCCCGCTACATCATCGCGTGGAAGCTGTGCTCCAACATGCGCGCCGAGGACGTCACCGACACGCTGGACCTGGCGCGGGCGGCATCGGGCTGTGACAAAGCCAACGTCCACCATCAACCGCGCCTGCTGTCAGACAATGGGCCCTGCTACATCTCTGGTGATCTCGCCGAATACATCGAGGCCAACAAGATGAAGCATGTGCGCGGCGCGCCCTTCCACCCCCAGACGCAGGGCAAGATCGAGCGCTGGCACCAGACCATGAAAAACCGCATCCTGCTGGAAAACTACTTCCTGCCCGGCGACCTCGAAGCCCAGATCGAAGCGTTCGTCGAACACTACAACCACCGCCGCTACCACGAGAGCCTGAACAACGTGACACCCGCCGATGCCTACTTCGGGCGCGCCGACACCATCATCCACCAGCGCGAAAGGATCAAACGCCAGACCATCGAACATCGGCGCTTGCAGCACCGCAAGCTAGCCGCCTAAGATCAAATCCCAGACGAGGCCAACCCTCCGCTAATCCGCGCCCACCTTTGCGCCAAATGATCTGACGACGGACAGTGAAGACGTTGCACGCCAAGATCGGCGAGCTGACGCTGGCGAACGATTTTTTGTCCGGGGCGCTCGGCCCAAGATCGTAACGCGGCGGGACTGTTGCCGAGCGCAAAACGTTGATCGATCGTTCGCACGCGTTGCCAGTGAAGAGGCAAGCGCGGGAGTTGGGGATCAGCCGCGGCAGCGTCTATTATCTGCCCCGGCCAACCTCGGCTGCCGACCTCGCCATCATGCGACGGATCGATGCGCTGCACCTGGATTTCCCGTTCGCGGGCAGCCGCATGCTGCGCGATCTGCTTGCCGCCGAAGGCATCAAGGTCGGCCATCTGCATGTGTCGACGCTGATGAAGAAGATGGCGATCGAGGCGATCTACCGGCGGCCAAACACCTCGAAGCCGGCACCGGGACACAAGATCTATCCCTATCTCCTGCGCAAGCTAGCGGTGACGCGGCCCAACC
>JBBRIC010000193.1:0-1911 GCA_038221665.1 Sphingomonadales bacterium
ACCAAGAAACCGCTGGATTTTTCGGCCTTTCCAACGGTTTTGCTGTTTGCCACGCTGTTGCGGCTGTCATTGAACGTCGCGTCCACCCGTGTCGTTCTGGTCCACGGCCATCAGGGCACGGCGGCGGCCGGCCATGTCATCGAATCCTTTGGCGCCTTTCTGGTCGGCGGCGATTATATCGTTGGTATTTTTGTCTTCACCGTCCTGATGATCATCAATCTGGTGGTCATAACCAAGGGCGCCGGCCGGGTTTCGGAGGTGGCGGCGCGCTTCACCCTCGATGCGTTGCCGGGCAAGCAGATGGCCATCGACGCCGATTTGAACGCGGGGCTTTTGACGGCAAACGAAGCGCGCGCCCGCCGGCTGGAAGTGACGACCGAGGCCGATTTTCATGGCTCGATGGATGGCGCGTCGAAATTCGTCAAAGGCGATGCCGTCGCCGGTATCCTGATCCTTGCCATCAACATCATCGGCGGCCTCATCCTTGGCACTGTCCAGCATGGGCTGGGGCTGGCGGAGGCAGCGCGCATCTATCTGCTGCTGGCCATCGGCGACGGGCTGGTGGCGCAGGTGCCGGCGCTGCTGCTGTCGATCGCTGCCGCCATGGTGGTAACGCGGGTGGGATCGGAACAGGATCTTGCCGGGCAGGTCACGACGCAATTTTCGGGCGCTGCCAACTGGACACCAGTAGCATTCATTCTGGGCCTGCTCGCCATGCTGCCCGGCATGCCATTGCTGATCACCCTGCCGGCGGCGGGCGGCGCCGCCTATGTCGCCTGGAAATTGCGCCAGCCGGCCACTGTAAAACCGGTTGCGGAGGCGCCGCCCACCATCAACGCCAGTATCGAATGGGCCGATGTCGCCGATACAGCGGTGGCCAGTCTCGATATCGGTTTTGGCCTGGTGCCGCTCGTCGATGAGGCATCGGGGGCGCCGCTGATGGCGCGCATCACCGGCATCCGGCGGCAATTGTCGAAACAATTGGGCTTTGTATTGCCCCAGGTACGCGTGCGCGACGATCTGGGCCTGGCGCCTTTTCAATACCGGATCAGCATCGGCGGGGTGACGGTAGGCGAAGATACGGCCTTTCCCGACGATGTGCTGGCGATTGCCGCCGGCGCGGTTTCAACCGAAATCCCCGGGCGTCCGGTGCAGGACCCGGCCTTTGGCCTGCCGGCGCGCTGGATCGATCCGGGGGAGGCTGATCTCGCGACAGCGGCAGGCTATACGGTCGTTGATTCAGCGTCGGTGATCGGGACCCATCTCAACCATCTGCTGTCGGCCAATGCGCATCGCCTGCTTGGCCAGGATGAAATGCAGGCGCTGCTCGATACGCTGGCCGAAACGTCCCCCGCGCTGGCCGGCGCGCTGGTGCCCAAATTATTGCCGCTGGCGGTGGTGACGGTGGTTTTCCAGCGGCTGGTCGAGGAATCGGTGCCGGTGCGCGATACCCGCGCCATTGTGGCCGCGCTGGTCACAGCCGCCGCCCGCACGCAGGATGCAGGCGAACTGACCGAATTGATCCGGCCGGCTTTGGGCGCCGCCATCGTCCAGACCCTGGCCGGGCTGAAGGAGCCGGTTGCCGCCATCGCGCTCGACCCGCAGCTTGAAAATCTGCTGGCGCAGGCGGTGCGCGTGTCACCCGGATCGCCCTGGCCGTTCGACCCCGATCTTGGGGCTCGCGTCGGCGCTGCGGTTTCGGCAACCGCTGATGGCCTGGTTGCAGCAGGGCGGCGCTTTGCGATCGTGACGACGCCGCTCGTCCGCCGGCCGCTCTGGCAATTGCTGCGCGTGCGGCTGCCACAGCCGATCGTCATGGCCTTTAGCGAAATCCCCGATGATCGCAGCGTCGATGTCGTTGCCGTCGTCGGCGCTGCCGGTGTTCCCCAACCCCCAACCCTTCAAACAGGA
>JBBRIC010000194.1:0-1893 GCA_038221665.1 Sphingomonadales bacterium
GCGAGGAAAACCACCCGCGTCTGCGGCGTTACCGCGGCCAGCACCGCATCGACATCACAGGCATAATCAGCATCGGGTGCCACGACCGGGGTCGCGCCGACACGGCGGGCGGCAATGTCGTAGACTGCAAAACCATGGCGAACATACAGCACTTCATCGCCCACCCCGGCGAAGGCACCGGCAACAAGATGAATCAGTTCATCCGATCCGGTGCCGCAGATGATGCGATCGGCCTCGATGCCATGCCGCGCCGCCAGCGCCTCGCGCAGCGCGGTGGCGGCGGGATCGGGGTAAAGATTGCTCTGGCCGAGCACGGCCGTCATCGCCGCAACCGCCAGTGGGGAAGGGCCGAACGGGTTTTCGTTCGACGACAGCTTGGCGATGATCGGCCGGCCGCCAAGGCTGGCCTTGCCCGGCACATAGGCGTGCAGATCGGCAACATAGGGCTTCATCACGGGGGCGAGCGCTGTGGTCATGCGCGGGGCTGTAGTGGAGAAGCCGAAGGAGGGAAAGTGGAACGCTTGCCGCGTGCGACGCGCGGCATTAAGTGTCTTACCATCCTAAGGCATCTCGACGAAAAGGCTTCCCATGCGCGCTTTACTGCTTTCCGCCACCGCCGCCCTGATCACGATCGCCGCCCCGCTGGCAGCCGCGCCACAATATGGCAGCTATGGTTTCGACACCAAGGGCATGGACACGACGGTCAAGCCGGGGGACGATTTCTTCGCCTTCGCCAATGGCAATTGGGACCGAACGACGCCAATACCGGCCGATAAATCGGGCTATGGCGTGGCCTATGTGCTCGATGATCTGTCGCGCCAGCGCACCCGCGAAATCATCGAGGCTGCCGCCGCCAACCCCGGCACCTCCGACGATGCCCGACGCGTCGGCAGCTATTTTTCGACCTATATGGATGAATCCGCCATCGAATCGAAGGGCATCGCACCGGTGAAGCCCGCGCTGGACCGGATTGCGGCGATTTCGAGCAAGGCCGATCTGGCGACGGCGTTGGGGGCAGCGCAGCGCGTGCGCATCCCCGGGCCAGTTTCGGTCGGCGTGGAGCAGGACCCCAAGAACCCCGAACGCTACATGGTTGGCATGGGGCAATCGGGGCTGGGACTGCCCGATCGCGATTATTATCTCGTCGATAATCCCAAGTTCGTGGAAACCCGCGCCAAATATATCGATCATATCGCCGCGATGTTCACACTTGCCGGCATGGACAATGCCCGGGCGCGCGCCGAGGCGGTTTTCGCGCTCGAAAAGGCGATCGCGCAAACGCATTGGACGCGTGTCGAACTGCGCGACCCGGTGAAAACCTATAATCTGCGCGATCCCGCCAAGCTCGCTGCCGAAGCGCCGGGCTTTAACTGGGCAGCGTTCCTGAACGCTGCCGGTGTCGGCAACCAGAAGGACCTCGATATCGGCCAGCCGACTGCCTTTGCCGGCGCTGCAAAGCTGCTTGCCGATCAACCGCTGGCGGTCTGGAAGGATTATCTGGCGCTGCGGGTGCTCAAGGCGCGCGCCAGCGTGTTGCCAAAGGCCTTTGTCGATGAAAATTTCAATTTCAATGGCAAGGTATTGGCGGGCCAGCCCGAAAACCAGCCGCGCTGGAAGCGTGGGGTCAACGCCGTCAACACTTATATGGGTGAAGCCGTCGGCCGGCTGTATGTCGACAAATATTTCACCCCCGATGCCAAGGCCAAGATCGACGATCTGGTGAAAAATCTGCTCGCCGCGATGGGCAAGCGCATCGACAATGCCGACTGGATGTCCGCTGCCACCAAGGTGGAAGCCCGCGCCAAGCTGGCGACGTTCAACCCCAAGATCGGTTATCCCGAAAAATGGCGCGATTATTCCAAATTGCAGGTCGTTTCGGGCGATGCGGTGGGC
>JBBRIC010000195.1:0-1861 GCA_038221665.1 Sphingomonadales bacterium
TATCACGGCGAATTCCTGTCGGATACCCGCGGCACCGGCATCATGAACCGGTTGTTCGAGAAATACGGCCCCTACAAGGGCAATGTTTCCGGGCGCGGCAATGGCGTGCTGATCTCGACCGAAACCGGTGAAGCGGTCGGCTATGCGCTCGGCTATCTGCAGCCCCGCGGCACGCTTATGATCGAACCCGGCGAAGCGGTTTACCAGGGCATGGTCATCGGTGAAAACGCCCGTGACGAGGATCTGGAAGTCAACCCGCTGAAGTCCAAGGCGCTGACCAACTTCCGCGCCAGCGGCAAGGATGACGCCATCCAGCTGAGCCCGCCCAAGCGACTGACGCTGGAACAGGCGATCGCCTATATCGATGAAGACGAGCTTGTCGAAGTGACGCCGAACTTCATCCGGCTCCGCAAGCGCCATCTCGATCCGCACGAGCGCAAGAAGGCATCGCGGGCGAAGCGCGACTAAGCCGTTTCCGACGTTTCTATCGACCAGTGGGAATTAAATTGAACCGTTTTGCAAAAGTCGCAATCGCTGCGGCATAGCTGCTTGGTGTCGTCGCTACCACGGCAGCGGCGGCGGCCTTTCTGCCAACGTGTCCCAAACAAGGCGTCACCGTTCTGGACGTAACGCAAGGCGGCTGGATCTCCACCGAAGCCGGTGAGGCCGTCCGCTGCGCGCTCGGCGATGTCCAGCTGCGCGTCAAGCTGAAGATCGAGAGGCCGGGGCGCTGACCAAGTTTCGCGCCAGCGACAAGAACGGCGCCATCCAGCCAGGGCCGCCCAAGCGACCGACGCCCCACAGCGCGAACCGCTGCTGCCTCAGGCCGCGATGGCGCGCTCGATCAGCGCACGTGTTTCGGGGATGGCGGCTTCGAGTTGCGGCAGATCGTTGACGCAGAGGAATTTCACCTCGGCGCGCTGCGCCTGCAACAGATAGTGGCGCACATCGGCAATCGGCAGATCAAGAACGGCGCCGCTTCGCAGATGCAGATGATCGGGCGCGGTTTCCAGCACGCAATCACCAGCGGCGATACAGGCGTGATTGTGCAGGGTTTGGGGCAAAAATTGCCCTATATCCCGAAAACGGTGCGCAATATTGGCGAGGAATTCCGGCCCGAACCGGTTGTACAGCGCCGCCAAGACCGATCGTCGCATCGGGTGAACGACATGCGCGCCCGCGAACAGGCGATTGGCGCCATAGCCAAGCATTGCAGCTGCATTGATCTGGGCGAACCCGTTCAGCGCCGCCGGATCGTGCCGCCGTGCCGGCTCGGCAAGCAGGCCGGATTGATCGACCCATTTGCCGCGCAGCACTGGCCGCATGCCGGCGAACACATCCGCCTGGACGATCGGGCCGACAAGGAAAACATCGTCGTTGAAATAGACAAAGCGTTCGGCAAGCCCTGGAATGCGCCAGAGCATGCTTTCGATCGTCATCGAATTGAACGTCGGCAAGACATGTTCATGGCCGGCGAACAAAAGCGTGTGATCGACGATGGTGATGCGGCTGCGGACAGCCGGCGGTATCGCGCCAAGCGGTGGGCACTGGCCATCGGTGACGATCCAGATCCGGCCGATCCACGGCGCATGTTCGCCGATCGATCGCAGACAATAGGCAAGCTCGTCGCTGCACGCCCAGCGGTGCGGGTTGGTGCCATTTTCATTCGCCGGTGCCGCAGCCATATGGGCGCGGCGGCGCGCGGCATGGCCGGGATCGGCGCCATCGACCCAGGTGATGACCGCATCGATGCGATCATCGGTCGGCGCAAGATGGTGGAGCATTTTCGGGATGAAGGCTTTTTGGTGAGCGTCCGCGGGTGCGCGACCGGTCGAGCGGGCGCGAACAGGGATATGTCGGC
>JBBRIC010000196.1:0-1854 GCA_038221665.1 Sphingomonadales bacterium
ATCGGCGCGGCCGAACTCGCGGTGGTGGCCGCCCTGAACCTCGCCGCCGAGCTGGGCTGCCATGGTCATCTGGCCATAGCAGATGCCGAGCACGGGAACGCCGGAATCGAAGATCGCCTGCGGCGCGCGCGGCGAGCCGGCTTCGTGCACCGACTCCGGACCGCCGGAGAGGATCACGGCTTTCGGCTTCATTTCCTTGAAGGCGGCCTCGGCTTTCTGGAACGGCACGATCTCGGAATAGACGCCCTCCTCGCGCACCCGGCGCGCGATCAGTTGCGTCACCTGACTGCCGAAATCGACAATCAGAATCTTGTCATGTGCCGAGGCCAGTGTTGGCGTCGACTCTCGGGCGGGCTGTGCTGCTGTCATGGCAAGCAGATACGCGACGGGGGGCGGCCTCGCAACCGCAGGAAATGACCGGCCCACATTCTTCTGCGGGGGATGGACAGCCTGAATTAGGTCAGTATTATTGACCTAATTTGTCCCGTAGAGCAAATGGAGGAAACCATGTCGCCGTCGCATCACGATGCCGCCCATCTGGCCGCTCTCGGCCGGGACTGGATCGCCGCCTGGAATTCGCATGATCTGGAGTGCGTGCTGGCGCTCTATGCCGAGGATTTTGAGATGACCTCGGACAAGATTCCAGCGCTCGGCTTCGATGCTTCGGGCACGCTGCGCGGCAAAGATCGCGTTCGCGCCTACTGGAGCAAGGCGCTTGCGATGATCCCGAACCTGCATTTCAAGCTGATCGATACCTATGTCAGCCCGGATAGCATCGTGGTGTTTTACCAGAACGAGCGTGGGAGCAAGATTTGCGAATATCTGCGGCTCGATGCGGATGGGAAGATCAGACAGGGTTCGGCGAACCATCTGGCGGGTTAGGCGGCTGACGTCGCGAACTCTCCGCTGTCATTCCGGGATGGTGCGCTAGCACCAGACCCGGAATCTCGAGATTCCCCGATGCGCAATTGCGCATCTGAGGTCTGGTCCTTCGGACCATCCCGGAATGACGGGGCCTGCTCAAGCCTTCTTCAGCACTGACACGAAAAACCCATCCGTCCCCGTGCGCCGCGGCGTCATCAGCCAGCCTTCGGGCAGCTCCAGCGCGGCCTTGGCAAAATCCTCGGCCTTGTCCCACAGCACGCTCGCAGTCTGCTCGGGTGGCACCACCGAAAATTCCGGATGCCTCGCGACAAAGCTGCGGATCTGGTCGCTGTTTTCGGCAGGCAAAACCGAGCACGTCACATAGGCGATGCGGCCGCCCGGCTTCACCAGGGCGCTCGCGCGATCAAGCACTTCGGCCTGTTCCTTCAACCGCACTTCCAGCGCGCCGGGGCGCATGCGCCATTTGGCGTCGGGGTTGCGGCGCCAGGTGCCGGTGCCAGTACAGGGCGCGTCGATCAACACGAGATCGGCGGAGGCCCTGATGTCGGCGAGCGGATCGTCGTCGCCCTTGGGCGCGCGGACGTCGGCGTTGTGGACACCGGCGCGCGACAGCCGCTCATAAATTGGCGCGAGCTGGCGCTTGTCGTGATCGGTCGCGATCAGGCGGCCCTTACCCTGCATCATCGCCGCCAAGGCCAATGTCTTGCCACCGGCGCCGGCGCAGAGATCGATCACCTGTTCGCCCGGCTTTGCGGCGGATAACAGCGCCGCGAGCTGCGAGCCCTCGTCCTGAACCTCGATGGCACCCTTGATGAAGTCCTCCTCGGCATGGATGCCGGGGTTGCGGGCGTCGGCGCCGAGCTCGATGCGCAAGCCTATCGGCGACCACGGCGTCGGCTCCGCGCCCAGATGCTTGAGCCGCGGCAAAATCTTCTCGCGGTTGGCCTCCAGCGTGTTGACGCGCAGGTC
>JBBRIC010000197.1:0-1817 GCA_038221665.1 Sphingomonadales bacterium
CGCAAGCCTCGTGCCGCCCGCCCACTTCAGATTGAAGCCAGATGCAGGATCAGCGCGGTTTCGGGCGGCAGGATCGGTGGCCGCCAGCCGATCAGCATCAGCAATTCACCCGTGACGATGAACGGGGCCAGCGGGAATTGCGGCGGCCAGACCGGGGTGATTCGGTAGCGGGCAGCAGGATCGAAACCGGCGAGGCGCAGCGGGGCCGGAAAATAGCCGCGCGCCTGGGTGATGACCGTCAGCGACAGCAGCGCTTCGGATCTATCCTTGGCTATGATGGCAATGGCGTTCGTGTCGGCGGCGGTATCCAGCCGCACGAGATCGCCGCCATGGATGAGGGCGCGGTGGGATTTATGCAGCGCGATGCCGGCAGCAAGCATCATGGTATCGGCCGTATCGAGGCGGCGCAGATCAAGCTCCACGCCCATATGGCCAAAAAGCGCCGTTGCGACGCGCAGCGCCATCGACAGACGACGGCCGGTGGTGTGGCACGGGCTGGGGCCGACATGGCTGCCCATTACCTCGGCCGGGAAAAAATGTGAAAAGCCGCTCTGGATGGCGAGGCGATCGAGCGCGTCGTTGGAATCGCTCGTCCAGATGCGGTCGGTGCGAGCCAGGATGCCATAATCGGCCCGGCCGCCGCCCGATGCGCAGCTTTCGATTTCAACTTGCGGATGTTCGAGACGAAGCCGATCGAGAATTGCATAGACACCGGCAACATGCGCGGTCGCAACCGCGTTGCCACATCCGCCGCCGGGGTGGCTGATATCGCGGTTCATATCCCATTTCAAATAGCTTATGGGATATTCCTCAAGCAGCGCGACAAGCGCCGAATATATATGGTTGCGGACTTCTTCGCGGCCGAAATCGAGCACGAGCTGGTGCCGGAAATCGAGTTGCGGGGCGGGCGGCGTCGCCAACACCCAATCGGGATGGGCGCGGTACAGGTCACTGTCGGGATTGACCATTTCAGGTTCGACCCACAGCCCGAATTCCATGCCAAGGCCGGTGACTTGCGCAATGAGGGGGCCAAGGCCATCGAGATAGACAGACCGATCGACGCGCCAATCGCCCAGCCCGGCGCGATCGCTGCGGCGGCCAACAAACCAGCCATCGTCAAGGACAAAACGTTCAGCGCCTATCGCGGCTGCTCTTGTTGCAAGCGCTGCGAGAACGGCGGGGTCATGGTTGAAATAAACCGCTTCCCAACTGTTGAAATGTACCGGGCGCGGCTTCTTGGCGAGGCGGCCGGCTTGCGGGCGGGCACGCAAATGGTGGTGAAAGGCCTGCGAAAGGCCGTTCAGGCCTGATGCTGAAAAACCTGCGTAAAGCACGGGCGTTGCAATATTTTCACCCGGCAATAACTGGACCTCGCCGGGCAAATACAGGGCTTCCATCACGACATGTGCGCGTCCATCGGACAGAGAATTGACCGCCAGCCGGTGGTTCCCGCTCCAGCCAAGATGAAAGCCCCAGGCATCGCCGCCGCTCTCGCCCGTCGCACTGGCCGCAAGCATCAGGCCCGGAAAATTGTCATGGCTGGTTCGCCCGCGTCGGTTTTCACGGACATGGTCGGCCGCGCCGCGTGTCTGCCGATACGTCTGAAATTCGCCCGCCCAGCGGCCTTCAAAACCGATTATCATATCGGCATGATGGGGGATCGGCAGAAACGGCGCCGTCAGATGATCGATGCTCAGCGTCGTGGTGCCAGTGTTCGTGACGATCGCCACCGCCTGCAGCACGTCGCTATCGGCGGCAAGCGACAATTGATGTTCCAGATCAATGCCATGCATGGGATCGCTGGCAAACAGTCGTAG
>JBBRIC010000198.1:0-1800 GCA_038221665.1 Sphingomonadales bacterium
TCGCACCCAGCCCAAGGGCAGCGATGTCGCGTACCGGTTGAGCGTCAGTTTTGAAGATGCAGCCAATCTGGTGGCCCAGCGCGTGACGTTGCGCGGCGGCAAGACGGTGGAACTGAAACTGCCCGCCGGGTTCGAGGCCGGCCGCCAGTTGCGCATGGCCGGGCAAGGCGAGCCTGGTCCCGGCGGCAATGGCGACGCGCTGGTGACGCTGGAGGTGGCACGGCACAAGCTGTTCAGCCGCGACGGTGACGATATCCGGCTCGATCTGCCAATCACCCTGAATGAAGCCATCGGCGGCGCCAAGGTGCGGATGCCGACGGTGGGCGGCGCGGTGACATTGACTCTGCCGCCCGGCACCACGTCAGGGAAGGTGTTCCGGCTGAAGGGCCGCGGGTTCAGCCGGGCCGATGGCAGCCGCGGCGATCAACTGGTGACCGTGCAGGTGGACGTGCCTGCCGATGATGCCACGCTAAAGGCCTTTGTCGCGGGCTGGACCGATTTGCGCGACGTGCGGCGCGAGCTTGGCGTTTGACCGGCTGATATGGCGACGCCTCCGGGCCTGTTAGCACGGTTGCTGATGCGCCACCGGCGGATTTTGGCGGTGGCGCGTGATACCGTGGCGGGCGTGTGGAATGATGGATTCAGCCATGCCGGCAATCTGGCCTATCTGTCATTGCTGACGCTGTTTCCGTTTTTCATCGTTCTGGCGACCGTGGCGGGCAGTGTCGGCCGCACCGATTATGGGAGCCGTGCCATTTCCGGTTTCCTGCGCCTGCTGCCGCCCGATGTGGCCGCACTGGTCGCCAAGCCGATCGCCGATGTAACCGAAGTACGGTCGACCGCCGGTTTGTTGACGCTGGGCATTCTGGTGACGCTGTGGACGGTCAGCAGCTTTATCGAAACCATCCGTGATATCATCCGGCGCGCCTATGCAACCAAGGCGATTGTTCCCGTCTGGCGGTATCGCCTGGCCAGCATGGCCTTTGTTTTCGGCGCCGTGTTCCTGATGTTGCTGGCCTTTGCCGCCCAGGTGCTGCTCACCGGGGCCGAAACCTTTGTTGCAAATGTCATGCCGCAGGCCGATGCGATCATCGAAACCTTCGGCTTGCAGCGGTGGCTGCCGGCGGTGGCGCAGTTTGTGGCGCTGTACGCGATCTTCTATGCGCTGACGCCCAAACGCTTTCGCGCCATCGGCTTTCGAATCTGGCCCGGCGCCCTGCTGACGATGTTTGTGTGGGTGGGAACGACGGCGGGAATGCCTTGGGCGCTGGGGCTGTTCGGCGGCTACAGCCTCACCTATGGCTCGCTGGCAGGGGTAATCGTCGCCTTGCTGTTCTTCTACATCATCGGCATCGGGCTGGTGGCGGGCGCGCATCTTAACGCAAACCTCGCCAAGGCGCAGCAACGCGCGCTAAACGTAACGTCAAGCGTTGCAGAACCGAATGGAGCATCATGACCGGAATCATGGCAGGCAAGCGCGGGCTCATCATGGGGGTCGCCAATGATCGCAGCCTGGCCTGGGGCATCGCCAAGGCCATCGCCGCGCAGGGCGGCGAGCTGGCCTTCAGCTTTCAGGGCGAAGCGCTGGAAAAGCGGGTGCGGCCCCTGGCGGAAAGCCTTGGCATCGCCGGGCACGAGGGGGCCAGCGGGCCGTTCCTGATCGAATGCGATGTTTCCCAGCCCGAATCGATCGATCATTGTTTCGCCGAACTGGCGGCACGTTGGCCGACGATCGACTTTCTGGTGCACGCCATCGGTTTTTCGGACAAGAATGAATTGCGCGGCCGCTATGTCGATACC
>JBBRIC010000199.1:0-1777 GCA_038221665.1 Sphingomonadales bacterium
CGGGCAGCAGGACGAGGGCCTGGCCTCCAGATCGAAGCGCTGCGGCGACAGCTTCGAAATAAACCTCGGTTTTTCCCGATCCGGTGACGCCTTCGAGCAGGAAGGGCGCGAAACCGCCGGCCAGTACGGCATCGGCAATGGTGGTTGCCGCTTCGGCTTGGGCGTTTTCGAGTATCGGGGGGGCAAAATCGGGGTCTGGCGCCCCCATTGCGGTGGCGCCGGACGCCATCGGCAGCAGTGTGCCGGCCTTGATGAGGCCGCGAATGACCGCTTCCGACACGCCGGCAATGCGGGTTAGATCACGAACAATGCCCTGGCGGCCTTCGAGTTTCTCAAGGGCCCGGGTCCGTTCGGGCGTCAGGTGTGGCGGCGGCGGGCCCGCGAGGCGATATTCGGTGATCTCGCGATCCCCCAGAAACGCGACGGACGGCCAGACCATGCGGATAACGCCGGCCAAGGGCGCCAGATAAGAGTCCGAACCCCATTCGCACAGCCGGCGCAGCGGCGCGGCAAGCGGCGGGATATCGAGTTTGGCCGTGACGGGACGCAGGCGTTTCGCCTCAACGCTGCGGCCGTCGAGGCGGCCAGCGTCCCATATCACGCCGGTAATGGTGCGCGGCCCGAGCGGCACCTGCACCGCATCGCCCGGCAGCAGCGCCATATCGGCGGGAACAGCATAGTCGAGCGCCCCCAGACCGTGCTGAAAAACGACGACGCGGACGGATTGGGCAGCGGTCACGGCTTGGACTTAGGGGCTCACTCCGCATTTCGCCACTGGCGCTTGCCACTGCAGCGCGCCACGATGCGGCAAAATAAAGGGGAGTCGTATCATGCATCCACACAGCATCGTCGCCGAAGGCCTGGCATTTCCCGAAGGACCCATCGCAATGGACGATGGCAGCGTCATATTCGTCGAAATCAAGGCCGGAAAGCTGACGCGACTGGCGCCTGACGGGACGCTTTCCACCGTTGCGACCCCCGGCGGCGGCCCGAATGGCGCAGCAATCGGCCCGGATGGCGCGATTTACGTCTGCAATAACGGCGGTTTTGCCTGGTATGAACAGGACGGAATGCTGCTGCCGGGCAATGCCGCCGATGATTATACCACCGGGCGCATCGAACGAATCGATATCGCCACCGGAAAAATCGAGCGCTTGTACGACAAAACCGAAGATGGGCTGGCGCTTTCAGGGCCAAATGATATTGTTTTCGACGCCGCCGGCGGCTTTTGGTTCACCGATCTGGGCAAGCATTTCGCCCATCACGAGACCAAAGGCGGGCTTTTTTACGCCAAACCTGATGGAACGGGGTGTGTTTGCGCGGTTTATGGCCCGAATTTGAACGGCGTTGGCCTGTCACCGGACGGCACCAAACTCTATGCCGCCGTCACTGCCGGTCGCGTACTGCTGGAATTCGACATTACCGGGCCGGGAACGGTCGTTCCATCGCCGTTGGCGGCGGTGCCGGGGCGTTTCGTGACCAGTTGGGGCACCAAAACCTTCCTCGACAGCCTGGCCATGGAGGCCAATGGCAATATCGCACAGGCAACGCTGATCGAGGAAGCCGGGGTCACATCGATCGATCCGGTGACCGGCGCCAAGGAATTCTTCGCTTTCCCCGATCTGCTGACCACCAACATTGCCTTTGGCGGCGCCGACATGATGGATGCCTGGGTATGCCTGTCCACCACCGGCAAGATGGCCCGGTGTCGCTGGCCGCGGCCGGGCTTGCGCTTGAATTTCAACGCCTGATCGGACGGCTGTACGGCTTGCCATGG
>JBBRIC010000200.1:0-1758 GCA_038221665.1 Sphingomonadales bacterium
GGTCTATTTCCAGCGCGCCGATGTGTTGCAGACCGGCGATACGTTCTGGAACACCGTCTATCCGTTCATCGATTATGTCACCGGCGGCAGCATCGACGGGGCGATCCGCGCCGCCGATGAAAACCTGCGCCTCGCCGGCCCGCACACGATCGTCATCCCCGGCCATGGCCCGGTCGGTGACCGCGCCGGCCTTGTCGCTTTTCGCGACATGCTGGTTGCGGTGCGCGCCCGCGTCGCCGCGCAAAAGGCGGCGGGCAAGACCCTGGCCGAAACGATCGTCGCCCGACCGACCGCCGATTTCGACGCCAAATGGGGCCAATCGATCATCGATGGTCGCCTGTTTACCGCCCTCGTCTACCGCGGCGTTTGAGCCGCCTTTTTCAAAGGAGATCCCCGATGATCCGTCATATCGCACCATTTGCCTTTGCCGCACTGCTGCTTGCCAGCGCGCTGACCCCGGCAACGGCAGCCGCACCTGCGCCAGAAATGGCGGTGCCGGTGCCGCATTATCTGAACGCCACCATCGACGGGGTGAAGATCGCCTATGTCGAGGCAGGCCCAAAGGATGGCCCGGTCGTGCTGCTGCTGCAGGGCTTCCCGACCTCGTCGCACCAGTTCCGCAATCTGATCCCGCTGCTTGCAGATCGCTACCATGTCATCGCGCCGGACTATCCCGGTTTTGGCGAAAGCGACGCCCCGCCCAACGACAAATTCGAATATAGTTTTGCACATTATGCGACGCTGATGGACGGGCTGCTCGGCAAGCTCGGCGCCAAACGCTATGCGATGTACCTGTTCGATTATGGCGCGCCGGTGGGTTTCCGCCTCGCCCTGAAGCACCCCGAGCGGGTCAGCGCGATGATCGTCCAGAACGGCAATGCCTATGACGAGGGACTTGGCGAATTCTGGAAGCCGATGAAGGCCGATTGGGCCCACCCGACACCTGCCACGCGTGAGGCGCTGGCGTTCCTCGTCACGCTGAAAACCACCATGTTCCAGTATCAGGACGGCATGGAGGATCTGTCGCGGATCGATCCGGCGAACTGGCGCCACGATCAGCCGTTGCTCGACAGGCCGGGGAACAAGGATATCCAACTCGATCTGTTCCATGACTATGGCAGCAACGTCACGCTCTACCCGCAATTCCAGGCATTTTTCCGCAAATATCAGCCGCCAACCCTCATCGTCTGGGGCAAGAACGACAAGGTTTTCCCCACCGCCGGCGCCGAACCCTATCGCCGCGATTTGCCCAACGCCGAATATCACCTGCTCGATACGGGGCATTTTGCGCTGGAGGACCAACTGCATGTGATGGCGCCGCTGATCCATGACTTCCTCGACCGGCAGGTCGCAAGATGATCCCGGCACGCTGCCTTGCACTGGCCGGGCTGATCGCGCTGGCGGGCTGTTCGCAGGGCAAGGCAGCGGGTGAGGCGTCGGATATTGCACAAGGCCGGATTCCGACGGGCTATCGCGACTGGCGGGTGATTGCCGTCGGCCACGAGGCCGGAAAGCTGAACGATCTGCGCGCTATTTTGGGCAATGATGTGGCGTACCGGGCGGCCCGTGACGGTAAACTACCTTACCCAGATGGCGCCATCATCGCTCGCATTGCCTGGGAATATGCGCCGCTGACCGAAAGCGCCCAAGCCTTTGGCCAGCCGCAATCCTTTGTATCGGGCGCGCCGAAGGAAGGCGTGCAGTTCATGGTCAGGGATTCGCACAAGTTCGCCGCAACAGGCGGGTGGCAATTCAACC
>JBBRIC010000201.1:0-1694 GCA_038221665.1 Sphingomonadales bacterium
CGGCCGACCTGTTCGCCGGCGTTATGCTGCTCGGCGTCATCGGCTATGTGACGGCGCTGGCGATGTCGATGGTCGAGAAGCGGTTATTGAAATGGCGATCGAGCGGCCATTGAAGCCGGTCTCTCGTCCTATCCGGGCAATAACACCAGTTCGACGCCGCCTTCTTCCAGGATGATCCGCGATCGTATGAAGGATGCACCCCAGACCGGATCGTCAAGCGCGGGTTCGGGCGATACCAGGCGCACGATGCCCGACTGAACGATGGCCCGGGCGCAGTCGATGCAGGGGAAAAACGTGCTAGCGATGGTGGCGCCGGCGAGCGCGCGGCCATGCCTTGCGGCATTGAAAATTGCATTTCGTTCAGCGTGCTCCATCCAGACAAAGCGGCCGTCGCCTTCGTGGCGCCAGTCAAGATCGGCGACGCCGTCGGGAAATGTGTTGCAGGCCGCAATCGGCTCGGCACCATCGCAGGTCAGGATGACGGCGCCGACCTGGCGGATCTTGTTGGGACTTTTCGATGCGGCGCGAGCGGCAAAATCCATCAGGGCATCGATTTCCAAAACTTGTCTCCATCGCGGTGCATCGAAAGTCCATCGGAAGCGGTAGGCCAAAGCGTCAACCATTGGCAAGTTGACCGAAAACATCGCTGGCGATGCGGCCCTCTGCAACAAGGATAGCCAACTGCGCAACAAATGGACCTGTTCGCAAAATTAGTACGAGGATCACGAAATTTAACGCTGGCGCGCACACTAAATCGGGTGAATAATTCCAGCGGAAGGCCTTAACCGTGGGCGCCAGCCCGCAAGTTGACAGGGGTTCGGATCATGACATTCCTCAATCGTCGCAGTGTGATCAAGGGCGCGCTCACCGCCGCCACAGCAGCCGGCATGGGGCCGCTCCTGACCGTGGAAAGCTTCTCGCAGGGAAAGCCGGTCGTTAATCTTCAGCTCGGCTGGCTGCTGTCAGGCAATCAACTCGGCGAAGTCTGCGCCAAGGCGCTGGGTTATTACGATGCCGAAGGCATCGACATGAAGTTTCAGGCCGGTGGTCCGAACATCGATGGCGTCGCGATCGTTGCCGCCGGCCGCTACGAAGCGGGCCAGGTTTCGTCCAGCCCGTCATTGATGTTGGCGGTTTCCCAGGACATTCCGATCAAATGCTTCGCCACCGGGGCGCAGGTGCATCCCTACACGTTTTTCTCACTGAAGAAGAAGCCGGTGAACGAGCCCAAGGATCTCGTCGGCAAGAAGGTCGGCATTCAGGCCACCGGCGTGATTTTGCTGCGGGCGCTGTTGGCGAAAAACAAGATCGCGGAGAAAGACGTCGAGATCGTCACGATCGGCGCGGATATGGCGCCGCTGTTGACCGGGCAGGTCGATGTGGTCACCGGCTGGCTGACCAACACCACCGCCTTGAAGGTGATCGGCGATCAACGTGTCGACATGCGGCTGTGGGACACCGGCGTGGCGCTCTATGCGCAGCCTTATTACGCGTCGGTCGATACCTTGACCAAAAAGCCAGATCTGCTCGCCAAATTCGTGCGCGCGACCTCCAAGGGCTGGGCCTATGCGCGCAGCGAGCCGGAAAAGGCCGTGGATTATTTGGTCAAGGAATTCCCCAATCTGGTCCGCGCCGATGAGATCGATGCGGCGCAGGTCATGCTGCAATATGCCTTCTCCAACAAGACCAAGACT
>JBBRIC010000202.1:0-1693 GCA_038221665.1 Sphingomonadales bacterium
GCGCTTCGCGCGATTGATCCACCCTCTCCCACAAGGGGAGAGGGGACAAAAAAATCAGGAGGACGTCCCATTGACCCGACCTTTCGAAGGCGTGAAGATTCTCGACTTCACGCAGGTGCTGGCTGGCCCCTATGCGAGCTACCAGCTCGCGCTGCTCGGCGCTGATGTCATCAAGGTGGAGCGGCGCGAGGGCGAGGACATGCGCCGCACGCCGCTCAATCGCGAATGGGCCGACCGTGGCCTTGCCTCGGGCTGGCAGGCGATCAACGGCAACAAGCGCAGCCTGACGCTCGATCTGCAGAAGGAAGAAGCGATCACCATCATCAAGCAGTTGGCCGAAAAGGCCGATGTGGTGATGGAAAACTTCCGGCCGGGCGTGATGGACAAGCTCGGCATCGGCTATGCGGCATTGTCGGCGATCAATCCCCGCCTGATCTATTGCGCCATCTCTGGCTTCGGCCAAACCGGCCCCGAAAGATCCGGCGCCGGTTATGACGGCAAGATCCAGGCGCTGTCAGGCATCATGTCGATCACCGGCCATGAGGAGACCGGACCGACCCGCGCGGGCTTTGCCGTCTGCGACGTGTTGTCCGGCGCCACGGCCGCGTTCGGCGTGTCGAGCGCGCTGTTCCAGCGCACCCACACCGGCAAGGGCCAGTTGGTCGACGTCTCCATGCTGGAGGCGACGCTGGCGTTCCTGTCCGGGCAGGTGGCGGATTACACGGTCGCCGGCCATCGCCAGCAACTGTCCGGCAACCAGGCCGTCAGCCGCCGGCCGACCGCCAACCTGTTCAAGGCGGGCGACGGCTTTCTGCTGCTCGCCGTCAACAGCGAGAAGCAGTATCAGGGGTTGATGACCGCGCTCGGCCGCGCCGATGCGCTGGAGGACCCGCGTTTCGTCGACTGGTTCGCCCGGCAGGAAAACGAACCGGCGTTGCGCGGCATCATCGAGGAAGCGCTGTCGAAGAAGAGCCCGCGGGAGTGGGAGAAGGTGCTTGAAGCCGCCGGCGCGCCCTGCGCCAGCATCTGGAAGGTCGAGGAAGTGATCGACCATCCGCAGATCGCGGCGCGCGGCGCCATTCAGGAGATCGATACGCCCTACGGCCGGCTGCGTTTCGCGGGCAGCGGGTTCCAGCTCGCCCATGGCGGCGGAAAGCTCGACCGCATGGCGCCCGCGCTCAGCGCCCATACCGAGGAGGTGCTGGCCTCGCTCGGCTATGACACGAAGGCCATTGCCGACTTGCGCGCGCGTGAAATTGTCTAGGTGAGCGACCGAGATCACGTGACGGCTCGCGGTCCCCGGTGGAGACATCAGCCATGACGACCGGTCTTGAAGCCGCATCGGCGGATGTCGCCATCGCGCCGACCGCCTTGCCGCTTCAGGCACGGCGCAGGATTTTCCTTTATCTCGGCATCCTCATCGTTCTGCTCGCCTTCGGCAGTCCCGCCGGAGGCCTGATCGACATACCGATCAGCTTCCTGTTGAAGAACAAGCTACATCTGGAAGCGCATGAGGTCGCCGGTTTCCGGCTGCTGGCCGCGATCCCGCTCTATCTTGCCTTTGCCTTCGGATTCATTCGTGACATCTGGAATCCGTTCGGGATGCGGGACCGCGGCTTCATGCTGCTGTTCGGCAGCATCAGCGCAGCTCTCTATGTCTACTTTGCCTTCACCCCGATCAGCTATCTGACGC
>JBBRIC010000203.1:0-1664 GCA_038221665.1 Sphingomonadales bacterium
CGCATCCGCCCCGCAAGGCTGGCGGCATCGGCATCTTCGAACCCGGCAGTATCGACGATGGTAAATTTCAGATCGAAGAGTTGCGCCAGCCCTTCGCGTCGATCACGGGTGACGCCCGGTGTATCATCGACCAGCGCCAGCTTGCGGCCGACAAGGCGATTGAACAGGGTCGATTTGCCGACATTGGGGCGGCCGACGATGGCAACCCGGGCCAACGGCCGATGCAGAGAATGATTGGACATGGCAGCGCCTTAGCAGGCGATCGGCGGTTTCGCCAATTTCACGGCCCCGACGGCGCAGGCGCATCGTGCCGAAAGTCGGCACCAGCGCACTTGGAGAAGCGACACGATACCCTAGCGCCAGGCGCTCAGCTTGCCATCGTCAGTCAGCAGGTAAAGCATGTTATCGGCAACGATCGGCGCCAGAAAGGCTGCGGACTTCAATTTGACGGTCGACAGGACTTCGCCGGTCAACGGCGACAGGGTCACCATTTTCTGGTTCGATGATACCAGGAACAGCCGGTCGCCCGCCAGCACCGGGCCGGCCCATTGGATCGGATCGGTTTTCTTCTTGGGGCTTTTGTAATGATCGAGCGCATGAACCCAGCGCACCTTGCCGTCGCGGCGGGTAAGGCACAGGACTTCGCCTTCCAGGGTGACGATATAGACGAACTCGCCGGCCACCCAGGGCGTCGACGTGCCCGCAAAATTGCGCTCCCAGACGCGCTGCCCGGTCGCCAGTTCCAGCGCTGCCATGCGGCCGCCATGGCCGATGGCATATACCCGGCCGCGGTCGATCACCGGTGACGCATCGATATCGGACCGCGCTGCCATCTCTGTCGAACGCCCGGTCCGGGCCAACGCGTCGGACCATACAGTCCGGCCGTTTTCGGCGCGCAGGGCATTCAACTCACCGCTCGAAAAACCGACGACGACGGTATCTTGCGCGACAGCCGGGGCGGCGGCGCCAAGCAGGCCCGCCACTTCAACCGTGCCGCTGACATTCCACAGGGTCTCGCCGGTCTCGGCGTTCAGCGCGAACAACTGGTTGTCGATGGTCAGCGCATAGATGCGAAAGCCATAAACGCTCGCCGCCCCGCGCAGTGGTTCGCCCAAGGATTTGCGCCACAATTCCTTGCCGGTTGCCGAATCGAAAGCTGCAGCGATGCCATAGCCTGTGGTCGCGAACACCCGGCCATCGGCAACCGACACCCCGCCACCAAAAGCAGCGTTGCTGTTGCGCTTGGCCAGCGAGATCCGTGCCTGCCACTCGTTGCGCCCCGATTTGGCATCAAAGGCGCGAATGTCGCCCCCGGTATCCATGGTGAAAATGCGGCCGCCGCCGGCGACGGGCGCGGCGTTCAGGCGCCGGGTGCCGGTGCTGCCCTCACCGATCGACACCGTCCACGCCATCGCCAGCGTTTCGGGCAGCGCCGGATGGCCATTGGATTTGGATGCAGAGCCGCCCGGCTGGCCCCAATCCGCGTTGACATCCGGCAGCGGCAGCACCACCGCCATGTCCGCAAGCTCGGGTTCGGCCACTGCCTTCGCTTCGAAATTGAGCACTGGAATACGCTCGCCGACGGTCTGCGATTTCGGTGCGGTCTTTTTGAAAACGCTGCACCCCGACGCCCCCAGCGAGAGGGCGATGACGAGAGCAAGGGC
>JBBRIC010000204.1:0-1596 GCA_038221665.1 Sphingomonadales bacterium
GACCAGTCTGATGGCGTCCTTGTTAGAGCATCGTGCCGCTTTGCGGAGTCGGGTCCAGCCCGCTCCCGCAAAGCGGCACGAAGCTCTGGTGTCGATTTTTGGGGCTGGCGCCGCGCCGGTCAGTTCGCCTAGATCACGGCATGACCCAGACTCTCCTGCTGCTCCCCGGCGATGGCATCGGCCCCGAAGTCACTGCCATCGCCCGCCGCATGGCCGGCCGGTTGATCAACCAGGGCCTTGACCTTCAAATTACCGAAGCGCGCTTTGGCGGCGCTGCCATCGATGTCGATGGCATCCCGCTGACCGCTGAAACGCTGGCACTGGCCAAGGCTTCGGACGCGGTGCTGATGGGCGCGGTCGGCGGGCCGCAATGGGCCGGGCAGGCCTATGACCAGCGTCCCGAAGCCGGGCTTTTGGCGCTGCGCGCCGGCATGAACGTCTATGCCAATTTGCGCCCGGCGCGCTGTTTTGCAGCGCTGGCCGATGCGTCGAGCCTGAAACGTATCCATGTCGAAGGGCTGGATATATTGTTCGTGCGCGAATTGACCGGGGGGGTTTATTTCGGCGAGCCACGCGGCATTGAAACCCTGCCCGATGGCCAGCGGCGCGGCGTCAACACCCATGTTTATACGACGTCCGAAATCCAGCGGGTTGCCCGTGTCGCCTTCACCCTGGCGCGCGGCCGCAAGGGCGAAGTCGTATCGGCGGAAAAGGCCAATGTCATGGAGGCGGGGCTGTTGTGGCGCGAAGAAGTGCAGGCGCTGCGCGATGCCGAATATCCCGACATCAGATTGAGCCATATGCTCGCCGACAATATGGCCATGCAGCTGGTCAAGGCGCCAAAACAATTCGATGTCATCCTGACCGATAATCTGTTCGGCGATATCCTCAGCGACGAAGCGGCGATGCTGACAGGTTCGTTGGGCATGTTGCCGTCTGCCGCCATCGGGGAAGCGGGAACGCCCGGCTTGTATGAACCCATTCATGGCTCCGCCCCGGATATTGCCGGGCGCGGCGTTGCAAACCCCTGTGCTGCAATCCTCAGCCTCGCCATGGCGTTGCGCTATAGCCTCGGGCGGATCGATATGGCCGGGCGGGTCGAAATGGCGGTGGCGGCCGCACTCGATGCCGGCGCCCGCACTGCTGATCTGGGCGGGGTTTTGACAACGGCGGCGATGGGTGACGCGGTTCTGGCGCACCTGTCGCAGCCGGACGCATGACGGGCGACTGGCCGGCGGTGGCAGTTTTATCGCCGACCGGTCAGCAGCCATGAAACTGACACTGTGGATTTTTGCGGCGCTGGTCGCAGGGCTCGCCATGGGCGCGATTCTGCCGGCGACGGGCATTGGCCCCGCGGCGCTGGCGATCGCCGAGCCTATCGGTAATCTGTGGCTGCAGGCGCTGCAGATGACGATCATCCCGCTCATCGCCGGGCTGTTGTTCACAGGCATCGCCCAATCGATTGGCATCGCCGGCGGCGGCAAGGTGGCGGCATCGGCACTGCTCGCCTTTCTGGTGCTGCTGCTGGTCAGTGCGCTTTGGGCGGTATTGTTCGTGCCCCTGCTGCTCGAATTCTGGCCCGCTTCAGCCACGGCC
>JBBRIC010000205.1:0-1568 GCA_038221665.1 Sphingomonadales bacterium
GCTGACGCTGGCCAATGATGAGGTCGAAATCGTCGTCATCAATCTTGAATCGGCGTTCGTCAATATTCTGGCGCTGGGCAAGGCAGAGGTTGGCGGTCTTGCTTTTTCCAAGGACGGAAAATCGCTGTTCCTGTCGGTCAATGGCCAGATCAGCGTCTGGCACCCGGCCAAAATGACCGAAGATGGCAAGGCCTTGCCGGTGCTCGCCAATGGCAGCCTCGCTCCAACGATGCTGACCAGTGATGGCAAAACGCTGGCGGTGGCCGGAATGATCGATGCCGGCATCGCCCGCTATGACCTTGCCACCGGCAAGACCTTGCCGACCATGGACCATGGCAATGTCATCGCCGGCGGCAAGCTGCCCGGCCGCGATATATTCTGGGCGATGTCGGGTATCGAAGGCCTGCGGCTATGGGACAATCGCAGCGGCGCGCTGTTGCGGACAACCTATTTCTTTGCCGATGACAAGTTCATGACCGTGATGCCCGATGGCCGATATGATACCGACTTGGGGGCCGATGCGCCGCAGTTTCGCTGGTTGATGCCCGATGATCCCTGGCACAGCCTTGGCGCACAGACCTTCATGCGCGATTTTTATGAACCGCAACTGGCCCGGCGCCTGAACGAATGCAGCATCGCCAATAGTTGCGCCACCGTTTTTCCGCCGCCGGCCTTGCCCGCCCTGTCGCGCAACCGGGTGTTGCCCGATGTGCGGATCGAGGCTGTGCAGCCGGGCGAAACGCCGGACCAGGCGATCGTCACGGTGTCAGCGGCAGAAGGGGTCGAAGCTGCCGCCGCCAATGGCAAGACACATTCCGGCCTTTATAATCTGCGGCTGTTTCGGGATGGCCAGATGGTGGCGCAATATCCGGCCGATCCGGCCGATACGCTGACGCTCTCCGATTGGCAGGCGGCCAACCGGATCGCTGCCGGGCCCGATGGTCGCGCCCGGCAGCGATTTGTCGTGCGGCTGGCAACCGGCAGCACGGCGGCAAAGCCCGTGTTCACCGCCTATGCCTTTAACGAGGATCGGGTAAAGGGCGAAACCGCGCGCCTTGTGTATCAGCGCCCGGCGGTGACGCCCGTTGCTCCCCGTGCCTATGTCATCGCCATTGGTATCGATGCCTATGCGCAGGCGCGGTTGCGGCTGCATTTTTCGGCCGCCGATGCCCGGCTGTTCGATGCGCGTCTGGCAAAATTGCCCGGCCATGACGTACATCGCCTGTTGCTGGCGGGCGATGCCGGCAAGCCCGCCGTTACAAAATCCCTCGTCGCAGCGGCGCTGGCGCTGCTCGCCGGCGGTGCGAACGCCGATGCGGCGCGCCACACTCTGGCCGCTGCGGGAGTCGATGCCAGCCAGTTGCGCCCGGCAACCCCCGATGATCTGGTGATCATCACCTACGCCGGCCATGGCTGGGCAGCACCAAAATCGGAATTTTTCCTGGTGCCGGCCGATGGCCGCTGGCCCGAAGGCGCCGCCGGCCCCGATCGCAGTTCACTGATTTCAACCACCGAACTGACCCGCTGGATCCAACCCATCGATGCCGGCACCATGGCGATCGTCATCG
>JBBRIC010000206.1:0-1536 GCA_038221665.1 Sphingomonadales bacterium
AGCGTATTCATCCGGTGTAGGCCGCCTTGCCGAAATGGGCGGGATGTAGCTGACTGTCGTTATGGATAGCCATACTGACACTCGTCCCATCAGTCGTCTTGAGATTGTTGACACGGGCCGGCGTCGTCGGTGGTCCGATGAGGTGAAGGTTCGGATTGTCGAGGAGAGCCTTTCAGGACCTCGGCTGGCATCAGTGACGGCGCGCCGGCACGGGATTTCCAATCAGCTTTTGTTTTCGTGGCGCAAGGCATATCGGGCGGGGCGGCTTGGTGTCCCGGTTGGATTTGTGCCGGCAATGATCGTTGCCGAGCCGCCTGCGACGGGTCGCGGATCGGGCTGTGGCCGGATCGAGATCGTGAGCGCGAAGGGCCGACGCGTCCTGGTCGATGGCGAGGTCGATGTGGAAAATCTTCTGCGAATTCTGCGCGGACTTGAAGCATTGCCATGATCCCACTTCCGAGCGGGGTTCGGGTGTGGCTTGCGACCGGGCACACGGACATGAGGAAGGGCTTTGCGAGCCTGTCGCTTCAGGTGCAGGAGGTATTGCGACGCGATCCTCTGAGCGGTCAGCTGTTTTGCTTTCGTGGACGCAGCGGCGATCTCTTGAAGGTGATCTGGCATGACGGCCAGGGTGCATGCCTGTTTACCAAGCGGTTGGAGCGGGGTCGCTTCCTGTGGCCGAGCGCAGCCGACGGCGCGGTGACGATCTCCTCCGCCCAGCTCGGCTATCTGCTGTCCGGGATCGACTGGCGTCATCCTCAGGAAACCTGGCGTCCGACCTCGGTCGGCTGACGGTTTTTGCTTGCAGGTCACGGCAAATGTGATTCCATCGCCTCATGAAAGACGCTGCTGAATCGCTTCCGTCCGACCTCGCCGCCGCGCATGCGATGATCATCGCGGAGCGCCATGCGCGCCTCACGGCTGAGGCCAATGCTGCGGTCGCCAAGGCCGAAGCGGCCAATGCGCAGGCGGATCTTACCAGCAGCGAAGCCCTGATCGCCCATCTCAAGCTGGCGATCGAGAAACTGCGGCGTGAGCTCTACGGGACGCGTTCGGAGCGGACGGCGCGGCTGTTGGACCAGATGGAGCTTCAGCTCGAAGATCTGGAGGCGGCAGCGACCGAGGACGAACTGGCAGCCGAAAAAGCGGCGGGGCGGACACAGACGGTCAAATCCTTCGAGCGCAGGCGGCCTGCGCGCAAACCGTTTCCCGATCATCTGCCCCGCGAGCGCGTGGTGATCGCGGCGCCAGAGAGCTGTCCCTGCTGCGGGTCGGCGAAGCTGTCCAGGCTGGGTGAGGACATCACCGAGACGCTCGAGGTCATCCCGCGGCGGTGGAAGGTGATCCAGACAGTGCGTGAGAAGTTCTCGTGCCGGAGTTGCGAGACGATCACGCAGCCGCCGGCGCCCTTCCATGTGACACCGCGCGGCTTTGCCGGGCCTAACCTGCTGGCCATGATCCTGATCGAGAAGTTCGGCCAGCACCAGCCGCTGAATCGCCAGAGCGAGCGCTATGCCCGAGAGGGCATCGATCTCA
>JBBRIC010000207.1:0-1517 GCA_038221665.1 Sphingomonadales bacterium
TACTTCGATTTCACCACCGACAAGGTCACGGAAGGCCTTCGCGAGATTGTCGAGATCGTGCGCAGCACGCCACAAACGCCGCGCCATATCGCGACCCCGCGTGACCGGCTGCGCACGGCGCGTGATGCCGTTTTGCGCCACATCCGCAACAGCTACATGAAACAGATGCAGGCCCCGCCGGGTGTCGAACCGGTGATCAAGGCCTGGATGGAGATCAATTGATGCCGCTTCCGCTCGATGGCGTTCACAATTTTCCGTCGCTGGTCGGCTATCTGCGCGACGAACTCGATTGGCCGATCCCCGAAGATATCAGCCTCGATGAAGCAACCTATGATGTCGCCCCCGAGGAAATCGGCCTCAAGACCGAAGCTGTCGGCGGCGGCATCGAGATCAAGCAATTGCGCCCGCTGACTCGTGCTCAGCCCTGGGGCGTGTTCTTCCTCAATCTGCCCAACGCCAAACTGCCGGTCACCCTCGTCCGCAACATCCTCGGCAAGCTCGCGGTCAAGAAACGCGCCTCCGCCAACGCCAGCGAGCGCGCTGCCTTTGCCAAGCATGATCTGTTGTTCATCGCCGCCACCGGTGCCGTTGGTGAACGCCGGCTGGCCTTCGCGCATTTTGCCGATGATGCCGGCCATGGTGACGCCGCCACGCTGAAGGTGCTCGGCTGGGATGCCGATGACACACCGCGGCGTTTCGCGCTCACTGAAAATGCGCTGAAGACTAAGCTGCACTGGCCTGATGATGTCGCCAAAACCGATGCCTGGCGCGCGCAATGGTCGTCGGCCTTCAGCCAGACTCCGGGCCAGGTCGTCCGCGATTCAAAGGCAATGGCCAAGGCGCTTGCCGCGCTCGCCCGCCGCATCCGGGCGCGGGCCGAGGCGCTCATCTCGGCGCAGACCGCCGATGGCTCGCTGGTCAAGCTGCACGCCGCCTTCAAGGAAGCGCTGATCCATGATCTGACGCCGCAGGGCTTTGCCGATACCTATGCGCAGACCATTGCCTATGGCTTGCTGTCCACCGCGATCAGCCGCGCGTCCGGGGCGCTGACCCAGGACGACATGACCGCCAATGTCGCCGGCACCAGCCCGTTCCTGAAGGAGATGCTCGGGCAGTTTATCGAGGCCGGCGGCAAGAAACCGGGCAAGCCGGGCGCCAGCCTCGATTTCGATGAACTTGGCATCGGCGAAGTCGTCGATCTGTTGGAAAACGCAGATATGGAGGCGGTGCTGGCGGATTTCGATCGCAAGAACCCGGATGAAGACCCGGTCATCCATTTCTACGAATTGTTCCTGAAGGAATATGACGCCGAACAAAAGGTCAAGCGTGGCGTCTTCTACACGCCGCGCCCGGTCGTCGGCTTCATCATCCGTTCGGTCGATGAAGTGCTGCGCACCGAATTCGGGCTGGCCGACGGCCTTGCCAGCATTGCGACCTGGGGCGAGGTGATCGCCGCGTCACAGGGCAAGGAAGGCGCGGAAATCACGCTGCCCGAGGGCGCGAAGGCGACCGACCCT